>DAIRDJ010000241.1:0-5281 GCA_036796215.1 Geminicoccaceae bacterium
GCAGATGCGAGCTCTCGCCGCCGAACATCTTGTTGCCCTGCTGGCGCTTGGGATATTGGACGATGATCCGCCGCTGGGCGCGCTCCATGAAGACGATGAAGGTGATCACAGCCAGACCCAGCACCAGGATCAGGACGATAAAGAGGGTCGAGATCGCCCCGGTCCGGCCGAGATCGAGCATGCTGGCGATCGCCCCCGGCAGGGTGGCGATGATGCCGGTGAAGATGATGAGCGAGATGCCGTTGCCGATGCCGCGCGCGGTGATCTGCTCACCCAGCCACATCAGGAACATCGTGCCACCGACGATGGTGATCACGGTCGACGCCCGAAAGAACCAGCCCGGATCGATCACCGCACTGCCGGCAGGGCCACCCATCGCCTCGAGGCCGACCGCGAGGCCATAGCCCTGCACGGTGGCGAGCAAGAGGGTCAGATAGCGGGTGTACTGGTTGATCTTCTTGCGCCCGGCCTCGCCTTCCTTCTTCAGCTGCGCCACGGTCGGCGAGATCGCGGTCATCAGCTGCATGATGATCGAGGCGGAGATGTAGGGCAGGATGCCGAGCGCGAAGATCGACATGCGCTCCAAGGCACCGCCCGCGAACATGTTGAACATGCCCATGATCCCGCCGGCCTGCTGCGCGAAGATCTGCGCCATGACCTGCGGGTCGATGCCCGGCAACGGGATGTAGGTGCCGATCCGGTAGACGATCAGGCAGCCGAGCGCGAACCAGATCCGCCGCTTGAGCTCGGTGGCCTTGGCGAAGGCGCCGAAATTGATGTTCGACGCGAGTTGGTCGGCAACCGACGCCATACCTGCTCCTTCAGCCTTCGCTCTCGGCTTCCGCTGCCGCGGGCTTGCCGCCGAGGATCACGACCGTGCCACCGGCCTTCTCGACCGCCTCGACCGCGGCCTTGCTCGCACCCGTCACCTCGACGGTCACCGCTGCCTTGAGCTCACCCTTGGCGAGCAGCCGGACGCCATCGCGGGTTCGGCGCAGGATGCCAGCTTCGACCAGCTTGGCCCCGTCGATTGTGGCCCCGGCCTCGATCCGGCCGGCATCGAGGGCGGCCTGCAGCGTGCCGAGATTGACGACGACGAAGTCCTGCCGGCTCGGATTCTTGAAGCCGATCTTCGGCAGCCGCCGGTAGATCGGCATCTGGCCACCCTCGAAGACGCGAACGGCACCGCCCGACCGGGCCTTCTGGCCCTTGTGGCCCTTGCCCGCGGTCTTGCCCTTGCCGGAGCCGATGCCGCGACCGAGCCGCTTCGCCTTGTAGCGCGCGCCCGGATTGTCGCGCAGGTCGTTCAAACGCATGGACTTGGCTCCGACGTCAGGACTTGGCGGGCTCGACCCGCAGAAGATGCTTCACCCGCTCGATCCGCCCACGATTCTCGGGCGTGTCGTCGACCAGGCGCGAGCGGTGCAGCTTGTTCAGGCCGAGGGCAACCAGCGTCTTGCGCTGGTACTCCGGGCGACCGATGGGGCTGCCGGTCTGGATGATGTTGAGCTTTTGGGCCATCGCTTCAAGCCTCCGCCACCGCGACATCGGCCACGGGCTCGCGCCGGCCGATGATCTCGCCCACCTTCTTGCCCCGCTTGGCGGCAACCGAGCGCGGCGAGTTGACGAGGCGAAGTGCTTCCATGGTCGCCTTGACCATGTTGTGCGGATTGGAGGAGCCCAGAGACTTCGCCACCACGTCACCGATGCCCAGAGCCTCGAGCACCGCGCGCATCGGACCGCCGGCGATCACGCCGGTGCCCGGAGGGGCGGCACGCAGCAGCACGTGCCCGGCGCCGAAGCGGCCCTGGATGTCGTGGTGCAGCGTGCGGCCCTCGCGCAAGGGAACGCGGACCATCGAGCGCTTCGCCTGCTCGGTCGCCTTCCTGACCGCTTCCGGCACCTCACGCGCCTTGCCGCTGCCATAGCCGACCCTGCCCTTGCCGTCGCCGACGACAACGAGGGCGGAGAAGCCGAACCGCCTGCCGCCCTTGACCACCTTGGCCACCCGGTTGACGTTGACCAGACGGTCGATCAGCTCGGAGTCCTGGCGATCCTCGCGGCGTTCTGGACGTGCCATCTCTCTTTCCTACTCGATCAAAACGCGAGGCCACCCTCGCGGGCGGCATCGGCCAGGGCCTTCACCCGGCCATGGTACTTGTAGCCGCCACGGTCGAACACCACGGCCTCGATCCCGGCTTCCTTCGCCTTTTTGGCGAGCAGCAGGCCGACCTCCTTGGCCGCCGCCACGTCGGAACCGGTCTTGAGCGAGCCCTTCAACCCCTTGTCGAGGCTCGAGGCCGCGACCAGCGTGTGGCCAGCGGTATCGTCGATGATCTGGCCGTAGATGTGCTTGGATGAACGGAACACCGACAGCCGAGGCTTGCCACGGGCGGCCTGCTTCAGCGCGTAGCGGGTCCGCCGGGCGCGCCGCTCGAAACGGTCGTTGGCTTTGATCATGGCTACTTCTTCTTGCCTTCCTTGCGGCGCACCACCTCGTCACCGTAGCGCACACCCTTGCCCTTGTACGGCTCGGGCGGCCGAAAGCCGCGGATCTCGGCCGCGATCTGGCCCACCCGCTTCTTCTCGAAGCCGGAGATGACGATCGCCGTCGGCGTCTCGCAGACGATCTTCACGTCTTCCGGGATCGCGAACTTGATGTCGTGGCTGTAGCCGAGCTGCAGATTGAGGATGCTGCCGTCGACATTGGCACGATAGCCGACCCCCGAGATGTCGAGCCTGCGGGTGAAGCCGCCGGAGACCCCGGTCACCATGTTCTGCACCAGCGTCCGGGCGAGCCCCCACATCTGCCGGCCGCGCTTGTCCGCCTCGTCCCGCGGCCTGACCGCGAGCGAGCCGTCCTCGAGGGCGATCACCACCTCGCCCGGCAGGGTCTCCTGGAGGTTGCCGAGCTTGCCCTTGACCTTGACGGTCTGGCCCTCGACCGCGACGTCGACCCCCTTGGGGATACTGACTGGATGCTTGCCGATACGCGACATGATCAAAACACCGTGCAGAGAACTTCGCCGCCGACCCGGCTCTCGCGCGCCTCGGCATCCGAGAGCACGCCCCGGGGCGTCGACAGGATGGCGATGCCGAGCCCGTTATAGACCTCGGGCAGCTCCTTGACACCGGCATAGATCCGCCGGCCCGGACGCGACACGCGCCTGAGCTCGCGGATCACCGGCTCGCCATTGTGATACTTCAGCTCGATCGAGAGCTCCGCCTTGCCGGGCTTCGGCTCGCTCGTCGTGTAGCCGCGAATATACCCCTCGCGCCGCAACACCTCGAGCACGTTCTGCCGCAAGCGCGAGGCCGGCGACGAGACGCTGCCCTTCTGCGCCATCTGCCCGTTGCGGATCCGCGTGAGCATATCCCCCAAGGGATCTGACATCGACATTCTAGTGCTCCTGCCTCACCAGCTCGACTTCACCACACCGGGGACCTGACCCTCGGACGCCAGATCGCGAAGCGCGATCCGCGACAGGCCGAACTTGCGATAATAGGCACGCGGCCGGCCGGTCAGATGGCAGCGATTGCGAATCCGCACCTTCGAGCCGTTGCGCGGCAGCTTGGCGAGCTGCAACACCGCCTCGAAGCGCTCCTGCGGATCGCCCTCGCGGTTCTGGATCACCGCCTTCAAGGCCGCGCGCTTCTCGGCCTGACGCGCCACCTTGAGGCGCCGGCTCTCGTTCTTCTCGATGGCACTCTTCTTGGCCATGAATCGTCCTTCCGTCAGGCCCGAAACGGCATGTCGAAACCCTTGAGAAGCGCATGGGCCTCCTCGTTGGTCCGCGCCGTCGTGCAAATGATGATGTCCATGCCCCGGATCTCGTCGACCTCGTCGTAGTTGATCTCCGGGAACACGATCTGCTCTTTCAAGCCGAACGCGTAATTGCCCCGCCCGTCGAAGCTCTTGCCCGAGATGCCGCGGAAATCGCGCACCCGCGGCAGGGCGATCGTCACCAGCCGATCGAGAAACTCGTACATCCGCTCGCGGCGCAGCGTCACCTTCGCCCCGATGGGCATGCCCTCGCGCAACTTGAAGTTGGCAACCGACTTCCTGGCCTTGGAGATCGCCGGCTTCTGCCCGGCGATCTTGGTGAGATCACCGACCGCAGCCGTCAGCTTCTTGCTGTCGGAAACGGCTTTGCCGACCGCCATGTTGATGACGATCTTCTCGAGCTCGGGCACCTGCATCGGGTTCTTGTACCCGAACGTCTCGGTCAGCTCTTTCTTCAGCACGTCTTCGTAGTGCTGCCTCAGGCGGGGCTTCATGACCTCATCCTCAACGATCGATGACCTCGCCGGACCGCTTGGCATAGCGGACCTTGCGACCATCCTCGAGAAACTTGAACCCGATCCGGGTCGGCTTGCCGTCCTGCGGATCGACATGCAGCACATTCGAGACGTGGAGCGCTGCCTCGCGCTGCTCGATTCCGCCGGCCCCACGGGCCGAAGGCTTGGTGTGCCGCTTGATCAGCTGGGCACCCTGCACCACCACCCGATTCTCGTCGGGCAGCACCTTCAGGACCTCGCCCTCGACACCCTTCGACTTGCCGGCGGTGACCACGACCCGGTCACCCTTCTTGATGCGCGCGGCCATCACAGCACCTCCGGTGCGAGCGAAACGATCTTCATGAACCGCTTGGCCCTGAGCTCACGGGTCACCGGGCCGAAGATGCGCGTGCCGATCGGCTCGCCCTGCTTGTTGATCAAGACAGCGGCGTTCTTGTCGAAGCGAATCGCGGTGCCGTCCGGCCGGTGAATCTCCTTGGCGGTGCGCACGATAACGGCATGGTGCACGTCGCCCTTCTTCACCTTGCCGCGCGGGATGGCTTCCTTGACGGCGACGACGATGATGTCGCCGACCGAGCCCCAGCGGCGATGCGAGCCGCCGAGCACCCGGATGCACTGCACACGCCGTGCGCCCGAGTTGTCGGCGACCTCGAGATTGGTCTCGACCTGAATCATCTCTGGCCCCTACTCGCTCGCAACCGCTGCCGCGGGCTCAGCGCCAGCCACCGCGTCGCCGACGCCACCCAGCACCACCCAGCGCTTGGTCTTCGAGATCGGCCGGCATTCCTCGATCCGCACCTGCGTGCCGACCGTCACCTCGTTCGTCTCGTCGTGCGCCGCATAGCGCTTCGAGCGACGGATATACTTCTTGTAGAGCGGGTGCATGAAACGGCGCTCGACCTTGACGATCACCGTCTTGTCGCCCTTGTCGCTCACCACGACACCCTGCAGAACACGCTTCGGCATCGTCCTCTCCTAGCCC
>DAIRDJ010000242.1:0-5222 GCA_036796215.1 Geminicoccaceae bacterium
CGACGCCGTGCAGCCCGCCCGAGACCTTGTAGCTGTTCTGGTTGAACTTGCCGCCGGCGTGCAGCACGGTCATGATCACCTGCGCCGCCGAGACGCCCTCGCCCTCGTGCAGGTCGACCGGGATGCCGCGGCCGTTGTCGGTGACGGTGCAGGAGCCGTCGGCATTGAGCGTGACCTCGACCCGGTCGGCGTAGCCGGCCAGCACCTCATCGATGGCATTGTCGACCACCTCGAAGACCATGTGGTGCAGGCCCGAGCCGTCATCCGTGTCGCCGATATACATGCCGGGCCGCAGCCGCACGGCCTCGAGGCCTTCGAGCACGCGGATCGAGGTCGAATCGTAGACGGGCTCCCCCGGGACAGTGGCTTGCGGTGTCTGCTCTGGCGTGTCACTCATGGTCGAGAATCGTTCCCTGGTCGACATGAAGGAAATGGGCGCGGCCCTCGAGGGCCGCAAACAGCCGGCGCTCGGTGCCGGTCAAGAAGACCTGGCCACCCATCGCGGCGAGCCGTTCGGCGACGCCGTCACGGCGGGTGGGGTCGAGATGCGCCATGGTCTCGTCGAGCAGCAGCACCGGCAGATCACCGTGGACGCGCTGGCGAAGGCGGGCCTCGGCGAGGATGATGGCCACCAGCATGGCTTTCTGCCGGCCCGTGGAGACGCGCGGTGCGGCCTCGCCGGTGGCGAGATCGATGGCAGCAAGATCGCTGCGATGCGGGCCGATGGCGGCCCCACCGCTCTCCGCATCCTGGGCGCGGCTCGCCTCGAGACCGCTCGCGAGGCGCTCCTCGGCGTCGATCGCAGCCCCGGCCCCGAGCCATGCCTCGACCGCCCCTTCGAGCTCGAGCCGCATCGTCGGCAGGGTCGGATCGGGCTCGGCGAGCAGCGTGTTGAGGCCAAGGACCAGCTCGCGCCTGCCGGCCGCGACAGCGACACCGGCCGCCGCCATCCGCTCCTCCAGGACCTTGAGCCAGGCCGGATCGCGCGGTCCCTGGCGGAGCAGCAGCGAGCGCTCGCGCATCGCCCGCTCGAAGGTCGCCGTCTGCCGGGCATGCTCGGGATAGACGGCGAGCACCAGGCGATCGAGAAAGCGGCGGCGCTCGCTCGCGGCATCGAGAAAGAGGCGGTCCATGGCCGGCGTCAGCCAGGCGACGGCGACGAGCTCGGCCAAGGGGGCGAGGCCGCGGCGGCTCTCGCCCATGATCTCGAGCCAGCGCCGGTCGCCCTCGAGATCGCGACCGGTGGCGAGATCAACGGGCCCGTCGGCCGTGGCGAGCAGGGCCTCGATGCGAAAGGGCCGCACCGGGTCGGCATCACGGTCGAGGCTGTCGAGCCGGGCCCGCCTGAGCCCGCGGCCAGGGGCGAGCAGCGAGACGGCCTCGATGAGGTTGGTCTTGCCGGCACCATTGGCCCCGTAAAGAACGACGGGTGCCGCAGCGGCAGGAAGCCCGAGATCCAGCGCCGCAAAATTGCGAAAGCTCCTGAGCCGCAGCCGGCGCACCACAGGCTGTACCGCCACGGCCGAGGCCTCGGCCGGCCGGCCCGAGGCCACCGCAGCCTGCTGGCACTCGCCCGCGTCACCCGCGGTCGGGGTCGGGCGACCAGCTGCCGACAGGCGCGCCAGTGTCATCAAACGCGCATGGGCATGAGGACGTAGACGGTGCCGGTATCCGCCGGGTCGAGGACCAGCGTCGGGGCGGCCGGATTGGCCATCTCGAGACGCACCGTCTCACCCTCGACCTCGGCCAGCATGTCGAGGATGTAGCGGCTGTTGAAGCCGATCTCGAGCGGCTCGCTGGCGTACTCGGCGTCGAGCTCCTCCTCGGCCCGGCCCGCCTCGGTGCTGACCGCCGACGCGGTCATCCGCCCGTCGTCGAAACGCAGCTTCACCGCCCGGGCCCGTTCGGTGGAGATGGTCGAGACCCGATCGACGGCAGCGGCGAACGCCTTGGTGGCGACGTTCGCCACCCGCTCGTTGCCGACCGGGATCACCCGCTCGTAGTCCGGGAAGGTGCCGTCGATCAGCCGCGAGACGAGGACCGCCCGCTCGAGGATGAACTGGATGCGGGTCGGCGAGACGGCGACCCGGATGTCACCGTCGAGATCGTCGACGAGCTTGCGGAGCTCGCCCACGGTCTTGCGCGGCACGATGATCGCCGGGATCGCCTCGGCCCCGGCCGGCAAGGCGAGCTCGATCTTGGCGAGCCGGTGCCCGTCGGTCGCAGCACCGCGCAAGGTGGCATCGGCACCACTGCCGGCAGCGTGCAGGTGGATGCCGTTGAGGTAGTAGCGGGTCTCCTCGGTCGAGATCGCGAACCGCGTCTTGTCGACGAGCCTGCGCACAGCGGCCGCCGGCATCGCAAACCGCACATCGAGCTCGTCGAGATCCATCGCCGGGAACTCGTCGGCGGGCAGCGCCGGCAGGGTGAAGACCGACCGGGCGGCGCGCAGCGACAGCTCGCTCGCGTCGGCCGGCTGCTCGAGGATCACCTCGGCCCCGTCCGGCAGCTTGCGCACGATCTCGAACAGCGTGTGTGCCGCCACGGTGGTCGAGCCGCCGGTCTCGACCCGCGCCGGCTCGCTCGCCGCCATCGACAAATCCATGTCGGTCGCCGTCAAGTGCAGGCTCTCGCCCTCGGCGCGCAGCATCACATTGGACAGGATCGGAATGGTGGTGCGCCGCTCGACCACGTTCTGCACATGCGAGAGGGAACGCAAGAGGGCGGCACGCTCGATCGCTAGCTTCATGGGATCGGGAATTCTCTCGTATTTGGCGAGGAAAGGGCGGCCCTCGGGCCCCGCTTCCCAGGGCTCTTCAAGCTAGCAGAATTCGCTGACCAGGTTGACCTTTTTTCTCGCCATGGGCGGGGCGGGCGATGCCGGTTTCCGGCTTGGCCCGAAGCTGCCGGCGAGGCTATCCTGCCCGCACCATGCGAGCCCTCGGCAGCAGAGGGCCGCCGATCAGGAAGAGGCAGCACCGATGCGCCAGAACGGCATGACCATCACCCCGCTCTCCGATGTCCTCGGCGCCGAGATCACCGGCGTCGCGATCACCGCAGACATGGACGACGCCCTCTTCAGGACGATCGAGGACGCCCTCCACCGACACCTCGTCGTCGTCATCCGCGACCAGGACCTGGCACCCGCCGACTTCGTCGCCTTCGCCAAGCGCTTCGGCCCGCCCGAACCCCACGTCATCGACCAGTTCCACCACCCGGCCGACCCCAACATCCTCATCCTCTCCAACCGCAAGGACGAGGCGGGCAATCCCCTGGGGCTCGCCGACGGCGGCAGCTACTTCCACACCGACTATTCCTACCTCGCCGTCCCCGCCCGCTGCACGATCCTCTACGGCATCGAGCTTCCCGACGACAACGCCGGCACCACCTTCGCCGACCAGCGCGCCGCCTTCGCGGCCCTGGATGACGCCACCAAACAACGCATCGACCCGCTGATCTGCCGCCACCACTACGGCAACCGCGACGACCTCGACCGCACCTCGCGCACCGTTGCCTCCCCGCTCACGGCCGACCAGGAAGCCCGGATGAAATGGGAGCGCCACCCGCTCGTCCGCAGCCACCCCAGGACCGGCCAGAGATCACTCTACGCCGTCTCCGGCTCCTCCTTCGGCATCGACGGCATGGACGACGCCGAGAGCCTGGCGCTGCTCGATTCGCTGAAAGAGCACAGCACCAGCCCCCGCTTCTGCCACCAACCCACCTACCAGAAGGGCGACGTCGTCATCTGGGACAACTGCTCGCTCCTCCACTGCGCCCCGCTCATCGACCCCGCCATCCCCCGTACACTCTGGCGGATCACGGTGAAGGAGGAAGGGCCGACGCTTTGACGGGGGCAACAAGAAGAAAAAGAAAGAGAAAGAGCGGGGGAAATGATTTCCCCCGCGCCCCCTCCGAACTTGACGGTGCCTGGTCAGGCGTCGCCGGGAGCGCTCATGTGGCGCGCCACATAGGCGGGCTCGCCCATCCGCTCGAGCAGATCGAGCTGCAGATCGAGCCAGGCGATGTGCCCCTCCTCGTCGAGCAGGATCCGCTCGAAAAGGGCGCGGGTGCCGATGTCGCTGTCCTTGACCGCGGCCTCCGCCGCTTCGGTGTAGAAGGCGACCGCCCCCTTCTCCTCGGCGAGGTCGGATTCGAACATCGCCTTCAGGCTCGCCGCCCGCTTCGGCGACTTGCCGGCCTCGACCTTGGGATCACCGCCGAGGAACATGATGCGGTCGATGAAGGCGCCGGCATGCCCGAGCTCCTCCTGCATCTCCTCGCGCATCTTCCCCGCCATCTTGTCCAGCCCCCAGTCGTCCAGGGTGTGGGCATGCAAGAGGTACTGGTGAATGGCGGTAAGCTCCATGGCGAGTGCCGTCTGCAGATTGGCGATGCTCTTGGTGTTCTTGCTCATCGATTGTCCAATGCTTGAAGCGTTTGTTGTCTCAGGATGGCACGCCACCCATACCCCATCGATCGTCGCGCGCGCCCCCGACTCCTGTCAAGGCAGCCCGGCAGGCGATCCGCCGCCCCCGATCAGCCTTCCGCCGCGGGGTTCTGCCGGATCTTCAGACTCCGCCGCTCGATCTCCTTGCGGAACTCCCGCCTGAGCGCCGCGGCATCGTGCCGCCGCTGCTCGACCTCGTCACGGATCTGCAACTGCGGCACCCGCGCCGGCCGCCCCTGATCATCGACCGCCACCATCGTGACATAACTCGTCATCACATGCCGCTCGGTCTTCTCGATGATGTTCTCGGCAATCACCCGAATCCCGATCTCCATCGACGTGTGCCCCGTGTAGTTGACCGAAGCCATGAACGTCATCAACTCACCCACATGCACCGGCTCGCGAAAGAACACCTGATCGAGCGAAACCGTCACCGCATAATGATTCGAATAACGCGAAGCACACGCATAGGCGACCTGATCCAACAACTTCAAAATGGCGCCACCATGCACATGCCCCGAAAAATTCGCCATGTCCGGCGTCGCCAACACCGTCATCCGTAACGTCTTGTGCTGCCTGTCCTCGTCGAATGCACCCATCAGCCACAACCTCCACGAACCCCCGAGGCAACCTAGCCGACCGTGCTGCAACGCACCATGGGGCATGGCGAAGCGGACGGCAGGCGATGAAGGAAAAGCCGGGGGAAATGATTTCCCCCGGGCCCCCTCGGTTTTTTCAGGCGGGGGCAAAGGGGACACCTCGGGCAAAGGGGACA
>DAIRDJ010000243.1:0-5201 GCA_036796215.1 Geminicoccaceae bacterium
CCGAGGCCTGCAGCGAGATCGGCACCATCGGCAAGTCGGACGTCTGCGACTGAGCTTCGACAATCGTTCCCGCCGGCCGGCCCGTACCCGGGCCGGCCGGCCAGGGACCGCCAAGAGACCGGGAGGAGACCTGCCATGCGCCGCAAGACCATGATGACGAGCGTCGTGATCGCCAGCTTCATCGCCATCAGCCTGGCATCCGGCCACGCCTCGGCCAAGGAGTACAACCAGCGCCCGTTCCTCGCCCCCGGCGAGAGTGCCAAGGTGCAGCGGGTGATCTCCAGCGGCCGGGCGATGCAAGGCCACCAGTTCGGCCTCGCCGAGGGAGGCAGCAGCAATCCCAACGCGTCGATCGTCAACACCGATTGCGGCAAGCTCTCGGTCGGCAATGTCGAGACCACCGGCCGGGCCGGGCAGCGGCCACCGCGCGAGAACATCGTCATCGCGCGGGAGATCATCAACGCGCCGATCAATTGCGGCACCCGCGGCCGGCGCTGACGCGCCCCTGAGCAACCGGCGCTGAGGCAGCGGCCCGCCGCCCCTTCGACCAGCCGAAACGACGGCTTTTTTTGGATAGGACGGTAAGTGCCATGCTCAGAACAACAAAGCCCGAGGCAGCGCGTCGACCCAAAGCGGCGCTCGCCGGCTTCGCCACCTTCTCGCTGATCGCCGCGGGCTGCGCCTTCACCCCGCCCGAACGGGCGGTGATCGCCCAGCAGCCCAAAACCTTGCCGCAGCGCAACCTCACCAGCTTCTCGGCGTCGCTCCGCTGCATGGACGATCTCTTCCAGCAGTTCGGCAAGACCAATTATCTGGTCACCGCACAGGAGATCCCGGACGCTACGGGCCAGGTGCAGACCGGCACGAAAGAGATGCTGATCTCGGCGATCTCGCAGATGTCGGTGAAGAGCAACGCCTTCAACTTCATCGATTTCGAGGAGTACGGCTCGGTCTTCGTGCTCGGCAGCTTCCTCGCCGACCCCGGCGGCCCGCCCGTTCCGGCCGGCTTCGAGGTGCCCAACTACTATGTCCGCGGTGCGATCACCCAGCTCGACAGCGGCGTCATCGCCGAGAGTGTCGGCGGTGGGATCGGCATCGAGGAGGCCGATATCGGCGCCAGTGCCGACCAGGTGATGTCGGTGGTCTCGGTCGACCTCAATGTCGGCAACGTCCTCAACCGCCGCATGCTGCCCGGTGTCTCGGCCAACAACTCGATCGTCGTGCGCCGCTCCGGCCAGGCGGTCGACGGTGGCGCCACGATCAGCAAGCTGGGTGCGAACTTCAATCTCAGCTTCAATCAGTCCGAAGGCATGCACTCGGCGGTCCGGAGCCTGATCGAGCTCAGCACCATCGAGATCACGGGCAAGCTGCTCCAGGTGCCCTACTGGCGCTGCCTGGAGATCGAGCAGACCAATCCCGAGGTCACCGCGGTCGCCCGCGGCTGGTTCGACGCGATGTCGACGAGCGAGCGGGTGAGCTTCGTCCAGCGCGCGCTCAAGGGCCAGAACCGCTACCAGGGCGGCGTCAACGGCCAGATGGATGCCCTGACCCGCGATGCCATCGGCGCCTACCAGGCCGAGCGTGGCCTCATCGCCGACGGCCGGGTCACTTTCGACCTCTATGCCGACCTGATCGCCTCCGACCTGGCGCTGGGCCGCGAGCCGGCCCCGGACCGGGCACCCGACCCGTTCATCCCCGTCGCGGCCGAGATCGCCCAGCCGATCAGTGTCAACCTGACGACGCCGCGCGGGCCGTCGCACCGCTACGCGACCGGCGAGGCCATCGGGCTCACCTTGCGCAGCAACGCCGACGCCTTCGCCTATTGCTACTACCAGGACGGGGCCGGCCGGATCGCCCGGATCTTCCCCAACCGCTTCGCTCCCGATCCCTATCTGCCGGCCCGCCAGCCGCTCTACCTGCCCGGTGCCGCCCCCTTCGATCTCGTGCCCGAGCGGGCCGGGGCCGTCGAGGAGGTGCTCTGTGTCGCCGCCGGCAGCGAGATCGGCCGCAGCCTGCCGCCGCTGCTCCAGGCCGAGGACCTGACACCGCTGCCGGTCGAGAGCATCGATCAGGTGGACCAGCTCCTGCGCGCCGCGAGCCCGAACGGGATCGCGTCCTCCAGGGTCAAGATCACCGTCACCAACTGAACCGCGGCGCGACCCTGCCAGTGGTGGGGTTTCGCCAGCAATCGAGGAATGCCATGATGCGGTACCCCGCACGCTCGGCCATGCCCCCCGCTGTCGCGGCCTCGTGCGCCGCGACGACCACTCAGCGTGGCCCGACCTCGAACCGCCCGGCACCGACCCGGCTGACGACGGGTTCGCTCGCGACCGCGGCGAGCCGCACGGCACCGTCACCCACCATCTCGACCACCGCACTTGCCGCCGGGGCGTCGATATCGACCTCGCCGGCACCGGTGACCGCGACCGTCACCGCCTCGAGCGTGCCGCCGAGTACGGTGATCCGGCCGGCACCGGTCACGCTGGCCTCGAGATCGCCGGTCACCGTGGCGGCCTCGATCGAGCCCTGGCCGATGGTGGCGAATTCGGCAGTGGCCACGGCGCCGGTGCGCACGGTCCCGTCGATCACCTGGATCCGAACCGGGGCGGCGAGATCGCCGATCACCGCCGCACCGGTGAAGCCCAGGAGCTCGAGGCGGGTACCGGACGGCAGGTCGAGCACGACATCGAGCGGGGCAGCGGCCTCTCCCGTTGCGGCCGCGCTGCCGCCGATCACCACGCTGGAGCTGGCACCCGGCCCGGTCACCACGGTCAGCTGCTGGACCACGGTCACCGACCGGCCGCTCTGCGGCCGCCCGACACGGAGAGTGTCGGCTGCGGCGTCGACCTCGAGGGCAGCCAGGGCAGCGGCCGGACCGGTCACCGAAAACCGCGTCGCCTCGCCCTCGACCACCCGCACCTCGAGCGTGCCGGATAGCCCCTGGAGCACGACCCCGTCGATGGTGAACGGGCCGTGCTCGCGCGTCTCGTCGGCGCTCGCTGCCAGTGCCGTCAGCAGGATAGCGGTGGTTGTCAAAGCAGCAGCGCACCTTGGCATGCGCATCACGAAATCCTCCTCGCGGATGGACGTTGCGGTATCCTATCCGAAAACCTGCCATCAGCCCATGCGCGCGGCGGCCTTTTGCCTCGCCTTCGGGCTTTGCGCCGGGCCGGCCGTGGCCGAGATCACGAGCGGTGGCGAGCGCCCGCAGGCAGCGACCGGCACCCGCGTCGGCGCCGAGCTTTCGGGTGATATTCGTGCCAGCTGCTGGCAGGAAGGGCGGGAGATCGTGAGTGAGGCCGACTTTGCCAATGGTGCGATCCCGCCCGGCCTGCGCGAACAGGCGATCAATCTCGAGGGCAGCGGCCGGCGCGCCGTGCTCTTGCCGGTCGGCGACACGTTCTGCCTCTTGACCGTGCGCCCTTGAGCGCTCAACCCTGGCCCGAGCCCGGGTCCGTGCACTGGAGACCTGCCATGCGATCGATCTCGTTGCGGCCAACACTCGTTGCCACCAGCCTCGCCGTTGCCCTTGCCTGGTCCGCGACCGAGGCGGCAGCCCAGGACGTCGTCATCTTCCAGGACGTACCCAGCGTGGAGGAACTCAACGCCGTGCTCTTCGGCAACGAGGCCGAAGCCGCGGCACCGATGAAGACCCGTGCCATCCGTTTCCACGACGAGCCGGCGCCCAGCCCGCCGCCCGCGGAAAGTGCCGGGCAGGTGGCGAGCGCAGCCCCTGCCGCACCCGCACCCGCACCGGCGCCACCACCGTCCGGCACCGCACTCGGCCTCAACATCCTCTTCGAGTTCAATTCGACCAATGTCGTCAGCGAATCGATCCCCTATCTCAAGCGGCTGGGCGAGGTGCTGAGCCTGCCCGAGAACGAGACCAAGGTCGTCGGCATCATCGGCCATACCGATGCCTCGGGCGGTGCCGCCTACAACCAAAGCCTGTCCGAGCAGCGGGCCCTTGCGGTCGGCCAATACCTGGTCGATGTCTGGCAGATCGACCCGAACCGGCTCGGCGTCGAGGGGCGCGGCAAGTCCGAGCCGCTCGCCGGCACCGATCCCTATGACGGGATCAACCGCCGGGTCGAGTTCCACGCCATCGAATGACGACGCCCGCGGCGGCCAGTGACCACGACGCACCGGGCCGCATGGTGGCGCGGGCCGGGCTGTTGCTCTCGCTCTGGCAGGTGCGGGCGGATCTCTACCGCAGCCTCGAGGCGCATACGCGTGACGCCATGGCCGGCAGCAACGTGATGACGGCGGATGAGGTCGAGGACTTCATCGAGCGGCAGATCGCGACCGAGCAGACGGAGTACATCGCGCAGTTCCTCTTCGTGCTGCGGGCTGCCGGCTGCGCCGAGCCCGGTCCGCTCGGTGCCTATATCGAGCGGCACAACGCGATGATCGACCGACAGCTCGAAGCCCTGGACCGGCTGGATGGCACCGCGCCGCCCTTGGGCTCGCGCCACAAGCAGCGGCTCTGGCGGCTCAAGAACGCCCGCTTCAACGCGCGGATGAAGGCGGGCTCGCTCGAGCGCCTCGGCGGCGGTCGGCTGGTCTTGAGCCTCAAGGACATCGAGCGCTTCATGGCGATGCACATGGATCCCACCCTCTGCCGCAACCGGCTCGACGCCCTGATCAATGTGGGCCTGCTCCGGGACGAGGTCCGCCCCAATATCCGTCTCATCTGGTCCGAGGGGGCGCTCGAAGCACTCGTCGCCCGGCATCTCGATGCCCTCGCCGACCAGCTCAGGGAGCTGCCCCATGCGCCGGCCTAGCCTCGTCCTCGCGATGCTCGTCTGCCTGCTGGTGCCACCACAGATGGGGGCCTCGGCCGCCACCGACCTGCGCATCCAGCTCAACCCGGTGCTCGCCGAACTCCACGCCAGGGACCCGGCCAAGGCCGAGGCGATCCTCGACGCGCTCAACCGGATCATCGAAGGCGAGCCCCAAGAGCCGCCGCCGGCCACCCGCTCGATCGAGAACCCGGACGAGCGCCGGTTGATCGAGGGCAACCCGCTCTTCGAGGAGGCCTGGCGCATCGATCCCAAGGCCGCCCTCGAGCAGTTGCGCGAGATCGTGGCAGCCGGCGGCGGCCAGTAGCGAGGGCGTAGGCGGCGAGCCGAGGGCAGGCGACCCGGGCCTCGCCTCAGAGCCCTCTCTGATTGGGGTCGTTGGTGTCAAGCTGCTCCGCT
>DAIRDJ010000244.1:0-5143 GCA_036796215.1 Geminicoccaceae bacterium
AGGCGAGCAGGTCCTTGTCCGGCTGGGTGATCGGCGACCAGGTCAGCTCGTAGAAGAGGAGGTCGCGGCGCCGCTCGGCATCCGTGAGCCGGCTGACGTTGATCTCGCCCAGGTCCTGGTCCGGAAAGCGCGGGTGGGCGATGACGATCCGCTTCGGCCGGGGGGCGCGACTATCCAGACCCAGTGCCGTGGCGAGGTTCTGCCGCAGTGCCGTGCCGTGTCCGGGCGCATGGGTGCCGATGCCGTGCACGAAGAGCACCTTTACCTCAGGCCGATCGGTATCGCCCGGGGCGGACGGCGGCAGCGCGTCCTGCTTCGCGAGGTAGGGCTCGATCCCGGCGAACGGGCGGCCCTCGACCTCGCAGGCGCGGGTGTCCTGGGACGCCTCGCTGGATTCCGCCAGCAAGGCCTGGGTGACGCCGCGGCCGAAGCTCTCGCAGCCGGCGAGCCCCAGGACCGCGAGCAGGGGCAGACATCTGGCCAGTCGGTAGCGCATGATCGCTCCTTGCGTGTTCATCAGTCGGCCTCGCGCCACACCGTGCGAAAGCCGATATGGTTGGAGCCCAGATCCGGCTCCTGGGGCTGGCGGGCGGCCGGGCGGTAGCGCAGGCAGAAATCGGGGGCGCAGAGCCAGGAGCCGCCCTTGACGGTGACGCGCGGCATGCCGGTCGGGCTGTAGCGTGCCGAGAGTTCGGCGCTCGGCCCGGCGGGGTCCACGGCGGGGTCGGGGAAGTGGCCGGGGAGATAGAAGTCGCGGGCGTATTCCCAGACATTGCCGGCCATGTCGAAAAGGCCGTAGCCGTTGGGCGCGAAGCAGCCGACGGGGGCGGTGCCGTAGTGGCCGTCCTGGTTCTCGTTCTCGACCGGGAAGCTGCCCTGCCAGGTATTGGCGAGCCAGCCGTTGAGCGGATCGTAGCTGTCGCCCCAGCTATAGGTCGCCCCCTCCAGCCCGCCACGGGCGGCGAACTCCCATTCCGCCTCGGTCGGCAGGTCGCGGCCGAGCCATTCGGCATAGGCCAGGGCGTCGGCATGGGCGATCTGGACGACGGGGTGGTTGCCCTGCCCCTCGATCGAGCTTCCCGGGCCCGCCGGATGGCGCCAGTCGGCCCCCGGCACATAGCTCCACCACTGCGCGACGCTGCCCTGGAGATCAGCCGCCTCCGGCTCCTGGAACACCATGCCGCCCGGCTGCAAGAGCTCGGGCGGCAGGCCCGGGTATTGGGCGGGATCGAGGCCCTTCTCGGCCACGGTGACGTAGCCCGTGGCCTCGACGAAGGTGCGAAACTGGGCGTTGGTCACCTCGTGGCGATCGATCCAGAAGGGCGAAACGGTGACCTCGTGCGCGGTGCGCTCCTCCGGCCGCTCGTCGTCGTCGCCCATGGTGAAGCTGCCGCCCTTCATGGCCACCATGCCCGTGGTCGGGCCGTCGCCCGCGGGCAGGCCGGCATAGGCGTCGCAGAGGGCTCCCGCGGCGGCGGGCAGCGGGGCCAGGAGCAGGACAAAGAGCAGGCGTCTCATAGCAGCAGCAGTTTCTTGGCGATCTTCCAGAGTTCGGCGAAGGGCAGCCGGGTCGAGCCCGCGAGGACCAGCGGCACCAGGGCGGCGGCCGCCACAGGCAGCAGCGCCTCGCGGCTGAACGGCAGGGTGCGGAGTTTCTTCGCGGCGGTATAGGTCGCGGTCGGGTTGGGAATGTCGCCCACGGCCTTGTCGTCGGCATCGGCGGCAGCGGCGAGATTGTCGCCGAAGGTGGCACGCTCGGCGGCGCGGAAGTGTCGGGTCGCGGCCGCGGTCGAGGCCAAGAGGGCCTGCCGCTTGAGGGCGGCGAGCGGGTGATGAAAGGCGAGCAGCGGCAGGCCGAAGAGCGCCAGCACCAGCACCAGCCAGGTGCCCATCATGTAGCCGTAGCCGGTGAGCTCGAGGGCGTCGTGCTGAAAGGCATTGGCGATGGCGGCGGCCAGCACGGCACTCATCGCGAAGACCAGGGCGGCGAAGGCGTTGGGGTACTGGCCGATGAAGGCGAGCCCGCCGAGGCCGTCGGGGTGGGTGACCACCAGCCGGAGCTCCAGCCTCGCGATCTCGCGCAGGAGCAGCCCCCAGACGAGATGTCGCCAGAGCCAGCGCAGGAGCAGAAACCAGAAGAGCGGGTTCGAGACCAGCATCACCCACCAGCCGGCAAGGCTGAACCCGAGCGTCGCGTCCGCGCCCTCGACGAGCCAGGCGGTGGTCGCGCTGCCGCGCAGTGCCACCGTGCCGCCGAAGGTGATCGCATAGGCGAGGACGACGCAGACGAGCTCGGCCCAGGGCAGGTCACGGCGGCGCAGCGCCCGGCTGACTGCCGCCGCGGCCGCCGGCATGGCCGCCGGGGCGAGGAGTGGTGTTTCGGCGAACTGGCGGAGATGCACCTTGAGCCGCTCGTTGACCAGCCGCTCCTTGAGGACGAAGACGGCAATGGCGAGGACGAAGCGCGCCCAGATGCCCCAATCGAGCAGGAACGGCCGCTCGGCCACGGTCCCCCAGGCGTCGCCGGCGACGATCGCCAGGACCAGCGGCACGCCGAAGGCGAGGGCGACGAGGATGGCGGCGCGCCGCGGGGCCGCGGCCGCCCTGGCCTCGAGCAGGCCGAGCCGCCGCTGCAGTGCCACGAACGGCCCGCCATCGGCGAGGGTGAAGCGGTCGATCCGGTCGGTCAGGGTCTCGTGCGTCATCGGGCCTCGGGCCTCAAAAGCGCAGCACCACGCCGAGGATCGGCCCCTGGGTGGTCACGTCCCACTTGAAGCGGCCGTCCTCGTAGTCCTGGCTCAGCGCCCGGTAGCCGGCGGCCAATGTCAATGGCTGGCCGGCGAGACTGGTCTTGTAGCCGAGAAAGGCCTGGACGTTCCAGGCGAGATCGGAGCCGACGCCGAAGCCGCCGATATCGGCCTCGCCGGAAAGCGTCCAGTTGTCGGCGAGGTCGAGGATGAAACGCGAGCCCACGATCGGGTCGACCCAGGCCTCGCTCTGGTCCACCTGGCGGCCATTGCCGCGCGGGCCCGTGCCGTCGAGCTCGATGCGCAGGTTGGTGTAGCGGATGCCGGCCAAGGGCTCGACCACGAGACGCATGGGGCGGCCCGAAGGCGATGTTCGATAGGTCCACTCCACCGCCCGGTAGTAGGGAGCGACGCCGATCCAGGTCGTGTCGTTGGTGACGTCGAGCTGGATCGGGCCGAGTTCGCCTTCGGGCTCGAGCCGGGCGAAGACGCCGTTGACGGCGATGCCGAATCGACCCCGCTGCACATCGACCAGGAGCATGCCGCCAATCGCCAGATCGTCGAGGATGTCGCCGAACGACAGGTCGACATCCGCGTCGACCCCGCCGACGCTGGCATTGCCATCGAGGGAGGTGGCCCAGAGATAGGGGGCCATGGTGAACGTCCAGCGATCGTCGGGCGGTCGCTCGGTGGTCGCCTCCTGCGCCAGGGCGGGGGTGCTGAGCGTGACGGCGAGACAGCCGGCGAAGAGGACGGTCGCCCGGCACCTCGCCGTGCCTTGTCCTGCCGCCAGCGGCGCCCGTGCAGTGTCGCTCATTCCGGCCAGACCCTCTGCCAGTCGTTCTGCATCGAGACGATCACCCAGCCCTGCTGGTCCGCCTCGTCGAGGCCGCGGTCGAGCCGGCCGATGTGGCTGTCGCGATCGTAGGCCCATTCGCGTTCGGCGTCATCATGGTGGACGAGCAGGCCGAGGCGGGGGCCGTCGCCGGCGGTGGTCCATTCCAGCATCGCGAAATCGCCGTCCGAGTTGCCGCCGGCGAGGATCGGGCGCTGGCCGATGTGGCGGATGATGCCGACGGGCTTGCCGTCCTTGTCGTCGACGAAGCTGACGCCGCCGTCCTTCATCAGCGTCGGCGTGCCATCGACGACGGCGTAGCTGGTGTTGCCCTGGCTGCCGACCACCTGCGCAGGGGGGATGCCATAGGCCTCCTCGGCAATGGCGCGGATGAAGTCGATGCCGCCGCCCGAGACGATCCAGGTGGTGAAGTCCTCGTCGCGCAGGTAGCGGAGCAGCTCCAGCATCGGCTGGTAGAGCATGGTGGCATAGGTCAGGCCGCTCGTCGGATGCTCGGTCGTGGTCAGCCACGCGTAGGCGTCGGCCTGGAAGTCCTCGACCGTGATGGTCGCATGCGAGACGTTGATGACCTCGAGGAGGCCGTCGACGCCTTCCGCCATCAGCCCCTCCATATCGCCCTCGGCCGCGGCGGCAAGCACGTCGGAGGTGAGGATCGAGGGGTCCGCCGCCGCCTTCTCGCGCAGCACGTCGAGGGCGTAGAGGACCTGGAAGTAGACCGGCTGCTCGGCCCAGAGGGTGCCGTCATTGTCGAAGACGGCGATGCGGTCGTCCTCGGGCACGAAGCTCGCCGAATCAGGGTCGGTGACCTCGTCGACGAAGGCGATGATCGCGGCCTTGGTCGTGGTGTCGTTCCAGGACGGCAACGGGTCGGCCAACGCCGCGAGCGGCAGAACGGCCGCCACGGCCGCGAGGCTCATCGCTCGAATGCTCTGCATGTCGTTTCTCCCGACAAAAAAATGGGGAGCGGCCTCAAAAAGCCGCTCCCCGAGCTGGCGGGTCGCTACCGTGCCCCGCCCGGAACCGACAGCTTCTCCATCACCTTGTCGAGCGAGAAGCTCGCCGCCTCCTGGCGCGGCGGATACTCCTGGAACGTCGCGAGGAACTGGCCGACATATTGCTGTGCCGGCACCAGCATGAAGGCGTGGTCGAGCACCCAGTCGTAGTAGGTGTTGGAGGTGCGGTAGGCGCGCTCGTAGGGATCGCGGCGCAGGTTGAAGATCAGCGGGACGCGCAGTTCGGTGAACGGCTCCATCCAGGCGCGGAAAGTCCCCCATTCCTTCTGCTCGAGGAACATCAACTTCCAGTCGGCGTAGCGCAGGGCCGAGAGGTCGCCATCATCGGTGAAGTAGAAGATCTCCTTGCGCGGGCTCTCCTCGGTCTCTCCGGTCAGGAGCGGCAGGATGTTGTAGCCGTCGAGATGCACGCGGTAGTTGCGGCCGGCCATCGCCGCGACCGTCACACCCTCGAGAAGGTCCTCCTTGACCGTCTCGTTGCCGGCGGCGGCGAGGAAGGTCGGCAGCCAGTCCATGTGGTGGACGAT
>DAIRDJ010000245.1:0-5120 GCA_036796215.1 Geminicoccaceae bacterium
GGGGTTGGTATCAGACGGGCGCTCAAAGCTCGGCTTGCCAATAGCCTTCGGCCCGCCGGCAGGCCCGAAGTTCTTGCCCCAGCGGCGCCGAGCCGGTCATGACGGCGACCTCCGCCTCGCGGCAAAAAGTGCCGTCGGCGCGCCGGGTCGTCCGCTTGATGACGATCCGGCCCGCTTGTGCGCTCAGCTCGTCGTGCCACGTCACGGGCTCACCCGAACGGGCGGTCTCGAAGCTCGACTGCATTGCCTGGGTGAAAACCGGGCCACGTGCCAAAGGTGCCCGGGTCGTCAGCTGTTGCAGCTGCCTGACCCGCGGCGCGCTGCCGAAGCGCTCGTAGCGTTCCTGCACAACCTGGCCGAGCGATGGCGCGTAGTGCCAGACATAGCTGCGCTCATTGCGCATGAACGCGCTCCTCGCAGGGTTGTCGCAGCGCACCGGCCAAGCCTCGAAGGTGCCGAGCGACACCGTGATCGTGGTCAGCTCGCCGACAGCACAGCGCCACTGCCGTGTCGACACGCGCTCGCGGCCGCCGTGCTTGTTGCGCACCCGGCGTCGCTCCTCGAAGGTCACCGTGTTGCCGGCGGCCAGTGGGAACAGCGCGTCGGCCGGTGCGTCGAGCGTCGCGCTTATCGTGAAACGCCGGCTATCGCTGGCAAGCGGCGGCAGGAACGGGTTGCGCGGGCGGACGATCGTCGTGCTCTTGCCGCGGCGCAGGGTGACAGTCGTGTCGTCCACCGCCATCACCCGAAGCGACGCCCCCTGATCGTAACGCAGTCGATCACCAGGCATCGGTTCCGGCAAGCGGGCCATGGGCGAGACGCTCGAGGTCGAGATGAAGCCACCCTGTCGGACCGTGTCATCGGCACCCGAAGTGCAGCCGGCGATGAGCAGGCCGAGGATCGGCAGCGCCAAGGCGAGTCGACGAGCGCTCATTGCCAGCCCGCCTCGATGGCATCCCTCTCCGCGTCGTCATCGAGCTCGGTCAGATCGCCATCGTCCGAGTCGTCATCGTCCTCGCCATCGTCGTTGCGATCATCGTCGCCCTCGATAGTGCGGCGTGGGTCGGCGTCATCCTCGCCATTGTCCTCGTCGTCCTCGTCGTCGTCGTCGTCCTCGTCGTCGTCGTCGTCGTCGTCGTCGTCATCCTCGCCATTGTCCTCGTCGTCGTCGCCGTCGTCGCCGTCGTCGCCGTCGTCGCCGTCGTCGCCGTCGTCGTCGCCGTCGTCGCCGTCGTCGTCGTCGTCGTCGTCGTCGTCGTCGTCGCCCCGATTGTCGTCGTCGCCCTCATCGTCGTCGGCCAGCACACTCTTCAGCATCTTTTCGTGCCAGCCCGCCGTCGGGTCGAGCGGCGTCGCGGCGAGGACTGCGCCGAGTGCCAGGGTCGAGAGCCCAAGTCGAAGCGCGCGAGCGAGGCGCGAAACGTCCGAGGGCTCGATGCGGCCTGTGATCGAGTAAGGCATGGTGGTCTCCGGGAGCGTTCGCCAAACGAACGACCTTGTCGCTCGGAACCTTTAATGATTCGTAAAACTCGGGTGCGGCTCGTGCCGGCTCGCAGCGGCCCCACGGCGCTTGCCGGTCACGGGATCATCTGGCGTGCGCCGCGGCACACCGCACCCGCTGCAGCTTCGCCCGGCCGATCATCCTGCCTCCCGCAGGGGCCGCCGCGTTGGGGCCTGGGTCTCCCCCGCCGACGACACTGCCGCCGGCTTGCACGTCTGAACGCCCCGTCCCACATACCCGTCACGAAACGGCGATGCCCGGCAGGGGTCGCCAGGGACAGGCCCGCTCGCACGAGGGGCCCGGAAGGGGAACGACAGATGGATTTCAACACCTACACCGAGCGCGCCCGCGGCTTCGTCCAGTCGGCGCAAGGGCTCGCCATTCGCGAAGGCCACCAGCGCTTCCTGCCCGAGCACATCCTGAAAGTGCTGCTCGACGATCCGGAAGGCATGGCCGCCAACCTGATCCAGGCCGCCGGCGGCAACGCCAAGGCGGCGCTGCAGGCGACCGAGCTCCTGCTCGCCAAGCAGCCCAAGGTGGAAGGCGCCGGTGCGGGGCAGCTCTACCTCGCCCCGGAGATGGCCCGGCTCTTCGAGAGCGCCCAGCAGATCGCGAAGAAGGCCGGCGACAGCTTCGTCACCGTCGAGCGCCTGCTGCTCGCCATCGCCATGTCCGCTACCGACGCCGGCAAGGTCCTGAAGGACGCGGGTGTGACCGCCCAAGGCCTGAACGCCGCGATCGAGGCCATCCGCAAGGGCCGCAGCGCCGAGAGTGCCTCGGCCGAGGACAGCTACGAGGCCTTGAAGAAATATACCCGCGACCTCACCCAGATCGCCCGTGACGGCAAGCTCGACCCGGTCATCGGCCGCGACGAGGAGATCCGCCGCGTCATCCAGGTCCTCTCTAGGCGGACCAAGAACAACCCTGTGCTGATCGGCGAGCCCGGCGTCGGCAAGACCGCCATCGCCGAGGGTCTCGCCAACCGCATCGTCAACGGCGACGTGCCCGAGAGCCTGAAGGACCGCCGCCTGCTCTCCCTCGACCTCGGTGCGCTGATCGCCGGCTCCAAGTACCGGGGCGAGTTCGAGGAGCGCCTCAAGGCCGTGCTGCAGGAGATCACCGCCAGCGAAGGCGAGATCGTCCTCTTCATCGACGAGCTCCACACGCTCGTGGGTGCCGGCAAGGCCGAAGGCTCGATGGACGCGTCGAATATGCTCAAGCCCGCCCTGGCCAGGGGCGAGCTGCACTGCGTGGGTGCTACCACCCTCGACGAATACCGCAAGCACATCGAAAAGGACGCGGCCCTCGCCCGCCGCTTCCAGCCGGTATTCGTCGCCCAACCCTCGGTCGAGGACACCGTCTCGATCCTCCGCGGCCTGAAGGAGAAGTACGAGATGCACCACGGCGTGCGCATCACCGATGCCGCCATCGTCGGGGCCGCCGTCCTCTCCAACCGCTACATCACCGACCGCTTCCTCCCCGACAAGGCGATCGACCTGGTCGACGAGGCAGCCGCCCGAAAGCGCATGGCGATCGACAGCAAGCCCGAGGAGATCGACGAGCTCGACCGCCGCATCCTCCAGCTCAAGATCGAGCGCGAGGCGCTGAAAAAAGAGCAGGACGAGCCCACCCGCCAGCGCCTGCAGAAACTGGAGAAGGAGCTGTCCGAGCTCGAGCAGGAATCGAACGAGCTCACCTCCCGCTGGCAGGCCGAAAAGCAAAAACTCGCCGGCGCCACGAAGCTCAAGGAACAGCTCGACCAGGCCCGCCACGACCTGATCGAGGCGCAGCGCAAGGGCGACTACACCAAGGCCGGCGAACTCACCTACTCGGTCATCCCCGGCCTCGAAAAAGCCATCAAGGAGGCCGAGGCCACCGAGAGCACCC
Organism: Geminicoccaceae bacterium; assembly: GCA_036796215.1. Taxonomy (GTDB): domain Bacteria; phylum Pseudomonadota; class Alphaproteobacteria; order Geminicoccales; family Geminicoccaceae; genus SLRI01. The sequence continues at coordinate 3,389 of DAIRDJ010000245.1, forward strand.
GCATGCTCCAGGAGGAGGTGACCGAAAGCGACATCGCCGGCGTCGTCTCCCGCTGGACCGGCGTGCCGGTCGACCGCATGCTCGAAGGCGAGCGCGAAAAGCTCATCCAGATGGAAAGCCAGCTGGAAAAGCGCGTCGTGGGGCAAGAAGCCGCCGTCCACGCCGTCTCCAACGCCGTCCGCCGCGCCCGCGCCGGCCTCCAGGACCCCAACCGCCCGATCGGCTCCTTCCTCTTCCTCGGCCCCACCGGCGTCGGCAAGACCGAGCTCTGCAAGACCCTCGCATCCTTCCTCTTCGACGACGACCAGGCCATGCAGCGCATCGACATGTCCGAATACATGGAAAAGCACAGCGTCAGCCGCCTCATCGGCGCCCCTCCCGGCTATGTCGGCTACGACGAAGGCGGTGCGCTGACCGAAGCCGTCCGCCGCCGCCCCTACCAGGTGATCCTGTTCGACGAGATCGAAAAGGCCCACCCCGACGTCTTCAACGTGCTGCTGCAGGTCCTCGACGATGGCCGCCTCACCGACGGCCAGGGCCGAACGGTCGACTTCAAGAACACCATCATCGTCCTGACCTCCAACCTCGGCAGCGACTACCTCGCAGCATTGCCCGAAGGTGCCTCCGCCGAGGAAGCCCGCGACGACGTCATGCAGGTCGTCCGCGCCAGCTTCCGCCCCGAGTTCATCAACCGCCTCGACGAAATCATCCTCTTCAACCGCCTCGGCCGAGCCCAAATGGGCGCGATCGTCGAAATCCAGCTCGCCTACCTGCGCAAGCTCCTCGCCGACCGCCGCATCGACCTCGCCCTCACCGACCAGGCCCGAACCTGGCTAGGCAACGCCGGCTACGACCCCGTCTACGGCGCCCGCCCCCTCAAGCGCGTCATCCAGAAAAACCTCCAGGACCAACTAGCCACCCTCATCCTCGAAGGCCGCCTCAAGGAAGGCGAAACCGCCCACGTCGAAGTCAAGGACGGCAAGCTGGCGATCGAGCCGCTGATCGAAGCCGAAGCGGCTTAAGGTAAAGGAAAGTGCGGGGGAAATGATTTCCCCCGCGCCCCCTCATTTTTTGGGGGTTGCGAGGGACGACGTTGTTGGAAGGGTCGTGGACCGCGCGGCGCTCTCGAAGGCGCCCACCGGACCTGAAACGTTTTCCTTTCGCCGCAAAGTGGCTATCTTGAGCGGATCGCTGAACCAAGGATGCCGCCGATGGACAACGTGAAGCTTGATTTCCTGGTCGAGCAGAGCAAGCGGACGCTCGACGAGGTGCGTGAGCTCAAGCGATCGTTCAACGACATGCTCGGCCGCATCCAGTCGCTGGAAAGCAACGTCGTCGACATCAAGCGCGACACTGTTCGCATCGAACACCGCCTCGACGGCTTCGACCAACGCCTCACCCGCATCGAACGCCGCCTCGATCTCGTGGACAGTTGACCGCCAATGGCGCCGCGCATCGAAAATGCCGAACCCGGAACGGCCGGGCCGCTGTTCGAGGACTTCCTGAGGGAACAGGGCACCTGCGAGCAGACGACCGAAACCGCCATCAAGCGCGTGCTCGCCTATCAGCTCGCCGCGGCCATGCAAGAGCAGCGCATCTCCAAGGTCGAGATGGCCAGGCGCCTGGCAACCAGCCGCTCGCAGCTCGACCGCCTCCTCGACCCCGACAACGACACCGTGACCCTCGCCACCCTCGCCAAGGCCGCCCACGCCCTGGGCCGGACCATCAAGCT
>DAIRDJ010000246.1:0-4973 GCA_036796215.1 Geminicoccaceae bacterium
GTCGCTCACCACGACACCCTGCAGAACACGCTTCGGCATCGTCCTCTCCTAGCCCGCGCTCATGGCATGCTGCCGATCCTGGGCCGACTGCCGCTCGTGCAGCACCGTCTTGATCCGGGCGATGTCCTTGCGGACGACGCCGATCCGGGCGGTGCCCTCGAGCTGGCCCGTGGCCTTCTGGAAACGCAGGTTGAACTGTTCCTTCTTCAGCTGCAGGAGCTTGTCCTCCAGCTGCTCGTTCGTCTCGGCGCGAAGATCGCTGGCCTTGGTCATGCCGCTTCCTCCTGCACCCGGTGCACGAAGCGCGTGCTGATCGGCAGCTTGGCCGAGGCCCGCTTCAAGGCCTCCTCGGCCAGCTCGTAGGGCACCCCGTCGATCTCGAACATGATTCTGCCGGGCTTCACCGGCGCCACCCAGAACTCGACCGAGCCCTTGCCCTTGCCCATCCGCACCTCGGCCGGCTTCTTCGAGACGGGCTTGTCCGGAAAGATGCGGATCCAGACCCGGCCGGCACGCTTGAGATGACGGGTGATCGCACGGCGCGCGGCCTCGATCTGGCGTGCGGTGATCCGCCCGCCTTCCGTGGCCTTCATGCCGAAGGCGCCGAAATTGAGATCGGCCCCGCCCTTCGTCATGCCGCGAATGCGCCCCTTGTGCGCCTTGCGGAACTTGGTTCGTTTCGGTTGCAACATCTAGCTCGTCCCAAACCCTCTGCCGCGATCAGCCAAGTCTTCAGCCGCGACCACCCGGCCCCTGCTCGTTGAAGCGATTGTCGAAGGCCATCGGGTCGTGCTCCATGATCTCGCCGCGGAAGACCCAGACCTTGACCCCGCACGTGCCATAGGGCGTGTGCGCCGTGGCCCGGCCGAAATCGATATTCGCCCGAAGCGTGTGCAGCGGCACCCGGCCCTCGCGATACCACTCGGTCCGGGCGATCTCGGCCCCACCAAGACGGCCGCCGCAGGTGACCTTGATGCCCTGGGCGCCCAGCCGCATCGCCGACTGCACCGCCCGCTTCATCGCCCGCCTGAAGGTCACGCGGCGGGAGAGCTGCTGGGCGATGTTCTCGGCCACCAGCTTGGCGTCGAGCTCGGGCTTCCTGACCTCGACGATATTGAGGTGAACCTCGCCACCGCAGAGCTTCGAGAGATCCTTCCTCAGGTTCTCGATCTCCTGGCCCTTCTTGCCGATCACCACCCCCGGCCGTGCCGAATAGATGGTGATCCTGGCCTTCTTCGCCGGCCGCTCGATGACGATCCGGCTGATCCCGGCCTGGGCCAGCCGCTTCATCAGGAACCGGCGGATCTCGAGATCGTCGGCGAGCATCGAGGCATAGTCGCGATCGGAATACCAGCGCGAATCCCAGGTGCGGTTGATGCCGACCCGAAGGCCGATCGGATTGACCTTTTGACCCATCAGGCGGCCTCCTCTTGCGCCGGCTTCTCGCGAACGACGATCCTGAGCTGGCTGAACTTCTTCTCGATCCTGCCGGCCCGGCCCCGGGCGCGCGGCTTGAAGCGCTTCATCACCAGCCGCTTGCCGACGCTTGCTTCCGCGACATAGAGCTGATCGACGTCGAGATCGTGGTTGTTCTCGGCGTTCGCGATCGCCGACTGCAACGTCTTGAGCACCACATCCGAAACCCGCCGCCGGGTGAACTCGAGCGCCACCAGAGCCTTGTCGACCTTCATGCCGTTGATCATGCCCGCCACGACGCCGAGCTTTTGCGGGCTCGAGCGCACGAGGGTCGCCACCGCCTGCGCCTCGTTGTCGGCGAGCCGCCGTTCCTGCTTGGGCTTGCCCACCGGCCTATCTCCTCTTCGCCTTCTTGTCGGCACCATGACCCGTGTAGGTGCGGGTCGGCGAGAACTCGCCGAGCTTGTGGCCCACCATGTTCTCGGTGACGTAGACCGGCACGAACTTCTTGCCGTTATAGACGGCGAACGTCAGGCCGACGAAATCGGGCATGATGGTCGACCGTCGCGACCAGGTCTTGATGATCTCGTTGCGACCCGAGGACCGCGCCTTCTCCACCTTGTCGAAGAGATAGCCGTCGACGAACGGACCCTTCCAAACCGAGCGGGGCATGGTCAGCCTCCCCTCTTCTTGGCCTGGTGGCGACTGCGAATGATCATACCTTGCGTCTTCTTGTTCTTGCGGGTGCGGGTACCTTTGGTGTCCTTGCCCCACGGCGTCACCGGATGGCGACCGCCCGAGGTGCGGCCCTCGCCGCCGCCGTGTGGATGGTCGACCGGGTTCATCACCACACCACGCACCACCGGCCGCTTGCCCAGCCAGCGACTGCGCCCAGCCTTGCCGATATTGATGTTCTGATGGTCCGGGTTGGAGACCGCCCCAATGGACGCGATGCAGGTCGAATGCACCCGGCGGATCTCGCCGGAGCCCAGCCGGATCTGCGTGAAGTCGCCGTCCCGGCCGACGATCTGCGCGTAGGTCCCGGCCGAACGCGCGATCTGCCCGCCCTTGCCGGGCTTGAGTTCGACATTGTGAACGACGGTGCCGACCGGAATGCTGCGAATGGGAGCGGCGTTGCCCGGCTTCACGTCGACCTTGGCATCCGCGATCACCGGATCACCGACCTGCAGCCGCTGCGGCGCCAGGATATAGGCCTCCTCGCCATCCTCGTAGCGGATGAGTGCTATGAACGCCGTCCGGTTGGGATCGTATTCGAGCCGTTCGACCACCGCCGGCACACCGAACTTGGTCCGCTTGAAATCGACCATCCGGTAGGTGCGCTTGTGCCCGCCGCCCCGATGATAGGCGGTCGTGCGGCCGTGATTGTTGCGACCGCCGGTCTTGGTCAGGCCCTCGGTCAGCTTCTTGACCGGCTTGCCCTTCCAGAGCCCCGACCGGTCGACCGTCACCAGCTGGCGCCTGGACGGGCTCGTCGGGTTGTATTGCTTGAGCGCCATAACCTAGATCCCCGTCGTCACGTCGATCGACTGGCCTTCGGCGAGCCGCACGTAGGCCTTCTTGACGTCGCTGCGCTTGCCGGGCCGGCCGCGAAACCGCTTGGCCTTGCCCTTCTGCACCAGCGTGTTCACCGAGACGACCTGGACACCGAAGATGTTCTGCACGGCGTCCTTGATCTCGGCCTTGTTGGCATCGAGCCGCACCTTGAACACCACCTGGCCGTGCTCGGAGACCCGCGTCGCCTTCTCGGTGATCACCGGGCCGACGATAACGTCGTAGTTGCGCGCGGTGGTCATTGCAGACGCTCCTCGAGCAGCTTGGCCGCATCCTGGGTCAGAACGAGCACGTCCCGGCGCAGGATGTCGTAGACATTGGCCCCCTCATGGCTGAGGAGATCGACCATCGGGATGTTGCGGCTGGCGAGTGCCAAGTTGCGCTCGGGCTCACCGGCGACGACGAAAAGGGCCGAGCCCAACCCGAGCCTGGCCAGGACCTCGCTCATCAGCCTGGTCTTGGGCTCGGCCAAGGCGGCTGCATCGAGGATGATCAGCTCACCGGCCGCGGCCTTGGCCGACAACGCCGCCCTGAGACCCAGTCGCCGCACCTTCTTGGTCAGGTCGTGGCCGTGATCGCGCGGCACCGGGCCGAAAGCACGACCACCGGTGCGAAAGATGTTGGCGCGCTTGCTGCCGTGGCGGGCACGCCCGGTCCCCTTCTGCCGGTAGACCTTGGCCGTCGAGCCGCTGACCTCCCCCCGGCTCTTGACCTTGTGCGTGCCGGCGCGACGCTTGGCGAGCTGCCAGGTCACCACCCGATGCAGGATGTCGCGGCGAACGGGAGCCGCGAAGACGGCGTCGCTGAGCTCGGTCGAGCCTACCACCTCACCCTGCAGGTTCTTGATCTCGACCTGCATGACCTAGACCTCACCTTCATCGGCGACGATCGCCTCCATGGCCTCGCCGGCCTTGACGACAGCGGCCGGGAACGGCGCATCCTTGGGCAGCGCCTTCTTGATCGAATCGGTCACCCTGACCCAGCTCCCCTTGGGACCCGGCACGCCGCCCTTGATCATGATCAGACCCTGGTCCGGATCGACGCCGAACACCTCGAGGTTCTGCACCGTCACATTGCGATGACCCATGTGGCCGGCCATCTTCTTGCCCTTGAAGACGCGGCCCGGATCCTGGTGCTGACCGGTCGAGCCGTGGCTGCGATGCGAGATCGAGACACCGTGGCTGGCCCGAAGACCGCCGAAATTGTGCCGCTTCATCGCCCCGGCGAAGCCCTTGCCGATGCTCACCCCGGCAACGTCAACGAACTGGCCGGCGACGAAATGGCCGACATGCAGCTTCTGCCCGATTTCGAGCAGGCCATCGGCCGCCACCCGAAACTCGCCGACCTTGGCCTTGGGCTCGACCTTGGCCTTGGCGAAGTGGCCGCGCATCGGCTGGCTCACGTTCTTCGCCTTGGCCTTGCCGACGCCGAGCTGCACGGCATCGTAGCCGTCCTTGGCCTCGGTCCTCACGGCCACGACCTCGCAGTCCTCGACCTTGAGCACGGTCACGGGGATATGGCTGCCGTCGACCCCGAAGAGCCGCGTCATCCCCATCTTCCGTGCGATCATCCCGGTTCGCATCGACTTCGCCTCAGAGCTTGATCTCGACGTCGACGCCGGAGGCGAGGTCGAGCTTCATCAGCGCGTCCACGGTCTGCGGCGTCGGGTCAACGATATCGAGGAGCCGCTTGTGGGTCCGAATCTCGAACTGCTCGCGGCTCTTCTTGTCGACATGCGGCCCCCGATTGACGGTGAACCGCTCGATTCGGTTGGGGAGCGGGATCGGGCCGCGCACCCTGGCCCCAGTCCGCTTCGCCGTGCCGACGATCTCGCGCACCGACTGGTCGAGGACGCGGTGATCGAAGGCCTTGAGGCGAATCCTGATATTCTGCGTGTCCATGACGGCTGGCTTCCCGTTCCCGCTCTACCTCAGCCGACGATTTCGGCAACCACACCCGCACCCACGGTCCGGCCACCCTCGCGG
>DAIRDJ010000247.1:0-4854 GCA_036796215.1 Geminicoccaceae bacterium
TCCTTGCTCCTGGCAGAACAAGGGTGTCATAACAGACTGATTCCGCTCAGCAACTCTTCAAACGGGCTCTGAGCTCTGGGGAGCCGAGACGACCGAGGCCGAGGCGCCCCATCCTGCACTTCTTCATCGAGCGCTACCAGGAGGCCTACAACACCAAGAACCAGGCTTTCGTGGGCGCGGTCGAAGCAGGCGGGCCGATGCCGGTGAGCTTCGAGGACGGCAGGCGGGCGCTGATGCTGGCCGATGCAGCCTACGAGTCGCTGGCCACCGGGCGGGCGGTCAGCATCGGCTAGGCCGGGTCACCCGCCCGCCTGCGGCGGTTGTGCCTTCTCGACCGGACTGGTAATCCGCGCCCGGGATCTGCAGCCGTCGAGCACAGCGCGAAAGGAAGGTCGGCGTGAACGGACGTCACGAGGTCGACGACGAGAGCGTCTTCGTTGGCCGAGCGCTCAAGGCCACGATTCGCATCGGCCTGCTGCTGGTCCTGATCGTCTGGTGCTTCAGCATTATCCGCCCGTTCCTGGTGCCCGTCGCCTGGGGGATCATCATCGCCGTCGCCAGCTTCGGGCTCTACGAGCGCCTGGAGTCGCTGACCGGCGGGCGGCGGGGCCTCGCCGCGGCACTCTATACCGCACTCGGGCTGGTCGTGCTCGTGGCACCTGTAGCACTGCTCGGCGGCACGCTGGTCGAGGGGACCAGGGCGCTCGCCGCCGGGCTCGAAGCTGGCACCCTGCACGTCCCGCCACCGCCGGCCCAGGTCGCCGATTGGCCGGTGATCGGCCAGCCGATGTTCCAGTTCTGGCAGCTCGCCTCGACCAATCTGCAGCAGGCGCTCTCGGTGGTCGAGGAGCAGCTGGCTCTGGTCGGCCGCTGGCTGCTCGGTTTCGTAGGCGCGATCCTCGTGGGCTTCTTCCAGTTCGTCGTCGCCATCTTCATCGCCGCTGGCCTCGTGATGAACGCCCGGGGCGGCGAGCGGTTGGCGGGCGAACTTGCGACCAGCTTCGCCGGGCCCGGTGGCAATGCCTATGCCGAGCTCGCGACCAAGACGATCCGCAGCGTTGCCAAGGGCATTCTGGGCGTCGCCCTGGTCCAGTCGATCCTCGCGGGGATCGGCTTCGTCGTGGCGGGGGTGCCGGCAGCGGGTCTCCTGGCGCTGGTCTGCCTGATCCTCGCCATCGTCCAGATCGGCCCGGCGCTGGTCTTGATCGGCGTGGTCATCTACCAGTTCACCGTCATGGAGACGGCCGGGGCCGTGCTGTTTCTTCTTTGGTGCGTGCTGGTCGGCATCAGCGACAACATCCTCAAGCCGATGCTGCTCGGCCGCGGCGTCGACCTGCCGATGCTGGTGATCTTCATCGGGGCGATCGGCGGTGTCTTGACCTCGGGCATTCTCGGTCTGTTCGTCGGCCCCGTGGTCATCGCGCTCGGCTACAGCCTGCTCATGGCCTGGGTCGCCGAGGCCCGCGCCCAGGTCCGCCGCGCCGCCGGCGAAGCGCCCGCACCCTACTGAGGCCACGCACCAACCCCAAAAACCGATGGGGCGTGGGGAGGATCATCCTCCCCACATTTCTTGTTTTTTCTAGGCCGCCAACGCCATCGACCCCGCGAAGATCTCCCGCAGCCGACGCGTCACCGCTTCCGGCTCGTCCAGCCGGTTGACCTCGCTCGCCAGGGCCCGGCCGTCGGGCAGGTCGGCGAGGTACCAGGCGAGGTGCTTCCTCGCGTTGCGCACGCCGACGTGGCGCCCGTAGAGCTCCAGCATCAACGCGTAGTGCTCGAGAACCAGCTCGAGCCGCTCGGCCGGCGAAGGGGCCGGCGGTACGGGCCGACCCTCGAGACCGGCGGCGATTTGCGCCAGGATCCAGGGCCGGCCGTAGGCACCCCGGCCGATCATCACGCCATGGGCCCCCGAGAGCTCGAGCGCGCGACGGGCGGTGGCAGGGTCTGTGATGTCGCCATTGGCGATGACGGGCAGTCGCACCGCGTCCTTGACGGCGCGGATGGCAGGCCAGTCGGCGGCACCTGTGTAGAGCTGGCAGCGGGTCCGGCCGTGGACGGTCAAGAGGCGGATGCCCGAGGCCTCGGCGATGCGGGCGATCTCGGGCGCGTTGCGCTGGCTGTCGTCCCAGCCGAGGCGCATTTTCAGGGTGACGGGCACGTCCACCGCTTCGACCACGGCTTCCATGATCCGTGCCGCGTGCAACGGCTCACGCATCAGGGCCGAGCCTGCGGCCTTGCCCACGACCTCCTTGGCCGGGCAGCCGAAATTGATGTCGACCAGATCGGCGCCCTCGCCCGCCACCAGCCGGGCGGCCTCGGCCATGGTCGCCGGATCGTGGCCGGCGAGCTGGACCGCCCAGGGGCGGGCCGCGGCATCGGCCACGAGCTGGCGGCGGGTCTTGCGGGTGGACGCCAGAAGATGCGGGCTGGCGATCATCTCGGAAAAGACGAGGCCGGCGCCGAACTTTGCCACCATCCGCCGGAACGGCCAGTCGCTGACCCCGGTCATGGGTGCGAGCATGACCGGAAACGTCAATGTTTGGAGGTCGATAGGACGAAGAGCTTGCATTGTGGCTTTAATATCCGGCAGAGGCGATAGCGCGAAGGAGTATGTACCCGAGGGCAGTCGGGTTCGTCATCCGACGCTCGCGGCACCCGGATGCGGCCGGCTGCCACGCAGCGCAATTGTTTCTTAACGCGGCTCGGGCATCCTCGTCGAGCACGCGGCATCTCGGGCAGCGGTCATGGTCGATGGAGCGGGATTGACGATGGTGACGATCGAACGGCCACGCAAGGACACCAGGACCGGACTGTTCGTGGCCTGGGGCGTTACGCTCTTTGCCACCCTGGCCTTGGGCCTGGTGATCGCGGCGGCGCCGCTGCCCTACCTCGCCGACAACGGCACCGGCCCGGCGGCCGCGGCGGCGCAATAGTCGATCGGCAGGAAGCATCAGGGGAGGCTAGCCTCCCCTCGGACCCCACCGGGACTTTGGGTCGGTGGATCGTTGCTGCGGCAGTCGCTAAAACTCGTCAACGAGCTCTTCGAGGCGGCAGGATGGCCGGGTCGGAGCATCATCCGCCCCATATCCTCGGCCCGATCGCTGCAAACAGCCGAGCCGGAGCAACGACGATGAACGACACGCCCGAAACGAAACCGCTACACACGGCAACCGACATTGCCGCCATGCCGGAAGTCCATCTGCGGCATCCCTGGAATCCCGCTTCCGACGTCTATCTGCGCCGGCTGTCGGCGGCCGCCGGCTTGACCCGCACGGCACTGACGCTGGCGCGCGTCCCGCCGGGCAAGGAGAGCTTCGTCTATCACAGCCACGAACGCGACGAGGAGTTCGTGTTCATTCTCTCGGGCCGGGGGCGAGCCGAGATCGGCGGTACGGTGGTCGAGGTCGGCCCCGGCGACTTCATGGGCTTCCGGGCACCGGGTGTCGCCCACCATTTGACCAATCCCTACGACGAGGACCTGGTCTACCTCATGGGCGGCGAGTGTAGCGGGTTCGATATCGGCTACTTTCCCCGGCTCGGCCGCAGGCTGATCTTCACCGGGGACAGGATCACCGCGGTCGACGACACGACCGCGACACAATTGAGCTTTGCCGACTTCCTCGTGGCGGCCGATCAGCCGGGTTGACAGCGTGGCCGAGCACGCTCTGCCGATTGCCAATCAGACGATTTGGCCGCGGGCCGCAGCCGGCCTTCGAGGCGGTCGCGGATCAGGCTTCGGCGGCTTCCTCGTGCTGTGCCGAGAGCATGGTGAAGAGATCGACCAGCCCGGTGCCCTGGACGGTGACGTGGTCGCGCATGATGCGGGCAGCCGCCTCGCTGTCGGCCTTGCGGATCGCGTCGATGATCTGGGCATGCTCACGGTTCGAGGTGGCCAGGCGCTCCGAGCGGCGGAGTTGCAGGCGGCGATAAGGTGACAGGCGACGGCTGAGCCAGAGGGTCTGGCGCTCCAGGAAGGCGTTGCGGGCGCCGGCATAGAGCGCCTCGTGAAACTGCACGTTGGCGAGGTAGTAGCCGTCGTGATCACCGGCCTCAGCCAGCGGCTGGGCGGCGCTGTGTCGAGCCTCGAGCCGGGCGATCTGGGCCGGCGTCATCCGCCGCGCCGCCAGCCGGGCGCAAAGCGCCTCGAGCTCGACCATCACCTCGAACATCTCGATCAGCTCGGCCAGCGTGACCTCGGCAACGACCGTGCCGCGCCTCGGCCCGCTGATCGCGAGGCCGATGGCGCCGAGCTGCACGAGCGCTTCGCGGATCGGCGTGCGCGATAGGCCGAAGCGCAGGCCCAGCTGCCGCTCGTCGAGCCGATCGCCGGGCTTCAGCACGCCCGCCAGGATGTCCTGCTCGAGCGTCCGAACGACCGTCGTTGCCCGGTTCTGGCGCATCGCTGCCATGCCCTTTTTTTGCCGCTTCGCCGACGGCCGGAAGATAGGGTCGCCCGGCGCGCCCGCGCAAGTGCCCTGGATACCGAGCCGCTCGCTCGGTATTTCTGGCGATGGCTCTGGTATACAAAAAAGGCTTGGCGCTCCGCCCGTGCTCTGGCACTTCTGCAGCCACAAGGGCTGCTCGCGGCCTGCAAAAAACAACCGATCGGAGGCTCATGATGACGTTGTTCGCCCGCACCCTGATGGCCGGCGCCGCGCTCGCGGTGGCCGTGACCGGCTCGGCCGAGGCAGAGACCCTGCGCATCTCGCACCAGTGGTCGACCGCCGACATCCGCCACGAGATCATCGAGATCGTCGCCCGCGAGATGGAGGCAGCCGATGTCGGAATCGATTTTCAGATCTTCCCGAGTGCGTCCCTCTTCAGCCCGAACGAGCAGTGGACGCCGCTCACCCG
>DAIRDJ010000248.1:0-4803 GCA_036796215.1 Geminicoccaceae bacterium
AGCGCGTCACCAGCGATACCGGCAGGATCAAATCCCTCTGCTCGATGGAGTGGGCAGAAGCGGTCAGAAATTAGTGGGGTTGGTATAAAGCGGGATGAAGACCGCCTGCTCCGGCACCATGAGGCCGAGCAGTGTCAGGACCAGCAGTGTCTGCTTCGCCGGAAAGTCGAGCCTGGCGAAGGCGTAGCCGGCGGTGGTCGAGACGATGAGCACGGCAAGCGTCATGCCGCCCGCGACGATCACCGAGTTCAAGAACCAGGGCGGTGTCTGCCCGAAGGCGAAAAGTGCCGTGTGGGTCTCGGCCGTGAACGGCAGTGGGACGAGACCGAGCCAGGTCGAGGCCGTGGTTCGTGCGAGGACCTCGTTCGGCTGGAACGACAGCGACACCATCCAAGGGTGGGCACCAGCCAGATGAAGGCCGGGATCGCGAGCAGGATGCAGAGCCAGGCGTAGCTGCGGGACGTTGCCATCAGTCCTTCTCCCGGCCGACGGCGAACTGGATCGCCGAGAAGGCGCCCATGATGACGAAGAGGAAGACTGCCATGGCCGAGGCCCGGACGAGTTCGCTGTCGCGAAACGCCGTCTGGTAGACGCAGCGGACCAGCACCTGCGTCGTGTCGTTGGGGCCGCCCTGGGTCATCAGGTGGGATTGGCCGAACAGCTGGAAGTGCAGGATGATCTGCAGGACGACGACCAGCGTGATCGTCCGCTTCAAGAGCGGCAGGGTCAGGTGCCAGAACGCCTTGACCCCGGTCGCCTCGTCGATCGCCGCCGCCTCGTCGATCTCCCGGCTGATGTCCTGCATGCCGGCAAGGAAGAGGATCATGGCGATGCCGAGCGACCACCAGATGGTTGCGATGACGATGGCCGCCATGGCGAAGCGCTCGTCGCTCAGCCAGTTGATCGGCGAGCCGCCGACGATGTCGATGACGGTCGAGACCAGCCCCTGCCGCGGCAAGAACATGATCTGCCAGATCAGCGTGACGACCGTGACCGACAGCACCTGGCTGAGAAAGAAAAGCGTGCGGAACACCGCCATGGCCCGTGTCTCGCGGTTCATCATGGCGGCGAACACGAGGGCGCGGATCATCACCCCCGGCACGGTCAGCGCCACGAACAGCACGGTGTTGCCGACGATCGGCCAGAACCGGCGGTCATACCAGCGCCCCTCCTCGCCCGGCTGAAAGCCGGCAGCAAAAAGAGGATGACCCCGAGGATCAGGATCGCCAGCGCCGTCGGTCGATCGAGCCCACCCCGGCGATAGCGAAGGACGGCAAACGCCACGGCCACGATCCCGACGACCTCTTTCCCTGCGTCGTCCCGGCCGGGCACCGCGGCGGCGAGGCGGCAACCGCCGCCCTGATCGAGGCGGGCCACCGCCGCATCGCCTTCATCGCGAGCGAGCCCTGGATGGAAGCCTCCGAGCAGCGCCAGGAGGGCTACACCAGGGCCATCGCCCGGGCCGAACGACCGCTCGAGCCGGCGCTCGTCGTCGAGGGCAACTTCATGTCGAGCGGCGGCCGCACCGCCACGCTCGAGCTGATGGCGGCGACCGACCCGCCGGACGCGATCTTCTGCGCCAACGATCTCATGGCGCTCGGCGCCTATGAGGCCCTGAAGGAGCTCGGCATGCGCGTCGGCCGTGACGTCGCGGTGATGGGCTACGACGACCAGGAGCTCGCCCAGCACCTCGAGCCGCCGCCCTCCACCGTCCTCTTGCCGCATCGCGAGATGGGCCAGCTCGCGATCGACAAGCTGCTCGCCCCAGGTCCTCTCGAGCCCGAACAAGCGCGCGTGGCCTGCCCGCTCGTCCTGCGCCGCTCGCACCGCGGCTGATGGCGACGCCCAGGCGCCGACGGCGGCAGGGGTAGGGGGCGGAAAAGGAGTCCGGGAAGGCACGCCTTCCCGGGCCCATCCGGTACTTTGCGTTGGTGGCGGCTCGGGCGTCGGCGGTTGGCGTGCTTGATCCAGGTCGGTGCAACGGGCAGAGAGCGCTCAGCTGCTTGCGGTTCGGGGGCCCTTTTGTGAAGCTGTTGCAGAATGTCGTGCTGGTGCTCGTCACGCTTGTGGTCGGCATCGGGGTCGCGGAGCTGGCGCTTCGGGTGATGGGCGTGTCCTACGCGCATTTCTATCGGCCGGACGCGGTGCTCGGCCAGGCGCTGGTGCCCGGTGCCGAGGGCTGGGAGCGCTCCGAGAACGAGATGTTCATCCGCATCAATTCCCTCGGCATGCGCGACCGAGAGCGTGAGGTCGCCAAGCCGGCGGGCACCTTTCGCATCGCTGTTCTCGGCGACTCCTTCACCGAGGCCAAGCAGGTCGAGCTCGACGAGACGTTCGCGGCGGTGATCGAGCGGCAGCTGGCCGGCTGCCCGGCGCGGGACGAGCGGCCGATCGAGGTCCTCAATTTCGGTGTCGCCGGCTACGGCACCACCCAGGAGCTGTTGATGTTCGAGACCCGGGCGCGCCGCTTCGCCCCCGATCTCGTGGTGCTTGCCATGCTCACCGGCAACGATATCCGCAACAACAGCCTCGAGCTGCAGGGGGACAGCAAGCCGCACTTCGTCGAGGTGGACGGCGAGCTGGTGCTCGATCGCAGCTTCGCCTCGAGCCTCGGCAGCCGGATCCGGACGAGCCCGCCCGGCCGCTGGTACTACGAGCTCGTGCCGCACTCGCGCGTCCTGCAGCTCGTGCAGGAGGCGCTCTTGGCGAGCAAGCGCCGGGGCCAGATCGAGCGGCGGGCCGAGGAGCTGGAACAGGCACCCGAACGGGCGGTCGAGGGCTTCGAGCTCGGCCTCGACGACCAGATCTACTTGCCGCCGAGCGAGCCTGCCTGGACCACGGCCTGGCGCATCACCGAGCAGGTCCTGCTCCGGCTCGAGCGACTGGTCGAGGCGGCCGACGCCCGCTTCCTGCTCGTCGTGCTGAGCAACAGCATCCAGGTCCATCCCGACGAGGCGGTCCGCCAGCGCTTTCGCGAGGCGATCGGTGCGGACGATCTCTTCTATCCCGACCGGCGGCTCGGCGACTTCGGGGCGGCCAACGGCATCGACCACCTGCTGCTCGCCCCGAAGCTGGCCGAAGAGGCGCTGGCAACCGGCCAATGCCTGCACGGCTTCCTCCAGTCCGTGCCATGCGGCGGTCATTGGAACGCCGACGGCCACGCCCGTGCCGGCGAGCTCATCGCCGAGCGGATCTGTCGCGAGGTCCTGCCAACCGCGTCCTGCATCCCGAGGGGGCGCGGGGGAAATCATTTCCCCCGCTCTTTTCCTGCCTGTCGCTAAACGTCCAAATTCACCACCTTCAGCGCGTTTTCCTGGATGAAGTCGCGCCTCGGCTCGACGACGTCGCCCATCAGGGTGGTGAAGATGTCGTCGGCTTCGTCGGCGTGGTCGACGCGGACCTGGTAGAGCGAGCGGATGGTGGGATCGAGGGTGGTCTCCCAGAGCTGCTCGGGGTTCATCTCGCCCAAGCCCTTGTAGCGCTGGATGCCGAGGCCCTTGCGGCCCATGGCCAGGATGGCCTCGGTGAGGTCGAGGGGGCCGTTGATCGGCCGGCTCTCGTCCTTTTTCTCGAGCCGGCCGGCCTTGGCGAAGAAGGGGCCCATGCGGGCGAGGGCGTCGGCGAGCTTGCGGGCCTCGGGGCTGCGGGTGATGCCGGTATCGAGCTTGTGGCGCTCCCGCCGTTCGCCCTTCATGTGGTGGAAGACCAGCTCGCCCTCGTCGCCGAGATGCGCCTGCCAGGCGCCGCGGCTGGTGGCGGTGAGCCGGGCGGCGACGCGCTGGGCCAGCGCCAGGGCCTCGGTCGGGTCGCTGAAGGCGCCTTCGATGAGGCCGCCCTCGAGCGCCAGGCTCTCGATCAGCTCGACCGGGTGGCGACGCTTGAAGTTCATGAGGATGGCGGATGCCGCCTGCGCCCCTTCGACCACGGCCTCGAGCGCCTCGCCCTCGACCACGCGTTGCCGGCCGTCGTCCATGGCGCCGCCGTTCTCGGCGTCGCCGATGACGAGGCGGGTGTCCTCGAGGCCGGAGGCCACGAGATGCGCCTCGAGGGCGGCATCATCCTTGAGGTAGCGCTCGGCCTTGCCGCGCTTGACCTTGTAGAGGGGTGGCTGGGCGATGAAGAGGTGCCCGGCCTCGATCAGCTCCGGGAGGTGGCGATAGAAAAAGGTCAAGAGCAGCGTGCGGATGTGCGAGCCGTCGACATCGGCGTCGGTCATGATGATGATGCGGTGATAGCGCAGCTTGGTGATGTCGAAGTCGTCGCGAATGCCGGTGCCAAGCGCGGTGATCAGCGTGCCGATCTCCTGGCTGCCCAGGACCTTGTCGATCCGCGCCCGCTCGACGTTGAGGATCTTGCCGCGCAAGGGGAGGATCGCCTGGAACGAGCGGTCGCGGCCCTGCTTGGCCGAGCCGCCGGCCGAATCGCCCTCGACCAGGAAGAGCTCGGCCTTGGCGGGGTCGCGCTCCTGGCAGTCGGCGAGCTTGCCCGGCAGGTTCGCGATATCGAGCGCCCCCTTGCGGCGGGTGAGCTCCCTCGCCTTGCGCGCCGCCTCGCGGGCGGTGGCGGCCTCGACGATCTTGGACATGATCACCTTGGCCTCGGCCGGGTGCTCCTCGAACCAGCGGGCGAGGCCCTCGGTGATCAGCCCCTGGACGATCGGGGTGACCTCGGAGCTGACCAGCTTGTCCTTGGTCTGCGAGGAGAACTTGGGGTCCGGCATCTTGATCGCGAGGACACAGGTGAGCCCTTCGCGCATGTCCTCGCCGGTGAGCTGGACCTTGTCGCGCTTGATGATGCCGGTGT
>DAIRDJ010000249.1:0-4687 GCA_036796215.1 Geminicoccaceae bacterium
GATCGCCGCCGGTGGTCATGAAGACGGTGAGGCTGTTGGTCTCGTCGGTGCTGAAGGGGGAGATTGGGCTTCCGAGCGCGTTGGCGGCAGCACCCCAGGCGGCCTCGCCGAGCGCCCGGCCGGCCTGTGCCCAGGCCGAGCCGTCGGCGCTGCGGTAGAGGGCGGCGCCCGGCCAGCCCGGGGCACCGAAGCCGGCCATCAGGTAGTAGAGCCGGGAGCCAGAGCCGCCGGTGTCGTCGACATCGCGCAGCAGCGGCAAGTCGGGCAGGATCAACCGGGTCGCGGCCTCGCCGGTGATCAGCTGCGGCGGGCGGCCCTGGCCGGCGTCGGCAATGGCGTTCGAGACGTAGCTCGCCGCAGTCTCCGACACGCCCTCGAGCCGAAGGGAGAAGTCCGCACCCACATCGACACGAGTGAGCCGCATACGGAAGCTGGAGCCACTCGGAAAGGCGACGTCGACCACGTCCGTCGGTTCCAACCTGAGCCAGTCGGGCGGCAGGGCGGCGGTGTAGCCGCTACGCTCCAGCCAGGCGCTGATCAGCGTCTGCTCGGCGATCCGCTTGGCGGTGGTGGCATCCAGGGCCATGGCGAGCGTCAGGCTCGCCTGGTGGCGCGACTGGACGGCGACCCGCTTGGCCGCCTGCGTGCCCTGCTGGTAGTCGGCGTCCCGGTCCATGTAGACCACGCTCAGCCGCTCCGGCAACTCGACCTCCTGGGTGCGGCGCTCGCGCCAACTCTCCAGGGTACGGTCGTCCAGCGGCAGGAGATGCTCGGCCGGAATGGTGGCGACGGGCGACCGGCCGCGTGTGCGGAAGGCCAGGACATCGTCGCTCTCGGTGGCGTCGAAGAAGAAGGCCTGCGCCAAGGGCTCGATCGCGCCCCGGATGGTGGTCTGTCGGCCGAGGACGTAGCCCGGCACCACGGCATCGAGTTCGCCCGTGTTCAGGTCGCTCGCGTCGAGCCCGGCCCGGCCGCAGAGATCACCGACGATGGTCGCGAGGTCCTCACCCCCACCACCCCCGCGCCCGAGGAACAGCCGGGCCCAGCCGCTGCCGGTGCGGACAAGGAGCGTGTCCGACACCGCGTCGTAGAGCTGAGCGCCGCCCTCGTTGACCGCGCTGGGCCAGGTCTCGTTGCTGACGACCGTCCCGGTGGCGGTGTCGAGCCGGACCACACGATTGCCACGCATCAGGGCCCAGCGCTGGCCCAGGAGCCGGCTCTGGCCGAAGAAAGGGCCTTCGAAATTGATCTGGCTGGGTACTGCCGTCTTCCAGACGATGCCGGCATCCTCGCGCCACTTGACGGTGTAGATCGTCCCGGCCGTGCCGCCGACCGAGAGGGTCACCTGGAAGATCACGCCATCGTCGGTGGCGTCATAGGTGAGCCCGCCGGCCGGATTGAAGAACCCGGTCGCACCGGGCGCGATGTCGGCGGGGGTGAAGCTCGCGACCTTCTCGAAGGTCACGCCCAGCGTCTGGCCGGTGAGCGGGTCGTAGTGCGCGGTCGCCGCCACCCGGATGCGGTAGAGCCCGAGGCCGCTGTGGTTGGTGCCGACCCCGCTGCCGAGCAGCCAGCCTTCGCCGACACCCTCGGCCACGAGGCCGCCGACGACACCCCGCACCCGGGCCTCGGTCACCGTCTGGCCGGCACCCCAGACATAGGCCATGCCGTCGGCGCGCAGCAGGCCGACATCGTCGAAGGATGAGCCGGTCAGCAGCAAGTCCAACCGGCCATCGGCTCCATAGGCCGAGATCATGCCCAGCCAGTTGGTGGCGACAAAGCGGGTGGTGGTGTTGCTCAGCCCCGAGCTCGAGACCCCGAACCGGCCGACCTCCTTGAGCGCATCGGGCTCGACCCGGATCAGCGGCTTGGAATTGCCGCTGCCGACGGTGAGGTAGAGATGGCTGTCGGGGCCGCAGAACAGCGTGGCCGGGAAGTTGTTGGGCGTGGTGGCGGCGACATCGCCGAGCCGCGCCTGGCGGTCCTCGCGCATGGTCCGGAGATCGAAGCGACGTAGCCCGGCGGTGGCGGGATCGACGCTGCTCCGCAGGAACCAGCCATGGCCGCGGCGCCAGTCGATCGCCAGGGCGTCGTTCTGGTAGCCGCTGAAATACCCACCCTCGGCGGTGGTGACGAGGTCGATCAGCTGAAACGGCTGCTCCACCGTCCGCCGGAAGGTGATCTCGGCGGTGAGGTTGGGAATGCGGTTGCCGAAGTCGCCGAGCGGCAGGTCCTCGAAGACGAGATAGCAGAGCCCGCGATGGGCAGGGGCACGGCCGTCACCGACCTGCGCCTCGATCAGCGGGTCGGGCAGCTGCTCCTCGCTGCCGGAATGGAAGCGAAAGCGCAGGCCACCCTTCGCCACCTCCGGGCTGGCGCCGGACCTGTCGTAGAGCAGCTTGCCGTCGGCCCAGAGCCTGAGCACGTCCTCGGCCGGGCCCTCGGCGAAGGCAATGGCGAGCGAGGCAAAGTAGGCATAGCTCACCGCCGTCTGACGTGGCCCGCCACCGCCCTTGCCGCCGGCCCGGGTGCGGCTGACGTTCTGCCGCTCGGAAATGCCGGACGACCAGATCAGGTTGCCGGCGAGGCGGATGGTGCCGTAGGCGATGGCGACAGGTGCGCCGTAGGCCGAAGAGGTGACAGTGAGATCGCCGAGCCGCGGTCCCTCGACCCGGCTCTCGGCACCCTGGCTGGGAAACAGCAGGTTGCCCAGCGCGGCCCCGGCCAGCCAGCCGGCACCCGGGCCGACGCCGAGTGCTGTGCCCAGCGCGGCACCGCCGGCAGCGACGAGAATGGCCATGGGCGAAACTCAGCTGATGCGAAAGCGGAAGGCGAACTTGACCTTGGCCGGCCACTCGCCGGCATAGGGCTCCTCGATCACCTTGCGCCGGAGCGCATGGGCGTGGAGCAGATGCGGCTGACCCAGCTTCTCGGTGAGAAAGCCGCAATGGCAGGGATAGGCGGCATCGGCGAAGACCAGCACGTCGCCGGGCACTGCCTCGGGCAGTGGCAGGCCGGCCATGGCGGTCCGGAAGTGCTGGACGAAGCCCTGGCCTTCGGGTCTCCTGCCATACGCCTGCGTATCGTAGTCGGCGAGGCCGAGCCCGCGGCCGACCAGGACCACGAGCCCGGCGCAGTCGACACCCTGGCGCGTGCGGCCCTGGTGGCGCCAGGGCACGCCGAGCCAGGCACGGGCGGCAGCGACGATGGCGTCTGAGTCAGCGCCCATCTGGATAGGCCATCAAAAGGTCCTGGCCCGGCACGTAGGGCTCGCCGCGGAAGTTGAGCACGTTGGCGAAGCGGTCGATGCGGGTGTCGAGGCGCTTGTCGCAGCCTGGGTGGATGCGGAAGGCGTCGCCCGGCGCGATCGGATAGCCGGGCGGCAACAGCAGCTCGATCAGGCCGGCCGCCTGCTCCCAGGTCTTGACCTCGATTGCCCGGCCGGCATTGGCCCCGCTCTCCCACGTCAGCAGCCCGCCGGCGAACCAGCCGTCGACGGCGCGCGGCTCGTCGATAGTGGCAGCGAAGGTGGTGCGGTCGGTGACATCCACGACCGTGCCCGAGCGGCTCCAGGCCTCCAGCGCCTGGAACACGGCGGTGCCGTCGAGCGTCTCGGCACCGAGGGTCGTATCGTACACCGGCGCCTCGGCCGCCGTCGTGCCGGCGACGACACAGCGGTAGAGGCGGTCCTCGTAGGCCGCCGAACCTGGGCCCGCGCCGGTGGCAACGCGCACATGATCACCGAAGGCATAGGCAGTCTCGCGGGCGACTTCGGCCGGCCATATCGGCACCCGGCAGCGGTGATCGCCGAGATCGGCACGGCATTCTGGACTGTAGAGCTCACCGATCCGCTGCGACAGCGCCTGGGTCAGACCCCTGAGCTCGGTCCGGAACACGCCCTGCTCCGTCAGCACCGCCTCGCCGAACCAGCCACGACGCAGCCGCAGGATGCCCATCGACGGATCGGCCCAGTTGACCAGGAAGATCCGCACCTCGGCCCGGTCGAACAGGCCGGCGCGCAGCTCTGCCTCGGTCACGGCCGCGCTGTCGAACACGCCCTCGACGTCGAGATTGTCGACCCCCATGCCGGCATCGTTAGCGATGGCCGTCCGCGAATAGCCGGCGCTCGCCTCGTACAACTCGCTATCGACCACCAGACCGCGGTCGTGATCGGTGAAGCGGAACACCACGCCGTCGGTCCGGGTGATCCGCCAGCAGGTGGCGAGCGTCGTCACGGAGCCGGCGAGGTGGCTGGCCAGAGCGGGCGAGACGGTCTTCACGGCCGGATCTCCACCACCGGGATCTGGCCCCAGGTCCCCAGCTGATAGGTCTCGATGGTGACCTCCATCTGGTCGCTGTCGAAGCGCACCGGGACGTCGAAGCTGAAGTCCGCAGTGACCTGGACGCCCGTGGCCGGGGCCGTCGTGAACGTGACGAGCCCGGTTGTGGTGTCGACGCTCCAGCCGGAGGCGGCCTCGACGCCGTCGCGATAGACCTTCACCAATCCGGCGACGGGCTTGCTGATGATCCGGCTCTCGACCACGCCGCCGCTCGGGTAGTGCTTGACCAGCTGGAAGGTCTTGCTGGCGCCGTCGCCGACCCCGAGGCTCTGCGCCAGCGCCTGGTGGTCGGTCCAGTCCTCACATGGGCTTTTCGGTGTCAAGCTGTATTTCATTCATTGTGCATC
>DAIRDJ010000250.1:0-4666 GCA_036796215.1 Geminicoccaceae bacterium
GTTCTCGTCAGTTTTGCCTTATGCACAGCGGCACGCGCGGCGGCGGCATACTGGTCTACTTAACTCTCACGGGTTGGGGGATCGGCATGATCCAGTCCTACGGCGGCGCTGCCGCCATGATTCGCGCCTTCGCTCCAGAGCTTCCGATCGTCGGCATCCGTCCGCACCTCATCCGGGCGCGGGCGGCGCAGGTGCTCGAGAGCTTTCCGGGCGACGTCCTTTACGCAGTCAAATGCAACGACCATCCGGTCGTACTCGAAGCACTTCACGCTGCCGGTGTCCGGCAGTTCGACACGGCGTCGATCAAGGAGATCCGCCGGGTTCGGCAGCTCCTGCCCGATGCCGTCTGCCATTTCATGCACCCGGTCAAGAGCTCGGAGGCCATCGCCGAGGCCTACCACGTGCACGGCGTGCGTCGCTTCGTGCTCGATCATCCGCGCGAGCTCGACAAGATCGTCCAGGCAACGCACCAGGCCCCCGACCTCGAGCTCTTCGTTCGCCTCGCCGTGCCGGGCGACGGCGCCATGCTGACGCTCACCGGCAAGTTCGGCACCGGCCCCGTCGAGGCGATGGAGCTCCTGCGGCTCGCCAAGACCTTCGCCGCCGCGACCGGCGTGACCTTCCATGTCGGCTCGCAGTGCCTCACACCCGCGGCCTTCGAGCGCGCCATCGACATCGCCGCTGCGGTGATCGCCGGGGTCGGCGGCGTCGACCATCTCGACGTCGGCGGCGGCTTCCCGGCCGCCTATACCGGCGACGAGCCGCCGTTTGCCGCCTTCGTCGAGGCGATCAGCCGGGCCGTCGGCCAGCATGCTCTGGCCTGTCGCCTGCAATGCGAGCCCGGCCGGCTCCTGGTCGCCGACGGGGCCTCGGTCTTCGCCCGGGCCGAGCTCCGCCGCGGCTCGTCGCTCTATCTCAACGACGGTGTCTACGGCAATCTCGCCGAGCTCAAATGGGTCGGGCCGCTGTTCCCGACCCGGGCACTCGCCGTCGACGGCCCGCGGCGCGGTCGCGACATGGCCTTCGACCTCTTCGGCCCGACCTGCGACAGCATCGATTCGATGCCGGGGCCGCACTGGCTCGCCGCCGACGTCGACGATGGCGACTGGCTCGAGGTCGGGATGATGGGGGCCTATTCGAGTGCGCTGCGCACCGACTTCAACGGCTTCGCCGAGAGCCACACCGTGCTGCTCGACGACGGCGTCTGGTTCGCCCTCGACCCGGTCCATGCGGCCCTGCCAAAGGCGGCCTGAGCGCGACAACCCAGGACGAGCCCGCCCGAGACTGGTCATCGGGACGGTGATGCCCCGTCGTGGGGCATCACCGTCGGGGCATCACCAAGGCTCGGCCACCTAGCGTCCACCAGGCGGCCGGATCGGCATGCCCGCCTCGGCTTGCAACCTGTACGCGCCATCGACTCATGCGCTAGAAACCACGGGCTAACGCGTGGAGCCCTCTATGCTGCGTGCCGCTGCCTTCCCCCGACCCTGGATTCGCCCGAGCCGACTGCTTGCCGTCTGTCGACTGGGCGCCGGCGCCCTGCTTCTGCTCTCGGCACCGGCGCTGGCCGAGACGCCGGCCGGCGTCGCGGCCGCTTCCGGCTACGACCTCGCCGCCCGGGTCTGCAGCGCCTGCCATCTGATCGAGCCGCGCCACGCGGGCCCAGTGGTCGACGGCGTGCCGACGCTGATGCGCATCGCCGACACCCGCGACGACGCCGAGATCGAGACCCTGCTCCTCGCCCCGGGGCACCCGGCGATGCCCGCGCCGCCGCTCGACCGGTTGGAGATGGCGCAGCTCATCGCCTATATCCGCTCGCTCGCCACCGAGTGACCCTGCGAGCCGCTGATCGAAACGCGCGGAGCAGCCGGGCCGCAGCGGCGCTGTCGTGAGCAAAAAGATGGGGCGCCCCGGGCAGGGCGCCCCAGTCGAGGACCGCCAATGGTCGACTTGTCGCCGGGCAGCGGCGGACCATCAGCCGGGCTGCCGCAGCCCGCAGCACCCAAACGTCGGGCCCGGCTCAGAAGCGATAGTTGAACCGTGCGGTGACCGAGTGGTCGGCCTCGACCCCCATCTGTTTGGTGAGCGCGTAGTCGGTGCTGAACGACAGGCTCTCGCCCATCTCGAGGGCCGAGCCGAGGCGCAGCCCGATCATCTCGGCACCCTCCCGCTCGACCGTCTCGGTCTGCTTCAGCCCGGCCAGGGCCTCCTCCTCGATGGTCACCTCGTAGTCGTCCGCCCGGAGCGAGCGGGTGTAGCTGAGGCCGCCGGTCAGGGTGAGCGTGCTGCCGCCGCCGAGCGTGAAGCGATCGCTCGTGGCGTTCAGCCCGAGGCTCGCCACCGTGTCGGTGATCGTCGCACCCGAATAGGTGAGATCGGAAACGAACGGGTTGCTGATCGTGTAGCCGTCGATCTGCTGCTCGCTGTGGGTGACGTTCACCCAGGGCTGCAGCCAGGCATTGCCGACGCGAAGCGCTTTGCTCGCGGTCTGCGAGATCGACATGGTCCGGCCGCCGTGCCGGGCACTGTTGGCCTCGTCGACCACCTCGTTGTAGGTCGCCTTCTCGTAGCTGTCGTTGGCGAAGCTCGCCCGGCTGCGAAGATCGATCCCGCCCAGCTTGGTGTCGACATAGACGCTGACCGTGTCGCTTTCGGTATCGAGCCGGGTTGCATCGGCGCCGAGGTCATGGGCCCGATCGGAGGCGTAGCGGCTCATCACCACACCCAGCCGGGTGTCGGTGTCGAGGGCGTAGTTGAGGCCGATGCCGGCATCGGCGCGACCGGCCTGGGTCAGCTGGGCGAAGCCCGAGCGGCTCGGATCACCCATCTCGACGGCGAAAGCCCCCATCGCCGCCGCTTCGTCGCCGACGAAGTAGCTGGTGAAGCCGGCCGAACCGCCCTCGATCAGCGACAGCTGGGCGAGACGGTTGTCGACGTCGTCGTTGAGCCGGTTGCGATTGGCCTCGTTGCCCTGCAGCGAATTCGCGAGGTCCCAGCCGCGGGTCAGGTAGTGGTTGTAGACCTGCGCCACCAGCTCCTGGCCGCGCGGGCTGAAATGCTCGGCATCGGCGTAGAGAAAGGTGTCGAGGTCGTCGCCCGGGCCCGCAACACCGGTAACGTTGGTAAGACCATAGCGGGCGGGATTGGCGCGGATCCGGTTGAAGACCGTGAACATGTCGACGGCGACCACGTTGGCCTTGCCGTTGACGATCCCGGCGATGCCGCTGTTCATCGCCTGCGTGCGCGCGCCCTTGCCGGCGGCCGGATTGGCGAGCGAACTCGGGACGGTGCCGAAGTCGTGCAACAGGGTCAAGAAGAGCCGCCGCTCGCTCGCCGTGGCGCCGCCGCGGATCAGCCGGTCGACCTGGGTCGCATAATCGGCGATCGAGGCATCCTGGCCGCTGCGCGCGTTGACGTCGTTATAGCCCATGTAGACGATGGTGAGGTCGTTGGCGCCGAGATCGGGGCCGGCTGCCCATTGATCGACCTGGCTCTCGAAGTCGTTGTCGTTCGGTGCATAGACACCGCCATCGAGCGCCGATGCACCGTCGCGGGCATAGCTGCGCAGCGTCGCACCCGAGCCCGAGGCGACGAGACGCTCCGACCACATCTGGCCGCGCGGCGTGCAATTGGCGATCACACCCGGATTGCCGCAGGTGCGGAATCTGGAGTTGGTGTCGGAATAGCTGTCGCCGAAGACGGTGAGCCGGCGGAGCCGGTTCGGGGTGTCGCTGCCGACCGTCGCATAGAGGTTGGGCGTGGCGAAGCCAACCGCCGGGGGCGGCGGCGTCGGGATCGTCCCACCACCGGTCGAGCCGCCGGTGCTCCCGCCCGACGTCGAGCCGCCGCTGCCCGCCGTGCCCCCAGCCGTACCGCCGCTGCCGCCAGCCGTACCGCCGGTGCTGCCGCTGCCCGTGCCGCCGTCCGCGGTGTCGCCTGTGCTGCCGCCGCCACCACCGCTACTGCCGCCACCGCCGGTGGCGACCGGCGGCTCGCTGGTGCCGCTCGACGGTGTGCCGCCGGCGCCGCCTCCGCCTCCTCCACCACTGCAGGCGGCGAGTGCCAGCAATACCAGTGCCGAGAAGCCGGGCACGGCCCAATGTTGACGCCTGATCATAGTCGCTGCCCTTTGGTGAATGGGGGGAGGCCTTGCTCCTCACCGCTTATTTGCGTTCGGGCAGCTTTCGTCTATCGACTACTGGTGTATTTCACGAATGAGAGAAACGTATTGCTAATTTATTTTTAACCATCGCGCGATCGAGGCAGTGGCGGCATCCAGCCTGCGAAGATACTGAAAAATGGGAATTCACCATCTTTGGCAGGTTGGTTAAATTAATATTGGCTGGACCAGGAAATTGGCGGCGCCGACAAGACGCGATCGGCACCAGAGTAGCGCCGGGCCTTAACGAATCCGGCGCCTTGGTCGTTGAGCGCCCGTTGCAGAAGTTCTCACGGTGTTTCATCGGCCTACGGGTGAACGCCGGCGACGAGCCGAGCGCGGCCCGATGCTGGGCATCGGGCAGGCCATGCCATGAAGCCGCCGCCAGCCGTAAGCCGACCGGAGGTGAGCTTGGCATCGGCAGTGATGGCGGGGTGGCGGCAAGCGGTGGCTAGAGCATTTTCACGCTGACCGTACATAACCCGCATTTTCGATGTAGTTTTGACA
>DAIRDJ010000251.1:0-4662 GCA_036796215.1 Geminicoccaceae bacterium
CAAGCCCTTCTACTACTTCGCCTATGGTGCCGCCTGCAGCGAGGTCACCATCGACACGCTCACCGGCGAATACCGCGTGGATCGCGTCGACATCGTCCACGACGTCGGCAAGTCGCTCAACCCCGCGATCGACAAGGGCCAGATCGAGGGCGGCTTCATCCAGGGCATGGGCTGGCTCACCACCGAAGAACTCGTCTGGGACGAAAAGGGCCGCCTCAGAACCCACGCGCCCAGCACCTACAAGATCCCGACCGCCGCCGACCGCCCCGAGATCTTCAGCATCCGCCTTTTGGAGAACGAGAACGTCAAGAACACCATCCACCGCTCCAAGGCCGTGGGCGAGCCCCCTCTCATGCTTGCCATCTCCGTCTGGCAGGCGCTCGCCGACGCCGTGGCCGCCACCGCCGACCACCAACACCCGGCCAGGCTCGACCCACCGGCGACGCCCGAGAAGGTGCTCATGGCGATCGAGCGGCTGGCGGAACTTAAGGCGACGCAGGAGGCCGCCGAGTGAGGGTCTACGGCATCGACTTTACATGTGCTCCTAGCCGCAAGAAACCTGTCACCTGCGCGGTGTGTCGGATACGCGATAACGGGCTCGTGTGTGACGAAGTTTTGGAATGGCCAAGCAAGAAGTTCACGGAGTTCGAGAATCTTCTTGCCTCCAACGGCCCGTGGATCATGGGAGTTGATACACCGTTCGGAGTCGCGAAAAAAAAGTCATTGAAGAAAATGGCTGGCCCAAAAGATGGTCAGACTATATTGAAATTATTGGCGCAATGAGTAAGCGCGAATTCCGCAGCTTTCTTGATCGCTATAAATATTCGCGAGCAGTAGGTGACAAGGAGCATAAGCGGGTCGTTGACAAGCGCACGGGCGCAATGAGCCCGCAGAATCGCCGCGTCAACGGCATGTTTTACGAAGTTACAAAGCGCATTCTTCCATCTGATGCGAATATACCACTGCTGAGGGAAATCGACCAACGTAATAATATAATTGTAGAAACTTATCCTGGGCACCTCGCCCGTAATATTATCGGCAGGCCTGGCTACAAGGATGCCAAAATCGCCGACGACATACACTCACAAAAGCAGCTTCGCGAGAATATTTTGGCGGGCCTAAAGAACGTCGAAGTACGAACTTCGTTCGTCGACGATCCGACCGGCGATAAACTCGACGCCCTCCTCTGTGCCGTCCAAGCTGCATGGGCGTGGTCGAAGCGTGAGGAGAATTTCGGCATTCCCTCGATGGCCGACCCGCTGGAAGGCTGGATCGTCGACGAGAGCCTCTACGAGGCCGCCGCATGACCGAAGCCCTCACCGCCGCCCTCGCCGCCATCGACCGGGGCGAGCCCGCGATCCTCGTCGAGATCCTCGAGGTCCTGGGCTCCACGCCGCGCGAGGCCGGGACGGTGATGCTCGTCACCGACGCCGCCATCTTCGGCACCATCGGCGGCGGCGAGCTCGAATGGCGGGCGATGCAGCGGGCGCGCGAGGCCCTGGCCGGCGAGCCCGTGCCCGAGCGCCTGCAGCTGCCGCTCGGCCCCGCCCTCCAGCAATGCTGCGGCGGCCATGTCACCCTCGGGCTCACCCGCCTCACACCGGCCCAGCGCAAGGCCCTCGCCCGAAGGCTCGAGGCCGAGCACGACCGCCTGCCGCGCATCGTCCTCTTCGGCGCCGGCCATGTCGGCCAGGCGATCGCCCGCGCCCTCGAGCCATTGCCCTGCCGCCTCTTCTGGCTCGACAACCGCCAGGGCATGGCCCCGGCCGAGCACACCCCCGACCCCGCCGCCGTGATGACCGAGCCCAGCGACCTCGTCCTCGTCATGACCCACAGCCACGCCCTCGACCTCGCCATCGTCGAGGCCCGCCTGCGCCAAGAGGACTTCGCCTGGCTCGGGCTCATCGGCTCCGCCACCAAGCGCCGCCGCTTCGAGCACCAGCTCACCACCTCCGGCATCCCGGCCGACCGCCTCGCCCGCCTCGTCTGCCCGATCGGCCTCGCCTCCATCAAGGGCAAGGCCCCGGCCGTCATCGCCGCCTCGGTCACCGCCCAGCTGCTCACCGTCATGGAAGCCATGGCGGCCAACGACAAACTCCGGAGCGTCGCCTGATGGCCACCCCGCGGCTCGAGATGAAAGGCATCCGCAAGGCCTATCCGGGCGTCCTCGCCAATGACGACGTGGATCTTACCGTCCACGAGGGCGAAATCCACGCCCTCCTCGGCGAGAACGGCGCCGGCAAGTCGACCCTGGTCAAGATCATCTACGGTGTTACCGCCCCCGATGCCGGCGAGATCCGTTGGGAAGGCCGGCCGCTTCGGATCGCCTCGCCGCATGCCGCAAGGCAGCTCGGCATCGGCATGGTGTTCCAGCATTTCTCGCTGTTCGAGGCCCTCTCTGTCCTGGAGAACGTGGCGCTCGGCTTCGATGCCGCGACCGACCGCAAGGATCTGGCCAAAAAAATCGTCGAGGTCTCCAAGGCCTACGGTCTGCCGCTGGACCCGAAGCGCGAGGTGCACGAGCTCTCGGTCGGCGAGCGCCAGCGCATCGAGATCGTCCGCTGCCTCCTGCAGAACCCGAAGCTCCTGATCATGGACGAGCCCACCTCGGTGCTCACGCCCCAGGAGGTCGACCGGCTCTTCCTCACCCTCCGCCAACTCGCCGCCGAAGGCGTCTCGATCCTCTATATCAGCCACAAGCTGCACGAGATCGAAGCGCTCTGCGACGCCGCGACGATCATGCGCGGCGGCAAGGTGGTGGCGCATTGCGATCCGGCCGTCGAGACCGCGCGCAGCATGGCGACCCTGATGGTCGGCTCCAACTTCGCCCCGGCGGAAAAACCGGCAAAGCGCCTGAAGCGCGCGCCGCGCTTTCAGGTCAACGCCCTCGATCTGCAAGCCGCCGACGCCTTCGGCACGTCGTTGAAGGAGGTGACCTTCGAGGTCCGTGCCGGCGAGGTCTTCGGCATCGCCGGGGTCGCCGGCAACGGCCAGAGCGAGCTCTTGGCGGCACTTTCGGGCGAGCGCCGGGTGGAAGCGGAAGCGATCGTCATCGACGGCAGTCGCGCCGGCCGGCTCGGCCCCAGGGCACGCCGCGGCCTCGGCCTGGCCTATATCCCGGAAGAGCGCAACGGCCACGCCGCCATACCCGACCTGACACTGGCCGAGAACGCGCTGCTGTCCGCCTTCGACCGCCGTGCCCTCCTGACCAACGGCATCATCCGCTATGCCCGCGCCACCGGCTTCGCCGCCGAGGTGATCGAGCGCTTCTCGGTCAAGGCCACCGGCCCCGACGCGCGCGCCTCCTCGCTCTCCGGCGGCAATCTGCAGAAATTCGTGGTCGGCCGCGAGATCCTCCAGGCCCCGAACGTGCTGATCGCCGCCCAGCCCACCTGGGGCGTCGACGCCGGGGCGGCAGCCGCCATCCACCAGGCGCTCATCGACCTCGCATCCCACGGGGTCGCCGTCCTCGTCGTCAGCCAGGACCTCGACGAGCTCCTTGCGCTGACCGACCGCCTGGCCGTGATCAACGGCGGCAGGCTCTCCCGCCCGCTGGTGACCGCCGAAGCGACTCTGGAAGAGATCGGCCTGCTGATGGGCGGCCTGCACGACCTGCCGGACGCGGTTCCGGCGATCGAGGCGGAGGTAACGGCGCATGCTTAGGCTCGAGCCCCGGGCCGAGATCAGCCCGGTGATGCGCTGGCTGACGCCGCTTTTGGCCGTGGCCCTCACCGTCATCGCCGGCGCCGTCCTGTTCGCCGCCATGGGCTACGACCCGATCCGCTCGCTCCGCGCCTTCTTCATCGCCCCCTTGAGCAGCGCCTATGGCCTGGCCGAACTCGGCGTGAAGGCCACCCCCCTCGTCCTCATCGCCACCGGCCTCGCGGTGGGCTTCCGCGCCGGCGTCTGGAACATCGGGGCCGAGGGCCAGCTCACGCTCGGTGCCTTGGCCGGCGGCTATGTCGGCCTGCTCTTCTGGGGCGAGACCGGCTGGTACATCCTGCCTCTGATGATGGTGGCCGGCATCCTCGGCGGCATGGCCTGGGCCGCCATCCCGGCCTTCCTCAAGGCCAAATTCGACGTGAACGAGATCCTGGTGAGCCTGATGCTCACCTATGTCGGCCTCCTCCTCCTGAGTGCGCTGATCTACGGCCCTCTTCGGAGCCCGGAAGGCTTCGGCTTTCCCGAAAGCCGCATGTTCTCCCCTTCGGCCCAGCTCCCCAACCTGATCGCCGGCACCCGCCTGCACCTCGGTGCGGTCATCACCGGTGTGGTTGTGCTGATCGTCTGGTTCCTGATGTCCCGCACGCTTTTCGGCTTTCAGGTCACCGTCATCGGCCAGGCCCCGGCCGCCGCCCGCTTCGCCGGCTTCTCCAGGGCCAAGATGATCTGGACGAGCCTGCTCATGGGCGGCGGGCTCGCAGGATTAGCCGGGCTCTTCGAGGTGGCAGGGCCTATCGGCCAGATCGTCCCGGTCATCTCGCCCGGCTACGGCTTCACCGCCATCATCGTGGCCTTTCTCGGCCGCCTCCACCCCGTCGGCTGCGTGCTCGCCGGCCTGCTCGTCGCGCTTTCCTACCTCGGTGGCGAGAACGCCCAGATCACCGTCGGCATGCCCCAGGCCGTCACCGGCGTCTTTCAGGGCATGCTGCTCTTCTTCCT
>DAIRDJ010000252.1:0-4606 GCA_036796215.1 Geminicoccaceae bacterium
GGTCGCCGTCGTCATCGCCGAGACCCATGCCCAGGCCAAGGACGCGGCCGAGGCGTTGGCCGTCACCTACGACGAGCTGCCCGCCGTCGTCGACGTCGCCGACGCGCACGATGCCGCCAGCCTGGTCCATGACGACGTCACCAACAACCTGATCTACGACTGGGAACTCGGCGACAAGGCGGCCGTGGACGCGGCGTTGGCCAGCGCCGCCCACGTCACCCGGATCGATCTCGTCAACAACCGCCTCATCACCAATGCCCTCGAGCCGCGGGCGGCGATCGGCGCCTACGATACCGGCACCGAGCAGTTCACCTGCTACCTGACGAGCCAGAATCCGCATGTGCATCGTCTGGTCATGTCGGCCTTCGTCCAGGTGGCGCCGGAGCACAAGCTTCGCGTCATCGGTCCCGACGTCGGCGGCGGCTTCGGCTCCAAGGTCTTCATCTACGGTGAAGAATGCGTGGTGACCTGGGCGTCGAAGAAGATCGGCGGCAGGCCGGTCAAATGGGTCGCCGAGCGTAGCGAGAGCTTCCTCTCCGACGCCCATGGCCGCGACCACGTCACCCACGCCGAATTGGCGATGGATGCCGACGGCAACGTCACGGCGCTCAGGGTCAACACGAAGGCCAACATCGGCGCCTACATGTCGACTTTCAGCTCCTGCGTGCCGACCTATCTCTACGGCACCCTGCTCGCCGGGCAGTACAAGACGCCTGCCATCTATTGCGATGTCCAGGCGTACTACACGAACACCGTGCCAGTCGACGCCAACCGCGGGGCCGGTCGCCCGGAAGCCTGCTTCGTCCTCGAGACGCTGTTCGATCAGGCAGCGCACGAAATCGGCAAGGATCCAGCGGAGTTCAGGCGGCAGAACTTCATTCGCAAGGACCAGTTCCCCTACCAGACCCCGGTCGCGCTGATCTACGATACGGGCGACTACGAGACGACCCTCGATGAAGCGATGCGGCTGATCGACTACAAGGGCTTTCCGGCCCGCAAGGCCGCGGCCGAGGCCCGTGGCAAGAAGCGCGGCATCGGCATCTCCTGCTATATCGAGGCTTGCGGACTTGCGCCGTCGCAGGTCGTCGGCGCGCTCGGTGGTGGTGTCGGACTGTGGGAAAGCGCGAAGCTCCGCTTCAGCCATACCGGCAAGCTGCAAGTCATGACTGGCACGCACAGCCACGGCCAAGGCCATGAAACGACCTTCGCTCAGCTGGCCGCGGACAAACTCGGCATCCCGTTCGAGGACATCGAGGTCATCCATGGCGACACGGAGAAGACGCCGGTCGGCATGGGCACCTATGGCTCGCGGTCATTGGCCGTCGGCGGCGAGGCGATCGCCAAGTCCTGCGACAAGCTGATCGCCAAGGGCAAGAAGATCGCGGCCCATCTGCTCGAGGCCGCCGAGGCCGACATCGAGTTCAAGAACGGCCAGTTCTCGGTCGCCGGCACCGACCGGTCGAAGTCGATGGGCGAGGTGGTGTTCACGGCCTACGTGCCGCACAACTACCCGCCCGACCTCGAGCCCGGGATGGAGGAAGGCGCCTTTTTCGATCCGCCCAACTTCACCTTCCCCGCCGGCACCTACATCTGCGAGGTCGAGGTCGACCCCGATACCGGCGTGGTCAGGATCGAGAAGCTGGTCGCCGTCGACGATTTCGGCAACGTCGTCAACCCGATGATCGTGGAAGGGCAGGTCCACGGTGGTCTGGTGCACGGAATAGGCCAAGCCCTCACCGAGGGTGCCATCTACGACGCGAGCGGGCAGCTGCTGACCGGATCGTACATGGACTACTGCATGCCGCGCGCCGATGATGTCCCCAGCTTCCACGTGGTGACATCCGCCGGGACGATCACGGAAACCAACTCGCTGGGCGTCAAGGGCTGTGGCGAGGCCGGCGCCATCGGCTCGCCACCCGCCGTGATCAACGCCATCACGGACGCCATCGGGGTGCGCGTCGAGATGCCGGCCACCCCGCAGAAGGTCTGGGCCGCCATGCAGGGCATGGCCCGCGCCGCCGAATAATCCAACCAACCGGCAGGGGGCCACCTCAGGGGGTGGCCCCCGAACCGCCAGGGAGAGACCCGACGATGTATGAGTTCGAATACAAGAAACCCGCTTCGCTCGCCGAGGCCGCCCAGCTCCTGGGCGACGCCGACGCCAAGCTCATGGCCGGCGGCCAGACCTACATTCCGACCCTGAAACAGCGCCTCGCCCAGCCGTCGGTGGTCGTCGACCTCGCCGGTATCGGCGAGCTCAAGGGCATCAAGGAGGAGGCCGGCGGTGTGACCATCGGGGCGATGACCCGGCACGGCGAGGTCGCGACGAGCGACGTCGTCAAGCGGGTGATCCCGTCCCTCGCCGCCGTTGCCAAGGGCATCGGTGACCCGCAGGTCAGGAACAGGGGCACGCTCGGCGGCTCGATCGCCAACAACGACCCCGCCGCCGACTACCCCGGCGCCCTCTTGGCCCTGGGTGCGACGATCCGCACCACCAAGCGCGAGATCGAGGCCGACGACTTCATCACCGGCATGTTCGAGACGGCGCTCGAGGACGACGAAATCATCAAGGAAGTCCACTTCAAGAAGCCCGAGAAGGCCAACTACCAGAAGTTCCCGAACCCTGCGTCCCGCTACGCCATCGCCGGCGTCTATGTCGCCAAGCACGGCGGCAAGGTCCGGGTCGCGGTCACCGGGGCCGGCCCCTCCGCCTTCCGCTGGACCGAGGCCGAGAATGCGCTCGCCAGCAACTTCTCGGCCGATGCGCTCGCCGGCCTCACGGTCGATGCCGGCAACCTCAATGCCGACATCCACGCCTCGGCCGACTACCGGGCGCATCTCGTCAAGGTGATGGCAACGCGCGCCGTCAAGGCCTGCGCATAAGCCCTGGACCGGCTGCGGGGTCGGGCGAGCTCGTCCGCCCCCGCGGCCACCAGTGCTGCTGCCGCGGCCGGCGGATCAGCCAGGCGGCAGCGGCGAGACCGACCATGGCCCCCGTGGCGTTCACCACCATGTCGACGAGATCGTCCAGATCGAACAGGCTGAAATAGAGCTCGGCGAGCTCCAACAGCAGTGCTGCCGCGAGCCAGCCGAGGACGTGCAGCCGCAGCGGCCAGGACGGCAGCGCCAGTCGCGCCGCGAATGCCAGAACACCAAAGGCCGCGACGTGCAGGAGCGGCTTCAACGCGTCCAGCCATCGGTCACCCGCCAGCGCAGCGAGCAGGTCGTGCAAGGGCTGGCGCAATGCCTGCGGCAGGACCACCATCGTGGCCAGGAGGCCGAGGCCACCGAGCACCAGGCTCGCCGCCAGACGGTTCTCGCTCCGCCACCAGAGCACGAGACCGATGCCCGCCCCGATACCCAGCCAAACCGTGATCAGGACCCGCCGCAACAGCTCCCGGGCCGGCGGCTTGACGGCGGCCTCGACGACGAGATCGCGAATCTCCATCTCGCCCGTGGCCTTGTACAGCCGCAGCATCACCAGGGCCTCGTCACTCGGCGACGCCACCGGAAAAACGGCACTCAGCCGCACGGGCCCGACATCGCCACCCCGATCGATCAGCTGAAACCGGCCAGCAAAGGTCACCTGTCCATCGGCGGGCATACCCTGCACCACCAGCCGTGGCTTGTGCCAAGGCTCGGTGCCGACGGCCACCCCTCGCAACACGACCAGCGCCGTCATCCGAAACGCCTGCACACCAAAAGGGATCCGGATCAGCTGATCGAGCCCGACAACCTCGTCCGGGTCGTCGTTGACCAGCCGCACCCCGCCCGCGACGGGCTCGATCCGACCGGCGCCGAGCCGCTGCCACGCGGCGCCGTTCTCGCCACCGAGTGTTGCGAATCCCGGGTCGGCGATGACCAGCCCCGGCACCACCTGCCAGCGCGGCACCAGAACAGCGAGCACGGCGCTGACGATGGCCAAAAGGACAAGGCCGACGACAAGAGTGCGCGGCAAGGCAACCCTTCCCTAATCGTGTGGAGAACGGCATGTAGGAGCGCAAATGGGCGCCGTGCCGGCGAGTTTACGCCGTTCGTCGCCGCCCGTTCGAGCGGAACGGTGAACCAACGTACAAGGGGATGCCCATGCCCGCCGACTTGCCGAGCTCGATCGACACGACCGTCACCCTTCTGCGCGAGGCCGGCTACATCCCCGACCGGCCGCTCGCCACCGCCACCTTCCTGGCGCTGAAGCTCGGCCGCCCGCTCTTCCTCGAAGGCGAGGCCGGGGTCGGCAAGACCGAGATCGCCAAGGTGCTGGCCCAGGCCCTCGGCCGCGATCTCGTCCGCCTGCAATGCTACGAGGGCCTCGATCTGGCATCCGCCGTCTACGAGTGGAACTACCAGCGGCAGATGCTCGAGATCCGCATGGCCGAGGCCACCGGCGAGGCATCGCGCGAGAGCCTCGGCCAGGACATCTTCGACCGCCGCTTTTTGATCAGCCGCCCGCTGCTCCAGGCCCTCGAGCCGCACATCAACGGCGCCCCGGTGCTCTTGATCGACGAGCTCGACCGCACCGACGAGCCGTTCGAGGCCTTCCTCCTCGAGGTGCTCTCCGACTACCAGATCACCATCCCCGAGGTCGGCACCATCAAGGCCGAAACGC
>DAIRDJ010000253.1:0-4519 GCA_036796215.1 Geminicoccaceae bacterium
CGAAATTGACGATCACCAGGATGGCGAAGACGATGATCCCGATGACGAAATTGCCCTGCATGATGAAGCCGCCGAAGG
The DNA here is from genome assembly GCA_036796215.1 of Geminicoccaceae bacterium. Taxonomy (GTDB): domain Bacteria; phylum Pseudomonadota; class Alphaproteobacteria; order Geminicoccales; family Geminicoccaceae; genus SLRI01. The sequence goes on from DAIRDJ010000253.1 coordinate 79, forward strand.
CCTCGATCACGCCGCCGGCTGCGGCCGGGCCCTCGTGACCATGCGCCAGGATCAGCCGGGTCGATGCCAGATTGAGCGACAGGCGCAGCATCGTCGCGATCAAGAGCACGGTCGGAAAGGCGCTGAAGTCCAGGGGCTTCTCGATGAAAAGGGCCGTCAACAGCACCAGGACCGATAACATGATCGAAAGGGCGAGCAAAAGATCGAGGAGGATCGGCGGCAGCGGCAGGATGAGGACGACCAGGATGGCGATGACACCGAGCGCCATGAGCACGTCGCTCTGGCGCAGTGCCCGGCCGATTTCGGGCAGGATCTGCCGGGTCGTGGTCTGGAGCTGCAGTGCCATGGCCTCGCCTCTGCCTCTATCGCCGCTCAGCCTTGGGCACCAAGGGCAGCGGGAACGGCGATGCCGTCGTCGCCGTACTGCTTGAGCTTGTTGCGCAGGGTTCGGATCGAGATGCCGAGGATGGTCGCGGCATGGGTGCGGTTGCCCATGGTGTGGCGCAAGGTGTCGATGATGAGGTCCCGTTCGACAGCGGCGAGGCTGCGCCCGACGGCGGCCGGGCCCGCCTCGTCGCTGGCGGCTTGTTGGCGGATGGCCTCGGCGCGACGGTTGAGAACGATGTCGCCGGCGGTGATCACCTCACCCCTGGCGAGCAGCACCGCCCGGTGCAGGCAGTTCTCGAGCTCGCGCACATTGCCCCGCCAGGGCTGGGCCCGGAGCCGCTCGAGGGCGCCGGCATCGAGGCGCATCCCGGGCTTGCCGTTGGCAATCGCGTGCTTGGCCGCGAAGTGCCGGGCCAAGGGCTCGACATCCGCCGGCCGCTCGCGCAAGGGCGGCAGATGCAGGGTCAGGACATTGAGGCGGAAATAGAGGTCTTCCCGGAACTGGCCCGCGGCCACCGCCTCCTCCATGTCGCGATTGCTGGTCGCAATCAGGCGGATGTCGATCCTGACGGGCTTCGTACCCCCCACCCGGTCGATCTCGCGCTCCTGGATGGCGCGCAACAGCTTCGCCTGCAGCCGCGGGTCCATCTCGGTCACCTCGTCGAGCAGAAGCGTGCCGCCAGACGCCTCCTCGAACTTGCCGATCCGCCGCGCCACCGCCCCGGTAAACGCCCCCTTCTCGTGACCGAAGAGCTCGGATTCCAGAAGATTTTCCGGGATCGCCGCGCAATTGAGCGAGACGAAGGGGGCCTGGGCACGCAGGCTCTGGGCGTGCAGGAAACGGGCGATCATCTCCTTGCCGGTGCCGCTCTCGCCGGTGATCAGCACACTCGCGTCGGCCGGGGCGAACTGGCGGGCGAGGTCGAGCACGGCCGCCATTTGCAGTGAGGCCGAGACCAACTCGCGGGTGGGCACGCTCGCCGCCGCCAGCATCGCGGCGATCAGCTCCGGGTCCGGCGGCAAAGGCAGGAAATCCCGGGCGCCGGCACGGATCGCGGCCACGGCATCGGCAGGGCTCACATCGATGCCGCAGGCGATGACCGGCAGGCTGAAGCGCTCGCTGCGCAGGCCCTGGATCAAGGCTCCGACGTCGGCCGCCAGATCGATGAAGACGAGATCGGCACCGCGGCCATCCCTGAGACCCGCCAGCGCGGCTGGCACGTTCGGCACCCGGCGCACCGCCGCACCCGCCGCTGCCGCCATGTCGACAGCGGCCGCCAGCTCGCGACCGTCCGGACCGATGACCAAGAGCCGCGTCGCCACGGTGACGTCTCCCTTCTGTTGTCGTTGCATGGCTGTCAATCGAACCTCGAAGCGCGTTCCTCGGGGGCCAGCAGGCCGTTCAGCGTGGCCTCGAGCCGCCGCGGATTGTCGCGCTCGGCGATCGCCACGACGGCCACGAGCTGCAGCTCGGCGGCAAGCCGCTCCTGCGCGAAGCGGGCCACAAGGCGCTCGGCCAAGGGCGTGAACAGGGCGTGTGCCAAAAGTGCCCCATAGAGCGTCGTCAAGAGGGCCACCGCCATGGCCGGGCCGATCTGGTCCGGCTCCTCGAGCTGGCCGAGCATCTGCACGAGGCCGATCAGCGTGCCGATCAGCCCCATTGCCGGTGCCACCTCGGCGGCCCGGCGGAGGATCGCGACGGTCGCCGTCTGGCGCTCGATCATGGCCTCGATCTCGCGGGCGATGGCCCGCTCGATCACCTTGGGCGGCGTACCATCGAGCAGCATGACGAGGCCGCGCTGCAGGTGGACGTGGCGGGCAAAGGCCGTCACGCGCTCCTCGAGCAGGGTGACGCTCGCCTGACGGACCGCACTCGCGAGCTCGAGCGCATCATCGGCAACCGTCCTGAGCCGTGGCGGCGGGCTGGGCGAGAGTGCGGCTGCCATGACCCTCGGCAGGCGGGCGAAATCCTCGAGCGAGAAGCTCGCGAGGGTCACGGCGAAGGTACCGCCGATGACGATCAGGAAGGACGGCAGATCGAGAAAACGGCCGGGGGCGGCACCGCTCGCGATCGCGAGGCCGATCACCGCGAAGGCGGCGGCAAGACCGACGACGCCTGCCGGGTCCAGCCGCTGCAGCAGCGACAGCGCCCCGCGAGATGCCTCTGGTGCTGTGCGTCGCGTCGCCGGCCGTCGATGTTGAGCGGTGCCGGCCATCAACTGTCGCTCTTGATGATCTCGGTCATGGTGATGCCGAGGTGATCGTCGACGATCAGCACCTCGCCGCGGGCCACCAGCCGGTTGTTGACGTAGATGTCGATCGGCTCGCCGACCTTGCGGTCGAGTTCGACCACGGCCCCCCGGCCGAGCCGGAGCAACTGGTTGACCGGCATCGAGGTCTTGCCCAGCACGGCGGCGAGCTGGACCGGGATGTCGTAGATCGCACTCAGCCGATCACCCGCAGCATGGTCGGCATGAGCCCCGTTCTCGGCGACCGCGAGGGCGCCGTTGGCCGGTGCGGAATCGGCAGCCCGACCATCGGCAACCTTGGCGGCATCGGGGGCAGGCGATGGGCTCGGCTTATCGTCGCTCATGCTTGTTCGGTTTCCATGCTCGGTGTGGGTCGTGAAGACTCGGTCAGCCGGCGGATGAGGGCCGCCGCATCGGCATGCAGGCGCGCGAGCGACCAGTCGGCGGCACCATCCGCCCAGACCAGCCGGGCCTCGCCCGGGCCGATGTCGCCCGCCGCCTCGACCGCGACCCGGCCGGGCCGGGCCTTGACCACGGGCGAAGCGGCGAGCCGTGCAGCCAGCGCATCGACAATGTCGGGAGCGACCTCGACGGTGAGCGCCAGCTCGGGATCGAAACGGGCGAGGCAATCGGCGACCAGCGCATCGGCCAGGCGGGCTGCGACCTTGACCCCGGGACCGAGCGCCAGGGCCTCGGTCGCAGCCCCCGCCAGGACGCTGGCCGCCTCGCGAAACTGCCGGCGGCGTTCGGCAAGAACGGCATCCGCCTGATCGAGGGACAGAGCGATCCGCTCGAGCGCATCGGCGATCCGCTTCTCCTCGCGGTCCATCGCGGCTTCCAGCACCTCGGCCCGCAGCGTGGCGGCGACGCAGGCACACAGCCGGGCGAGATCGCTCTCATCGAAGCGCAGCGACGCCGTCGGCACCGGCTCGGATCCGGCCATGGGCTCGTCCGGCTCTGGAGCCGGGATCGCCCCGGGGTTCGGGATCTCCCGCCAGGTGACGGCCGCCCGGCCCGTCGCCCGCAGCACCGGGCCGCCCCAGGGGGGCACCGGGCTGCCGTGGTCACTGCTCGCCTCGGTCATCAATAGATCAGCTCGTCGTCTTTGTTGTCGGCGAGGAAGATCTCGCCCGAGGCCGCGAGCTCCTTGGTCATGTTGATGATGAACTGTTGCGCCTCGTCGACGTCGCGGAGCCGGACGGGGCCCATGGCGCCCATGTCCTCTCTCAGGATCTTGGCACCACGCTCGGACATGTTGGCGAAGAAGAGCTCCTTGAGTTGCTCGGACGCCCCCTTCAGCGCCATGCCGACGCGGTCGTTGCCGGCGTTGCGGATCAGCGTCTGGATGCCGCTGCTGTCGAGCTTCAAGAGGTCCTCGAAGGTGAACATCAAGGCCTTGATCCGATCGGCCGCTTCCTTGTTGCGCTCCTCGAGCGAGGCGACGAACCGGGCCTCGGTGTTGCGGTCGAAATAGTTGAAGATCTCGGCCATCACCTCGTGGTTGTCGCGGCGGTTGGTGCGCGCGAGATTGCTCATGAACTCGGCCCTGAGCGTCCGCTCGACATCCTGCAGGATGTCCTTTTGCACGACCTCCATGCGCAGCATGCGCATCACCACCTCGACCGAGAAATCATCGGGCAGGTTGGCGAGCACCCGGGCGGCGTGCGCCGGCTCGATGCGCGAGAGGACGACCGCCACGGTCTGCGGGTACTCGTTCTTCAGATAGGAGGCGAGCACCGCCTCGTTGACGTTGCCGAGCTTGTCCCAGACCGTGCGGCCGGCGGGGCCGCGGATCTCCTCCATGA
>DAIRDJ010000254.1:0-4431 GCA_036796215.1 Geminicoccaceae bacterium
CGGGCGGCGTTGTTCGGCTGTCCGGATCGCGTTCTGGAGGTCCATGCCCAGGCATTCGGGCAGCCGCTGGTCGAGCAGATACGCGCCGGTGGCGCCGATTTCCCGCAGCAGCGGCTCGGTGCGCTGGTCGAGCTCGTGGAGGCCGCGGGCGAAGACCCGATTGAGGTATTTGTAGGCCGTGCCGATGAGCGGCGTTTCGGACAGGAGCTCGTTGATGCCGTCGGCCACGTCCTGCAGCCGCTCGCTGTCGTCGAGCCCCATCGGCAGGGCCGCGGCGAGCCGGTGGACGACCATGCCGTCCGGATTGATCAGCTCGTAGCGCTCAAGGACGTCGGAGCTGGGGAAGCGCTCGGCGTGAATGCCGGCGAAGGCGAAATCGAACAGCGGAAAGCGCGCCTCGCGCCAAGCCATGCCGAGCTGGAGGCGGAGTTGGCGGAGTGCCTGACGACGTCCTGCGACCACGTCTCGGCGAGATCGATCGCAGCGTAGGCCGGCTTGCCCAATTGCAGCCAGGCGTCGCTGGCCTATTCGTCCTTGAGGTCGCGGATGATCCGCCGTGCCAGCGCCGACTTGCCGATGCCGCCGATGCCACCGATCAGCAGCGCCAGCCGCTGGTCCGCCGGCAGCGGCACGGAGCAGAGCCCGCGGGCCAGTTCAAACTCGGCGGCACGGCCGCGAAAGAGCGTGGCCTCGCGATGATCGAGCGACGTGGCTTGCGGCTTGCTCAACCTCGGCGCTCCAGAAAGCTCGTTCCAGATTTGCCGGTAGAGGCCATGACGTCAACTCGGTTCAAAACCAGGTGGCGGAAATGATTTCCCCCACGCCCCCTCGGTTGCTGGCGACGGCGCCCGTGACAAGCGCCGCCGCGAAATAACGATGGGGCGTGGGGAAGATCATCTTCCCCACATCTATATAGTCCTCGTCCCGCACTCCCTCGCCAGCCGGTCGATCAGCGGGCCCTGGTAATGGCTGATCTTCAACCGTTCGCCGAGCTCGAGGGCGAGCTTGTCGTCCGCGGCCATGAGGATCAGCCGGTCGGGGTCGAGGCGGCGGAGCGCATCGAGGCAGGGCGGTTCGGCCAGGGCCGCGAGCCGGGTCTTGTCGAAGGCGAGCTTCAGCCAGTCGGCCTCCAGGTGCTGGAGGTTCAAGAGCGGCAGGGTCTCGATGGCGATCCGGTCGATCGCGATCTTGAAGCCGGCGTCGCGCAGCTCGGCCACGAGCCTGCCGCCCAAGGCGGCGTCGCGGAGCGCGTCGAGCCAGTCGAGCTCGATGGTCAGGCGCTGACGCTCGGCATCGTCGAGCCGCCTGACCAGCCGCCGGTATTCGTCGGTGGCCCAGGCGGCGTGGCGGAGATCGAGGCCGATCCTCTGCCGTCGCCAGGGTCGGTTGAGCAGGAGTGCTACCAGCATCAGCCGATCGAGGTGGCGCTCGAGCTCGAGGGTGAGCGGCTCGCCCGGGGTGATCTCGACATCCCTGAAGAAGGCCCCGGCCAGGGCGTCGAGATCGCCGATCTGCTCGGCGTAGACCAGCTGCCAGCCGGCACCTCTGGCATAGACCGGCTGGCGGCGGACGAAGGGCTCGAGATCGACCCCGTCGAGCCGGTCCTCGATCAGCGCCAGGAGCGAGGGCGTGAGGGGACCCGACAGCGGCTCGGGACGCCGGCTCGGCGCGGCCGGGTCGGTGCTCGTCTCGGGCACACCGCCCGGCTCGACCTCCCCCGCCGGCTCGACCTCGCCCGCCGGGTGGGCTGGACCCGCCTGCAAGGCAGCGAGCCGCTCCCTGAGCTCCAGGTATTGGCCGGGCAGGACGAAGCTTTCGAGGATGGTCGAGAGCGGCGGGCCGGAGCGCTGCGCCTCGGCCGCGCCGTCGAGGTGCCGGGAGAGCTCTGGCGGCAGCGCCTCGCCCTCGGCCAAAAGACAGAGCCGGGCCTGGTCGAGCTCGACGAGCTCCGCCCCGCGCTCGCGCGCCAGCTCGGCGATGCTGTTGCGGAAATAATGGTAGCGGGCGGTATTCGCCATGATGTAGGGCGAAGCGCCGAGATGCACGAAGGTGACGCTGGTGGTCCCCTGGCGCCGCGCCAGCCGGCGGGCTGCTTGGATCAGATCCGGGATCGACATGGGCGTCCGCACGCAGTCCTTCTGGTCTCGCCGCGACCACGCGGTCGTACCGGCACACCGCTAGCACGGTCGAGGTTAAGGCGGGCTTAACGCTGCCGCGCAAACCGGGGCCAAAGATACAAGGGAGGAGAGCCATCATGTCCGAGCAACGCTGGGCCGCGGTCGATCTCGTGGGCTTTGCCGAGGCGCTGTTCGCCGCCGCGGGCTTCGCTGCCGAGAAGGCCGAGGTGACTGCCCGGCTGCTGGTCGAGGCGGATCTCCTCGGCCACACCACCCACGGCCTGCAGCTCCTGCCGCCCTATGTGGCCGCTGCCGAAGCCGGGACCCTGCGGACCACGGGCGAGCCCGTGGTCGTCGCCGACCGCCCGGCGGCCTTGACCTGGGACGGCGACCGGCTGCCCGGTGTCTGGCTCACCGACAAGGCGCTGGGCGAGGCGATGGCGCGGGCCACCAGGCTCGGCACCGCCATGGTCGCGATCCGCCGCAGCCATCACATCGCCTGCCTCGCGGCGTTCCTGACCCGGGCCACCGACGCCGGGCTGATGGCCGTGATCACCTCGAGCGACCCCGCCGTCGCCTCGGTCGCCCCCTTCGGCGGCAGGCAGCCGCTCTATACGCCGAACCCGATCGCCATCGGCATCCCGACCACGGGCGAGCCGATCCTGATCGACATCAGTGCGTCGATCACCACCAACGGCCTCTCCGGCCGCTACGCCGCCGAGGGCCGGCGGATGCCCTATCCCTGGCTGCTCGATGCCGCGGGCAACCCGACCGACGATCCAGCGGTCGTCAGCGCCGACCCGCCGGGCTCGATCCTGCCGGTAGGCGGGCTCGACCACGGCCACAAGGGCTATGGCCTGGGGTTGATGATCGAGGCCCTGACGCAGGGCCTTGCCGGCTACGGCCGGGCCGATGGGCCCAAGGAATGGGGGGCTTGCGTCACGGTCCAGGTGATCGATCCCGCCTGCTTCGGCGGTGCGGACGCCTTCGTCCGCCAGACCGGCTGGCTCGCGGATGCGGCCCGTGCCAACCCGCCCCGCCCCGGCATCGAGCGGGTCCGCCTGCCGGGCGAGAATGGCCTCGCCAAGAAGCGCGCGGCACTTGCCCAGGGTCTGGTCCTCTACCCCGGGATCATGGCCAAGCTCGAGGCGGTGGCGGCCAGGCTCGGGGTGAGCCGGCCCGAGCCGCTTCAGCCGTAGGCGACCCTCGGCAGCCAGAGGACGAGCTGGGGCCAGATATAGACCAGGGCCACGGCCAGGACCTGCAGCAGCACGAAGGGGATGACGCCCTTGTAGATCATCTGCGTCGTCACCGTGCTGGGGACCACGCCCTTGACGTAGAAGAGCGAGAAGCCGACCGGCGGGGTCAGGAACGAGGTCTGCAGGGCCACGGCGAAGAGGACCACGAACCAAGTGAGATCGAAGCCCAGCGCGGCCACCACCGGGGCCACCAGCGGCAGCATGATCAGCGAGATCTCGAGCCAGTCGAGGAAGAAGCCGGCGATGAAGGCCATCACCAGGATGGCGATGACGATGCCGCCGGGCGGAAAGGGCAGGGCCTGCAGCATGTGGCCGATGAACTCGTCGCCGCCGAGCTGCCGGAGCACCACGGCGTAGGCGGTGGCCCCCAAGAAGATGCCGAAGATGAAGGCGGTGGTGATGCTGGTCTTGTAGCAGACCTCCTTGATCACGGCGAGGCTCAGCTTGCCGTTGAGGAGCGCCAGGATCGTGGCACCCGCGGCCCCGAGGCCCGAGGCCTCGGTGGGTGTGGCGATGCCGAAGAAGATCGAGCCCAGGACGGCGAGAATCAGCAGGAGTGGCGGGATGACGTGGAGCAGGGTGGTCATCACCAGGCTCGCCGTCACCGGGGGCAGGTCGGTGGGAGCGGGTGCGAGGCCGTTGATCAGCCGGGCTGCCACCAGGACGAAGACGATGTAGAGCCCGCCCAGCATCAGCCCCGGGATCATCGCCCCCATGAAGAGGTTGCCGACCGAGAGCGAGAGCTGATCGGCCATGATGATCAGCATGATCGAGGGCGGGATCAGAATGCCGAGCGTGCCCGACGCGGCGACCACGCCGGTCGCGAAGGCCGGGCTGTAGTTCTGCTCGAGCATGATCGGCACGGAGAGCACCGCGAGCAGCACCACCGAGGCGCCGACGATGCCGGTCGAGGCCGCGAGCAGGATGCCGATGACGACGACGGCGAGGCCGAGCCCGCCGCGAAAGCGGCCGAAGAGGCGCGAGAAATCGACCATCAGCCGCTCGGCCACGCCCGAGCGCTCGAGCATCAGGCCCATGAAGATGAACATCGGCAG
>DAIRDJ010000255.1:0-4362 GCA_036796215.1 Geminicoccaceae bacterium
CTGGTCGATCAGCGCCTGCTCCTCGGCCGAGATCTCGGCCATGTCGATGCGGATCTCGGGCAGCCCGGCGGCGGCGAGGTCGCTGTCCTTGGGCGCCACGAAGATCGCCGGTGTCGTCGCGTAGGAGCGCGAGAAGCTGATCACCTCGCGCCTCGCGTCGGTGATCGACATGCCGGCCATGATGGCGTCATAGCGGCCGGCCTGCAGGGCCGGGATGATGCCGTCCCAGGCCTGCGATACGAGCTCGCACTCGGCATCCATGCGGGCGCAGAGGTCGGCCATCAGCTCGACCTCGAAGCCGTCGAGCTCGCCTGCGGTGTTGGTGAAGTTCCAGGGTGCGTAGGCACCCTCGGTGGCGATCCGGATGGTGCTCCAGTCCTGGGCCTGCGCGTGGCCGGCGACCAGCAGGCCCATGGCGAAGGCAAGAGTGGCGAAACGCTTCATTGTCGGGTGCTCCGTCATTGCTTCGTCGAGTCGATGTGATGTGCGGTGCTCAAAGCACGCTCGCGAGAAAGCGCCGGCAACGCTCCGTCTTGGGGTTGCCGAACAGCTCGGCCGGGCTGTCCTCCTCGGCGACGAGGCCATCGGCCAGGAACATGACGCGGTTCGAGACCTCGCGCGCGAAGCCCATTTCGTGGGTGACGACGATCATCGTCCGCCCCTCGGCCGCGAGATCGCGCATCACCTTCAAGACCTCGCCGACGAGTTCGGGATCGAGCGCCGAGGTCGGCTCGTCGAAGAGCAGCACCTGTGGCTGCATGCACAGCGCACGGGCGATGGCGACCCGCTGCTGCTGGCCGCCCGAGAGCTCGACCGGGTAGGCATCGTGCTTCTCGGCGATCCCGACCTTGGCCAAGAGGTCCATCGCCCGATCGTGGACCTCGGCCTTGGGCTGCCGCAGGACCGTGAGCGGGCCCTCCATGACGTTCTGCAGGACGGTCATGTGCGACCAGAGATTGAAGCCCTGAAAGACCATGCCGAGCTTGGCGCGGATCCGGCTGAGCTGCGCCTGATCGCCGATCACCGGCTGGCCGAGCCTGCCCTGCTTGATCAGGATCTCCTCGCCGCCGACGACGATCCGTCCGCCGTCCGGGGTCTCGAGGAAGTTGATGCAGCGCAGAAACGTGCTCTTGCCCGAGCCCGAGGCGCCGATGATCGAGATAACGTCCTCACGCTCCGCGGTGAGCGAGATTCCCTTGAGCACCTCGAGCGCCCCGAAGCGCTTCTTGATGTCCTCCGCGACCAACGCGGCTGTGCCAGCAGACCCGGTCATCGACGCGCTTGCTCACCATGCTGGTTAACCCCGACAAGAGCTTAAGGCGCGGCCGAAGCATTGACGAGGCTTTTCATCGGCTTGTCATCGATCGGCCGAGCGATGCCGGCGGGACTAGCGACCCTGCTCCGAGCCAACGCCAAGACCGAAGGTCATGGTCGAGTAGCTCGGCCATTCGGCCTCGCCGGTACTGGGTGGCCAACGGTGCTTTGCATCGGACGCCACGCCCCCTCGGCGCAGTGCCTTCAGCTTGCGCGTCAGGCGCTCGCTCTGCGTCTTGCGCTTCACGATGAACCTGCCGTCCCGCGTCCACCCGCAGTAGTGGATGAACCCGAGGAAGGCAAAGGTCTCGGGCCGCCGCTCGCCCCGCTGGCGTCGAGAGGTCGCCGCGAAACGGCCGAACTCGATCAACCGGGTCTTGTGCTCGTGCAGCGCGAGACCGAATACGGCCGAGCCCTCCCCGAGGTCGGACAGCATCGCCCGCGCCTCCGCCTCCCTCTGGAATCCGATGACGAAGTCGTCGGCGTAGCGCACGATCACGACACGACCGCGCGCCCGCCGCCGTCGCCATTGCTGGACCCGAGGACTGCCGGGATCTGGGATCGAGAACATCGTGCAGGACGATGTCGGCGAGGAGCAGGCTGATGCCCGCCCCCTTGCTTCGTCCCCCTGTCGGTTGCCTGCCACTCGCCGGTCTCGAGGACTCGGGCCCGCAGCCTCGAACTCGCCAAGCCGGAGGATGCCGGGATCGGCGATCCTGTGCGCCAGCGTTCGCAGTAGCCACTCGTGCTCGACGTTGACGAAGAAACTGCGGATGTCGGCATCGAGCACCCAGTTCACGGCGCTGCCTCATGACAGCCGCATGCAGCGCACCCCGGGCCATGTGCGGGTTTCGCAAGGGGCCGAAGCCGCAGGAGAACCCGACAAAGCCGGCCTCGCAAAACGGCGCTCAGCACCCCTCGACCGCACCGAGGATGATTTTGTCCTCCAGCGTCGGCACGCCGAGCGGCCTCTCGCCGCCATCGGGCCCGGGGACGTGGGGAGCATGACGCACCGGACCGACTGCGGCCGGTAGCGCGTCTTCTTGTCGACGGGCGCTGCGTGGACGCGCGCACAGGTCCCTGAGCTTGGCCTCGAGGTCCCGCTCATGCACCTCCACCGTCACCCCGCCCTCGCCCGCCGCTTCTGTCGCCCCCTGTGCCGCGGGGGAAAGCCATGCGCTACGCCCTCGGCCGCTGGGATAGCTTCACCCTCTTCCTCGACGACGCCCGCGTCGCCATCGACAACAACGCCGCCAAGCGGGCCATCAGGCCGATCGCCAGCGCTGAGTCATGATGCCCCTCTTCGTCAAGTGTCTGGAAACATTGGAAGTTGGTCGGACGTGGTTTGGTGACGCGGGCGGCGCTTGCGGGCGAGCGCCGCTGCGACGCGCCCAGTTCCGAGGTTTTCGGCCCGAATTTGCCATGGTGCGCCCGTCACCACCTGTTCGGCGGGGAGTTCTCCGTCCCCGATCAGCCGGCGGACAGTGTGGCTGGTGACTCCGAGTTTCGCCGCGGCCTCGCGCATGGTGAGCCAGGCGCCGTCCTTCTCTGCCGAACGATAGGCGTGCATGCCGTGCACCTTGCGGATCGACCCGACGCGGTGAGCGGTCCACGTCTTGCGCTGGCCGGTGCGCACGCCCATCCGGTTCAGGGTAGCGGCCCGGTTCAGGATGGCGGGTCGGCGTCGGAGCAGCGCGTCGCCATGCGCGCCATGACGGCGAGGGCCTCCGCGGGCGTCCGGCAGCCATGCTCGCCCGTCTTCGGCTTGCGCACGCGCAGGCTCGAGTGCTGGCCGCCACGCCAATGGATCGCCAGCACCACCTCGCGCGTCGCTTCATCCACGTCGGCCCTGATGATGGCGGCGATGATGGCGGCGATCAGCGCCCGCATCAGCTGCTGTCGGGTGACGCCCGGCGCAGACCACGCGATGGCGAGGTCTGCGGCGGGCCCGTTGAAGTCGGGCCGATCAAGATCGGGCAGAGGGTGCGGTGGGATCGGGCGCCTGCAGCTCGACGAGACGCGCCCGACAGGTCTCCACGCGGCGTAGTGCTGCCTCCCAGTTCTTCTCGAGTTGGCCAATTCTTCTTGAACTCGAAGGCGATCAGTCGGTTGTCGGGATCGCAGGCGGCATAACGGCGCCCGGCGAGCGAGGCATCGTACGCGGCCTGCCGCAGGTCGAGGTCGACGACGCGCCGTCGCTCCGCCTGACCGCTTCTGTGCATCCGCCCCTGGCATCCACTGGGCCTCCAACGCGGCCTCGATGGCCATCGGCTCGACCGCGCGCAGTATCTCCGCTGCGATCGCATTGTCCACGCGCGAGCCGCCGAAGCCGAGACAGCGCGGCAAGCCGAGCATGAGGTTGGGCCTGTCGCAACGATAGGCCCGGCCGGCCCGGTGGCGCTCCCGTAGGCCTCTGGGTCGGGGCCCGAAAGCTTGGCGGTTTCGATGACGGTCATGGCGTCGGCGAGGATCTCGCCGCCGGCATCGGCGCCGGCGAAGAGGAAGTTCTTGCGGCCCAGGCTCAACAACCGTTCATACCGCCGATGTCGGGCAGGAAATCATCGTTCATTGCCGCTGGCATCCTCCCCACGGTCGCCGCCTTCGCGTTCAATATTGCGAGAACCGGGCGACGGGTCGGTTGGTCCACGTCGAGGTGGCACCTGGCGTCGCAACGGTGGTGGCGGCGTGAATGCTCGACGCCGCGGCCTGCGTCGGCATGGGATTTGGATCCGCGACCACGACCCGGCCAGGCTCGACGACCTGCTGCCCTGGAACTGGTCAGCTCAGCAGTCGGCCACAGCCGAGGCCGCCCGAGCATGGCCGCCATCGCCCGCAGCTTCACCCGCGCCCGTGTCGCCGAGATGCTCGACGAGGACGAGGACGAGGACTTCCGCCATGCGATCAGCATCGACATGGCGCCCGAAGGCGGTGTCAGCGCCGTCCACGGATGCGGCGACGCGTATATGCCGGCCTTCAGCGAGGACGGCATCGACAACCTCAAGGAACTCATCCCCATGTACCGGAAAAAGGCAGCACCTGCCGACCCCA
>DAIRDJ010000256.1:0-4346 GCA_036796215.1 Geminicoccaceae bacterium
CCCAGAGCATGCGGTCCGGGGCTTCCTTGGCGAGGATCCTGGCGAGCGTGCCGACGTCGTCGTAGGTGGGTGGGCCCAGCTTCGAGGTCTCGTAGGGGGCGGAGAGCTTGACGTAGGCGCCTTCGTGGACGAGGCGCTTGAGGCACTGGAAGGCCGGGTGGTCGGGCTCGACCGGCTCGAGGAACTTGCCGGTATGGTCGACGACGAGCTGGATGTTGAGGTTCTCGATGAAATCCAGCCTTTCGATCAGCTCGCGGCCATCGAGCTGCAGCTGGAGGTGCCAGCCGAACGGGCGGACCATGTCGGCGAGTGCCGGGATCTCGGCCCAGTCGTAGACGCCGCCGTCCAGCATGAAGACGCGAAGGCCGCGCGCCCCGGCTTGGGTCAGCCGCTCGAGCTCGGCCTCTGCCGTGCCGAGCGGGACGACGACGACGGCCCGGGCGGTCTCGCCAAGGGCTTCGACATTCGCCATGGTGGCGGCGTTGTCGAAGCGGTAGCCCGCGGCCTGGACGACGACGACCCGCTCGAGGCCGAGCCGGGCCTGGACCTCGCGGTAGGCCTCCAAGAGTGCCTCCGGTGCGGTGCGCTGGGCGTCGGGTGGAAACGGGTAGCGATCGAAAGGTCCGTAGAAGTGCATGTGCGTGTCGGTGGCGCCTTTGGGCACCTGGAGCTCGGGTCCGGTCATCGATCGCCTCCCCTGGCTTGGCCGTCTGATCTAGCCGAAGCGAGGGCCGTTCAGGAAGCCCTGCGCCACAGGGTGGTGGAAACGGCACCTTCGGGCTTCGCCCCGTGGCGGATCGCTGGCGTCGATGTGCACTTCGGCAAAGACGGTCGGACGGCCTTTGCCGCGGCGGTTCGGCTCGATGCGCAAACCCTGGACTTGCAGGAGAGCGCTCTTGCCACCCTGCCCGCTGATTTCCCCTATCGCACGGGCTTTCTTTCCTTCCGCGAGGTGCCGGTGGCCATCGCGGCCTTGCGGCTGCTCGCCCTGCCCGCCGATCTCCTCATGGTGGACGGCCAGGGCCTCGCCCATCCCAGGCGGTTCGGGCTCGCCTGCCATCTGGGCGTGCTGTTGGACCTGCCGACCATCGGTGTTGCCAAGTCGCGCCTGCTCGGCGGCTACGCCGAGCCTGGACCTGCTGCTGGCGACTGGACGCCGCTCGAGGACAAAGGCCAGATCGTGGGTGCGGTGCTGCGCACCAAGCCCGGCTGCCGCCCGCTCTTCGTCTCGATCGGCCACAGGATCGATCTCTCGACGGCCATCCAACTGGTCCAGTCCACCACCGCCCGCCACCGCCTGCCCGAGCCCACCCGCCAGGCCGACCACCTGTCACGCGCCCACGCCTGAGCCACCACCAACGACAAAGGGAACGGTGGGGCTCGGGGAGGCGCTGCCTCCCCGATCTTCTTCCTATCCCTCCGGCTCCTGCCTGTCCGCTGCCACCCGCCGGCAGCGCTCGAGCGCCATCAAGGTTCGATCCCGCCAGGCAACGCGGCTCTGCCAGTCGTCGAGGGGCAGAAGGGCCCGGCGCTCTGCCGCCACCTCGGCAACAAGATCGGCGGTCCAGGGGTCGTTCTGGCCGCGCTCCACACCCATTCGGACATAGGCCGGGCCCATCCGGGCGGCGTGCGCCACGATGCCGCCTTCGACGTTGAGGTCGGCGGTTTCGAACGGGCCGATGACCGCCCAGCGGCGACCGAGACCGGCGCGCATCACGGTGTCGATGGCCTCGACCGAGGCCACACCGTCGCGAACGAGACAATAGGCCTCGCGCAGCACGGCACCCTGCAGCCGGTTGAAGACGAAGCCCTCGACCTCCTTCTCGACCCGGACCGGCTGCATGCCGGCGGCTGCGAGCAGGATCGCCGTCCGCTCGACGGTCTCGGGCGTGGTGAACGGGGCCGGGACCAACTCGGCCACCGGCAGGAGGTAGGGTGGGTTGCCCGGATGGACGACGAGGCAGCGCCCGCTTCCCGCAAGGCCATCCGCGATGGCCGAGGCGGGGATCGCCGAGGATGCGCTCGCCAGGATGGCGTCGCTCGGTGCCAGCCGGTCGAGGTCGGCGAAGAGCCGCCGCTTGAGGTCCAGCACCTCGGGTGCGCATTCCTGGACGTGGACGGTGTCGGCCAGGGCGGCGGCGAGGTCCGGCTCCGGTCGCACCCGGGCGACGATCGCCGCTGGCGGTTCGTCCAGAAGGTCGAAGGTCTCGAGATCGTTCAGCCGGGCCTCGAGTGTCGCCATCGCTGCCGCGAGCCGGGCCGGTGCGATATCGAAGAGCCGGACAACATGCCCGGCCCGGGCGAAGACCAAGGCGAAGCCCGTGCCGATCGTGCCGGCACCGACCACCGCCACGGCCGGGAGCGCCGCGTCTGTCATAGGCCCGCCCTTCGCGACCGATTTCTCGAGCATTGAACCCTGGTCGCTGGCCGACGGGCCTGTCAAGCCGCCTATCTGGCGGCCGGGCCACTCGCGTCCCGGCCGTCGGCCCGGTCGTCCACGGGCTCGACCAGCTCGATCCGGACCTCGGCGAGGCCGGTATAGTAGAAGCCCAGGGCCTTGGCCGCGGCTTTCGAGACGTCGATCACCCGGTTGCCGATGAAGGGGCCGCGGTCGTTGATTCTGAGCAGCACCTCCCGGCCGTTCTCTAGGTTGACGACGACGACCTCGCTGCCGAGCGGCAGCTCCTTGTGCGCCGCGGTCATGGCCAGGGGATCGAAGATCTCGCCGCTCGCGGTGGGCCTTTCGGCAAAGCCGGGGCCGTACCACGAGGCCGTGCCGGTCTCGAGCACCGAACGCGGCGGCTGCAGCCGGGCTGTCTGGATTGCCGCGAGGGCGGCTCGCGGCGGTGCTCGCGCGACGTCGGGGAGTGCCGTGGCGGTGCGCCTCGCGGCCTCGTCGCGTGGTGCGGGCGGGGCCGGGACGGGGTGCAGCTCGGCCGGCAGCTGGGCCACTAGCGGCGGCTCGAGCACCGCCTGACAGGCGCTCGTGACGAAGGAAATTGCTGCCAGCATGAGGGCGAGTGGCAGCCAGTGTCGGCCGATCCGGGGCAGCGCCGGCTCCTTTCGCGGTGCTGGGGCAGTGATTGGAACGTTTCTAGCGGCCGAGGCTTAAGACTTCGTGAAGGCCGGGAGCCGTTGCGCGCATGACGCCGCCCTGCCAAGCTTGGTTTGGCTACGTGCAGGCTTGCTGCGTGCCGGCGAAGGGAGGACGTGATGAGCGAAGCGAGCGACCCGCCCCGTTTTCTAGGGGCGCTGCCGGATGATGGTGGCACGGCGTTCCGCGTCTGGGCCCCGCATGCCGAGGCGGTTGCGGTGGTCGGCTCGTTCAACGAGTGGGACGTCGATGCCGCCCCGATGAACCGGGCGGATGACGGCACGTGGCATGCCCGGGTCGAGGGCGCCAAGCCCGGCGACACCTACCGGTTCCTGCTGCAGACGGCCATGGGCGAGCTCTCGCGGATCGATCCTTACGCCCGGGCCGTCACCAACTCGGTCGGCGACGGCATCATCGTCGATCCCCGCCACGACTGGCATGGTGACGCCTTCGCGATGCCGCCCTGGAACCAGCTTGTCATCTACGAGCTGCACATCGGCACCTTCAATCGGTCGGACGACGACCAACCCGGCACATTTTCCGATGCGGTGGAGAAGCTCGATCACTTGCGGCGGCTCGGCGTCAACGCCATCCAGATCATGCCGGCGATGGAATTCGCGGGCGATGTCTCCTGGGGCTACAACCCGGCGCACATCTTCGCGATCGAGAGTGCCTATGGCGGGCCGGACGGTTTCAAGGAATTCGTGGCAGCGGCGCACGCGGCCGGCTTCGCCGTCATCCTCGATGTCGTCTACAACCATTTCGGCCCATCGGATCTCGACCTCTGGCAGTTCGACGGCTGGGCGGAGAACAACAAGGGCGGCATCTATTTCTACAACGACTGGCGCAGCGAGACGCCCTGGGGCGACACCCGGCCCGATTATGGTCGTGAGGAGGTCCGCCGGTTCATCAAGGACAACGCGCTCTTATGGCTCGAGGAGTACCACCTCGACGGGCTGCGCCTCGACATGACGCTCTACATCCGCAACGTTCGCGGCAACGAGCACGACCCGAACGACAGCCTGGCCGATGGCTGGGGGCTCATGCGCTGGATCAACGACGAAGTCCGGCGGCAGTTTCCCGGCCGGATCACCATCGCCGAGGACCTCCGCACCAATGCCGCCATCACCCGCGACGACGGCGCCGGCTTCGGCGCCCAGTGGTGCGCCGAGTTCGTCCATCCGGTGCGCGAGGTGCTGCTCAAGCACCGCGATGAGGAGCGCCACATGGCGACCCTGGCGCATGCCTTGCG
>DAIRDJ010000257.1:0-4323 GCA_036796215.1 Geminicoccaceae bacterium
TATCTCGACAACCATCTCACCAAACCTACCGGCATCAGCCGGTAGTCGTTTAGTGCTGGTGTTGCCACCATGCTCATCGCCGGCGCCACGGGCGCGCTGGCCGAGGACAACGCGGACCTGCTCCAGCCGGTGGCCCACGGCGACGTTACCGGCAATGCCGAGAAGGACACGGTCGCCTATGACGTCACTGCGCCGTCGGACCTTTGGGTCCGGTTCAGCGACGAGTGCATCATCCAGGGGGCCACGCTGACGCGGGCGGAGGAGGCCTCGTCAGCCGAGTGGAACCCCATTCCGCGGTAAGCAGACGTCGTCGGCCATGACCATCATCCATGGCGTAAAGGAACGAGGGGGTGCGGGGGAAATCATTTCCCCCGCCCTTCTTTTTGGGGTGCCGCCCCGCCGGCTCGGCTGCCCCAATGCGCTCGGTGAATGTGGCCGCCGGCGCTCGCCTCGGCTAGAAGGAGTGGGCGAGCGGGGAGGCTGCCATGAAAATCACGGGCTTCGAGACCATTTGGCTCGAGGAATTCCCCAATCTCTGTTGGGTCGAGATCGAGACAGACGCCGGCATCACGGGGCTCGGGGAGACGTTCTTCGGGCCCAGGGCGGTGATCGCCTACATCCACGAGACGGTGGCGCCGCGGCTTTTGGGCAAGGACCCGCTCACCATCGACCGGCATTCGCGGACGCTGATCCACGACTATTATCTCGGCTTTGCCGGCAGCGGGGCGGAACTGCGGGGGGCCTCGGCCGTCGACATCGCGCTTTGGGATATCTGGGGCAAGGCCACGGGCCAGCCCGTGCACCAGCTGCTCGGCGGGCTCTCGCGCGAGGCGATCCGGACCTACAACACCTGCGCCGGCTACCGTTATGTGCGCGGCAGCCAGGGCCAGCAGACCGGCAACTGGGGGCTCGAGGCGAGCCAGGGACCGTACGAGGATCTCGATGCGTTCCTGACCGATGCGGGGGCGCTCGCCCTGTCGCTGAAGGAGCAGGGTATTTCGGGCATGAAGATCTGGCCCTTCGATTTCGCCGCCGAGCGGACGGACGGCAGCTATATCAGCCCGGAGGAGCTGAAGACGGCGCTCGAGCCGTTTGCCAGGATCAGGGATGCCGTGGGTGACGGCATGGACATCATGGTCGAGCTGCACTCGCTATGGAACCTGCCGACCGCCAAGCGCATTCTGGCTGCCCTTGAGCCCTATCAGCCCTTCTGGTTCGAGGACCCGATCAAGATGAACAATTTCGACGCCCTGGCCGAGCTTGCCGCCTCGACCCGGGTGCCGATCACCGCGAGCGAGACGATCGCCACGCGGCCGATGTTCCGCGAGCTGATGGCCAAGCGGGCGGTGGGTGTGGTGATGCTCGATCTCGCCTGGTGCGGCGGGCTTTCCGAGGCCAAGAAGATCGCCACCATGGCCGAGGCGCATCAGCTGCCGATAGCACCACACGACTGCACCGGCCCCATTGTCTTCACCGCGTCGTGTCACCTCTCGCTGAATGCGCCCAATGCGCTGATCCAGGAGAGTGTCAGGGCCTTCTACACCGGCTGGTACCGGGAGCTGGTGACCGAGCTGCCACGGATCGAGCAGGGCCAGATCCACCCGATGCAGGGCGCCGGCCTCGGCACCGAGCTCCTGCCCGAGGTGAAGACGCGCAAGGACGCGGTGGTCCAGCGATCGGCGCTTTGAGCGGGGTGCTGTGCGGTGCAGATCGAAGCCGTCGATTTCTTCTACGTCGCGATGCCAGAGGTGACCGACGCCGGCGACGGCAGCCAGGATGCGCTCCTGGTCAGGGTGCGGGCGGGGCAGCACGAGGGGTGGGGGGAGTGCGAGGCGGCACCCTTGCCGTCGATCGCGGCTTTCGTCTGCCCGATGTCGCACGGCGCCTGCAAGCCCGTGGGCGCCTCGGTGCTCGGGCAGCGCCTCGCGGCGCCGGACGACATCGCCCGGATCGCGCGGACCATCGCCTGGGACAGCATGGACCTCCTGCAGGCGGCGCACACCTGGTCGGGCATCGAGATGGCATTGTGGGATCTGCTCGGCAAGGCGAGGGGCGAGCCGGTCTGGCGGCTTTTGGGCTACGAGCGGGCCTATCCCAAGACCCCTTACGCCTCGCAGCTTTTCGGCGACACGCCCGAGGCGACGCTGGCTGCCTGCCGGGCGCAGGTCGCGGCGGGCTTTCAGGCGGTCAAATGCGGCTGGGGGCCGTTCGGCCGGGACACGCTCCAGGACGACGTCGACCGGCTGCAGGCGGCGCGCGAGAGGCTCGGGCCCGACGGCATTCTCCTCGTCGATGCCGGGCAGATCTTCGGCGAGGATGTCGAGGCGGCGGCGGCACGGCTGCCGGCGCTCGAGGCGGTCCGGGCCACCTGGTTCGAGGAGCCGTTTGCCGGCATGGCCTGTGAGGCCTATGCGGCGCTCGCAGCCCGCAGCCCCGAGATCGAGCTCGCCGGTGGCGAGGCGGCGCATAACGAGGCGATGGCGCGGCACACGATCGATTGCGGCAAGGTCGGCTACGTCCAGATCGACTGTGGGCGGATCGGCGGGATCCGTCCGGCGAGGCGGGTGGCGGAGCATGCGGTCGCGCGTGGGGTGACCTATGTCAACCACACCTTCACCTCGAACCTGGCGCTTGGCCTCGCTGCAACCCATGGCCGGGCTCGAGGATCATGTCCTCTGCGAGTTTCCGGTGGCGACCCGGGACGTCGCCCGGGCCTTCTGTGCCACCCGGATCGAGCCCGATGCTGCGGGGCTGATCCATTTGCCCGGGGGGCCGGGGCTCGGCATCGCGATCGATCCCGCCGGGATCCGCCGGTATCTGCACAAGGTCGAGATCCGGGTCGCCGGGCGCACGCTTTATGCGACCCCGGACCCGGGTGCCAGAGCAAGGGAGAAGGCGATGGTGGAGCAAGCCACGGAGCGTCTCGAAGCGCTCTACACCGGTGTTCTGAACGACGTGATGCGGGCGATGGGGCTCAAGAATTTCGTGCTGCCGCCGGTGATCCGGCCGCTTTTTCCGGAGCGCAAGCTCGCGGGCCCGATCTTCACGGTGAGTGGCCATGTCGACGAGACGGCCGATGCGGATGCCACGCTCGTCGCCTGGACCGGCCTGCTGGCCGAGGCCAAGCCCGGCCATGTCGTCATCAACCAGCCGCACACCCACGCCGTGGCGCTGATGGGCGAGCTCTCGGCCGAGACGCTGCAGTATCGCGGGGTGAAGGGCTATATCGTCGACGGCGCCTGCCGCGATGTCGATTTCATCCTGCAGATCGGCTTTCCGGTCTGCTTCACCCACCACACGCCCAAGGACATCGTGGGGTTCTGGCTGCCCGACGCCTTCGACCAGCCGATCCAGATCGGCGATGTGCGCGTCCACGGCAGTGACTATGTGCTCGCCGATCGCGACGGCATCGTCGTGGTCCCCGAGGCGCAGCTCGACGCTGTCCTCGACGCCGCCGAGGAGGCGGTCTCGACCGAGAACCTGGTGCGCAAGGCGATCCTCGAGGGCATGGACCCGCGCGAGGCCTATCAGCGCTACCGCAAGTTCTGAGTAGGCCGCGCGACTACGGTCGGTCGGCAAGCTCGAGACAGTCGGCCTCGCGGCCGCGGACGACGCGCTCGCCGGTGAGCCGGCCGCGGGTCTCGGTGACGACGGTGCGCTGGCCCTCCTCGTGGTCGTTGCTATGGAAATAGACGACCACCCAGTCGTCGGTGCGGCCGAGCTCGTGGGCGCGGGCGGTGTTGGAGAGAAGCGCCGTGAACTGCCATGGGCCGCGGTCGGTGTGCAGGATCGGCAGCCACGCCTCGCCCCCGGGATTGAAACGGCGCGGCGCGATCTTGGGCAGGTCGCCGGCTGCCGTCCGGCGGCGGTATTCGGCGTCGACGTCGAGGAGCAGGTCGACGCCGGGCTCGCTCAAGGGTGCCCGGGGCGTGCGCCGGGTGCGGGCGAGCATGGCGGCGAGCGTGGCGCGGCGTGCTGCGGCACGGCGCGCCCCGATGCCCTTGACCCGCGCGAGCCTGCCGTCGTGGGCGGCGAGCTCCAGCCCTTCCAGCGTGTCGACCGGCAGCTCGTCGTGGAGGCGCCGGGCGAGCTCCGGCCCGACCCCGGGAATCGACTGGAAGAGGGTCCCCGGGGCCCACGGCCCCGCGCAGCCGCTCGAGCTGCGCCCAGCAGCCGGTCGTGGCCATCTCGGCGATGGCGGCGGCGAGCGACCGGCCAATGGCGGGCAGGGCCTCGAGGCCAGCGCGGCCCTGGCACTAGGCTCTGTCGACATTCTACCGCAAGAGGATGCAGGCGGCGACGAGATGAACGAATGCGAGATAA
>DAIRDJ010000258.1:0-4205 GCA_036796215.1 Geminicoccaceae bacterium
CATCATCGCCGCCGTCAAGCGAGGGCATCAAGTGTTAGAGACTAGCCACTAGCGGTCCGTCAGTCGCGTTCGACTGGCGCCTCGTCGCCGGCATGGTCCTCGTCGTCGTCTACGTCGACCGCCGGGACCGCGTAGCTGCCATCGAGCCAGCAGCCGAGATCGAGGTCGCGACAACGGGCCGAGCAGAACGGCCGGTAGCGCATAAGCGTGGGCTTGCCGCAGGACGGGCAGCGCCGGCGACGGCGGGCGGGGATCGGCTCGTTGCGTGGCGTGTCACTCACCGACCGCCACCCAGCCGCTGCCGCCGCATGTCGGACACAGCCGTCCCATCACCCGCAGCGGCCGACCACCGCGCCTGGCCCGGCTGATCTGGACGATGCCCAAGGGCGACACGGGGTAGATCTGCACGGGCAGTGGGTCGCCCTTGAAGGCCCGGCGCAGCGCGTCTTCCAGCCGCTGGCGCTGCTGCTTGGCCCGCAGATCGACGAAGTCGACGATCAGTGTGCCGCCGAGATTGCGCAGCCGGACGAGCCGTCCGATGACCGCCGCCGCCTCGAGATTGACCTCGATCGCCGGGCGGCCGCCACTGTCGACGTCGATGGCGACGCAGGCCGCGGTCTCCTCGATGATCAATCGCCCGCCGCGTGGCAAGGGCACGTCGCGCGCCATGGCCTCGGCCAGCGCATCGGCCACCCCCGTCGCGGCAAAGGCGGAACCGCGCCCGGCCAGCACCTCGAGTTCCGGCCGCAGCGGTGCTGGCAGCGGTTCGAGCAGGCGGCGGGCCTCGGCCTGCAGCGCGTCGTCGGCGACGACGAGGCGCTCGGGTGCGAGCTCGAGGGCGCGCCAGACCAGCCGGGCGAACGGGCTCGGGCCGATCGGCAGGGGGCCGGCCCGGCGGTCGGCGGACCGGGGCAGGTTCTGCAGCCGCTGCCAGGTGGCGAGCAGCTCGCAGAGCTCGGCATCGAGCGCTGCGTCGCTCTCGGCCATGGCCAGGCGACGCACGACGAGACCGCCCGTCGCCCGCTGGCTATCCAGCAGGCGACGGCCGCGGGCCACGGCAGCGTCGCGATCGACCGGGCGGATCCCGCGGCCTGCCGTTACCTCGTCACCGTAGGGGCGAAGGACGAGGTTGCGCCCCTGCAGCCGCAGATCGGTCGTCAGCCGGGCACCCTTGTCACCGCCGGCCGCACGCAGGCCCTGAACGATCAGCCATTCGCCGTCCTCGAGGCAGTGCCTGATCAACACCTTCTTCGAGAGGCGTCGGCGAAACCGCGCGTCCTTGCCGGTGATGAAGCCGGGCTGCCTGCCACCATGGTCGAGAAAGGCGCCGTCGACGGCGGGCTCGATGCCGGTGACGCGGGCGAGAAAGAGGCGATCCTCGACCGCGTCCTCGCCGCGAGCGAGGCTCCAGAGATCGACCAGGGCGCCGTCGTCGAGGATCGCCATGGCGAGCGTTTCCGGCGTCTGGTCGACGACGAGTTCGATGGTCATGCCGGCACCTGCCAGCCGAGCCCCTGGAGCAGGCCCAGAGTCTCGACCAGCGGCAAGCCGACGACATTGGGATAAGAGCCGTTGATCCAGGGGACGAAGGCCGCAGCGCGGCCCTGGATGGCGTAGCCGCCCGCCTTGCCCTGCCATTCGAGCGACGCGAGGTAGGCCGCCGTCTCGCGGCTGGTCAGGCGTTTGAAGCGGACCTGGGTGGTGACCAGACGCGTCACCAGACGACCCTGCGGTGTCACCACGGCGATCCCGCCATGCACCCGATGCCGACGACCGGAGAGCAGCTCGAGGCAGCACTCGGCGGCGGCACGGTCCATTGTCTTGGGCAGGATCCGGCGGCCACAGGCGACCACCGTGTCGGCGGCCAGCACATAGGCTGGCAGCTCGAGGCACCCGGCGACGGCCCGCGCCTTCTCGCCAGCGAGGCGCTCGGCATGCCGGTGCGGCAGCTCGCCCGCGCGCACGACCTCGGCGATCCCGGGCTCGACGATGCGGTCGGGTTCGATCCCGACCTGCCGCAAGAGATCGAGCCGGCGTGGCGAGGACGAGGCGAGAACGAGGCATGGCTGCGGCAAAATCGGCGGCTTCGGCAAGCGGGAAGGAACGATCGGCGTTGCTTTGGTGACACTGTTCGACCGGCGCTCGTCTTGGTCTGCTCCCGGCGCCGGGTCAAGGGGCTCGCCGTCACGGGGCCGGGGTGCCGGTCGGCGGGAAGCGCTGACGAATGCGACGCAGCAGCAGATCGCGCAGGTCGCGATAGGCGTCGAGGCGTTGCTCGCGGGTACCCTCGGCAAGGCTCGGATCCGGCATATGCCAGAATTCAAGGTCGCAGGCAGTGTGCCGGGTGAGCTCGACCGCCCGATGCTGGGCCTCGGGCGACAGCGAGATCACGAGATCGAAATAATCGTCGTCGAGGTGGCTGAAATCGCGGGGGCGGTGCCGTTGGAGCTCGATGCCGAGCTCGTCCATGACGGCAACGGCAAACGGATCGACGGCGGCCCCGGCACGGACGCCGGCACTCTGCACGAAGATCCGGCGGCCATGCAGGTATTTGAGCAGGGCTTCGGCCATCGGCGAGCGTATCTGGTTCATCGTGCAGGCAAACAGCACGGCACCCGGAAGGTCAGGGTTCATGGCCGACGGTCTGCCTCGTCCACGCAGCGCATGGCGCCGTCGTCAGCCACGCAGGTGGAGAACGCAGACGAGGGTGAACAGCCGCCTCGCGGTATTGCTGTCCATGCTCACCCGATCGGCGAGCGCCTCCTGCAGGATCTCGGCACCCTCATTGTGCAGGCCGCGCCGCGCCATGTCGATGGCCTCGATCCGGCCCGGTGCAGCACCGCGGATTGCACCGAAATAGCTCTCGCAGATCAAGAAGTAGTCCTTGATGACCCGCCTCAGCGGTCGCGCCGACAAGGTGAGCTCGGTCGCGGCACCGGCATCGTCCTCGAGGCCGAAGACCAGCGTCGCGTCGCGCAGGCTCAAGAACAGACGGTAGGGGCCGTTGCCCCCTTCCTGCAAGACGAAGCGGTTGTCCTCGAGCAGATCGAAGATCGCGACATTGCGCTCGTGTTCGATCTCGGGCGACCAGCGAGCGATGCTCTTCTCGTCGAGCTCGATCGAGGCGATACGATCCGCCTTCGGATCGTCGGCGTTGCCGGCCGGCGGGTGCTTCCTGTCCACGCCGACCCTTCAGGCCTGGCTCGCCAGACCGAACTCCTCGGCGAAGTGATCGCACGGCGTCTTCACCGACCGCCGCGGCGCACCGAAATCCTCGAGGAGCACATCGATACAGTCGGTGCGCAACTGGATCTGGATGCCCTCGTCGAACACCAGCTCGATGTGGAAGAGATGTCGTTCGCCGGGTGCCGTGGCGATGGTCAAAAGGCTCAGCTCGCGCTCGAGATCGGTCGGATCGAGCTTCTTGTGCTTGACCGACGCGATGCAGCCGAGACGCAGCACACTGCCGCGCTCGGTCAGCCCCTCGCAGCGCGACGGATCGGGCAAGAGCTCACGCCGATAGCGGGTGAACGCGGCGAGAAAGGTATTCTGCTCCGGATCGAAGACCATTTCGCGCAAGGTGATCCGCGCGTCCTGCAGCAAGGCCGCCATCACCGCCAGATCCTCGACATCCTCGGCCCGCAGCCGCACCGGGCCTTCTGTTGCCACCTCGCTCATTGCGATCCACCCACTCCCCACGCTGTCCCAGCCGACGGGCACCGACCGCAGCGATCGTTCTGCGCCGTCGGCCAGTCGCTTTATGTGGGATGATCGGCGCGGACGCAAAGTCTCGGTGCACCTCCGGTCGTCGTCGGAGTGCCCGGCAGCAGCGGCTCGCTTCGCGAGAGACCAACCAAAACGGTACCTGACGATCCGTTCTTCTCATCCAGCAATGAGCAGCCGGTACAGCCGCGGCTCAGCCTGCAGTGCGGCCCACATCAACCGCCGCTCCCAGCTCGATACCATGACCCAAGGCTCACGTGAGCCGGGCTGCCGGCGAAACCGCGGCCGTACCGGGTAATGATCGCTGGATGAGAAGAGCGGGTAGTCAGGACACCTCTTCGGGCCAGCTCTTTCAAAGATCAGATCAAACAAGCTTTCGCCCCGACGCTCCAGTCGGTCGATGTCGTTGTCCTCGACAATCTCCGCAACTACCTCTCTGCAACCTTCAGGCTGCCCCGTGCACGATGCCGCGATACGTTGTC
>DAIRDJ010000259.1:0-4160 GCA_036796215.1 Geminicoccaceae bacterium
TCGCTCGGCCCACCCCCACCGATCGATGCGTTTGCATCGTTCGGGCCACCAAAATCCTGGACCAGGCGGACCTTGATCTGCCCCCAGTCGTCGCGCTCGGCCACCATCAAGAGTGCTCTGCGGATCGGCGTCTGCTTCTGTGCCGCCATCCAGGCACTGGTCACCGGCCGCGGCCGCGTGCCGACGAAGATCAGATCCCCCACCGCCAGCCGCCGGCAACTGTTGAAATAGCCCGGCACCAGCACCTGCTCGAGCGGGTCGAACGTGGCATAGGAATAGACGATGAACCCCGCCTCACCCTGCCCCTCGAACGCATCCCGAAGCCCATTCGACTGAAAACCCATCCATTTTCTCCCAAAAATCCGTCGCGACGCACCCGATAAAGGAATAAAAACCAACAATCAATCTATTTTCCTATCCTCGCGCCCCCATGATTCCGATCACTCACCGAATCCGCGCCGGCACGTCGCAGCCGGGAAGCACCAACCCATTGTCTCTGAACAAAAACCGATGGGGCGCGGGGAAGATCATCTTCCCCGCCTTTCTTCCTATCTATCCCCCGATCACCTCAACCCGGCCCAGCACCTCCATCCTCATCGAACCACCCCCCGTCTCGCCCGACCACCCGCCCCAAAACCCATCCCACCCCCTCCACCCGGGCGAGTCCTGTTCCACCATCCGGCACATTATGTGAAAATCTCGAATTTTCCGTTAACACACAAAAGATTTGTACAATATTGTTAACGCGAGCGAGCCACATGCCGGTCGAGCTGCGCCGAAAAAACCGTTGGGGCGCGGGGAAGATCATCTTCCCCGCTCTCTATCTCGAGCCGCGACGAGAAAATCATCGAGTCCCGCTCGGAAATCCGTGCCCAGCGGGAAAATTCCCGACCATTTTCGCGCCGATGCCGCCCGAATTTCGAAAAATGCCGACTCTTTTGCACCGGCCAGCGTCGAGGGATGATAAGCAACGCTTATGCATCATTGTAGGTCTACAAACGAACAGCCGGAATCGGTGTTCGTCTGGTGCGCCATGACCCGAGACATGAGTCGGAATATGCGCCATGAACCCGAGCGATGGCGCATGGATCGACTCATTTGTCATAATCTACGTCGATTCATGCGCCATTAGCGTTGCTTATGGCGCAGATTCCGTCACTTCTCGTTACAATTGGCCGGTTTTGAACCCGAGCGGCCGACGAACGAACCCAAAGACTCCAACGAAGGAACCCAAGAACGAACAAACGAACCCGGGTTTTGCGAACGAACCCAAGGGGCCAGTTTGTCGCACCCCTCGCGGCGAAACCCGCGCCAAGCCTGGCTTTCGCCGACTACGCTCGTGGTCAGCGAGGCGACCGCCCGACGCCAGCGGCCAGGGCAGGGGAGCGGCACCCCCATTCTGCCGAACGACCCCAAGCCCAGCTTGACCCCCATCTCGACTTAGGATAGAATGCCTCTTACGATCGATGCCGGTGCCGGCATCGCTCACGCTCTTGCTCAGCACAGCCGCAGCGCCATCGAACTCGCGCGCGTGGTGCGACGCTCGGGCGCTTGGGCCGGCGAAACGTCGTCTCGCTTCCCGGGCGTTCGGGTGCTACTCCTCGGGCAGGGAACAACGCGCTCGAGGTCCTGTCCGTGATCGACAAGCCCTATCTCTTGTTTCTCGGTGATGTGCCGGATCAGCTGGCGGCCAAGACCGCGCAGGGGGTGGTGCATTGGCGGCCGGATGCGTCGCTCGGGCAGTTGCGGCTCGCTGGCTGCAAGGCCGATCTCGGGCTGCCGGAGATGTCGATCGGCAAGGCTGCGACCGCGGGCGCGCGCACGCTGCTGGTCGGTGTGGCCAATGCCGGCGGGGTGTTGCCGGAGCACTGGGTGGCGACCATCGTTGCGGCGCTCGAGGCCGGTATGGATGTGGCCTCGGGGCTGCACATGCGGCTCACGGATATCCCGGCGGTCAGGGCGGCCGCCGAGCGGCACGGGCGTCGGCTGTTCGATGTGCGGCATCCGACGCGGAGTTTTGCCACCGGCAAGGGGACGCAGCGCCCGGGCAAGCGGATCCTCGCGGTCGGCACCGACTGCTCCTGCGGCAAGATGTACACCACACTCGGCCTCGAGCAGGAGATGCGGGCGCGGGGGATGCAGGCGGATTTTCGAGCGACGGGGCAGACCGGGATTTTGATCACCGGCGAGGGTGTGTCGATCGACGCGGTGGTGGCGGATTTCATCTCGGGGGCGGTCGAGTGGCTCTGTCCGGCCAACGACCCGGATCACTGGGATCTCGTCGAGGGGCAGGGCTCGCTCTTTCATCCGGCCTTTGCCGGGGTCAGTCTCGGCCTGTTGCACGGCAGCCAGCCGGATCTTCTGGTCCTGTGCCACGAGCCGACCCGGACGCACATGCGCGGCCTGCCGCATCAGCCGCTGCCCGGGCTCGGCCTTTGTCTGCAGCGCAACCTGGAGGCGGCCCAGCTCACCAATCCGGAGGTTCGCGCCCTCGGTGTCAGCATCAACACCGCGGCCTTGAGCGATGCGGCGGCGCGGGATTATCTCGCCAAGGTCGAGGACGAACTGCAGCTGCCGGCGGTCGATGCCTTGCGCACAGGCGTGGCCAAGCTCGTGGATGCGCTGCCCTGATGGGGCGCTCGCTCGAGATCGCCGTCGACCGGTTGCCGCTGAAGAAGCCCTTCACGATTTCGCGCGGCTCGGTGAGCGAGCTCGAGGTGGTGGTGGCCACCATCCGTGCCGGTGCGCATGTGGGCCGCGGCGAATGCCGGCCTTATCCGCGCTACGGCGAGACGGCGGAGTCGGTGACGGCGCAGATCGAGGCGGTGCGCGGGTTCGTCGAGGCGGGTGGCGATCGCCCGGGGCTGTTGCAGGCGATGCCGGCGGGGGCGGCGCGCAATGCCGTCGACTGCGCGCTCTGGGACCTCGAGGCCAAGGCCGCAGGAGCGACCATCCAGGAGCTCTTGGGCCTGCCGCCGCCGACACCGGCGCTCGTCACCTACACGATCGGGCTCGACACACCGGCGGCCATGGCGGCGGAGGCGGAGACGTGCGGGCGGCCACTTCTGAAGCTCAAGCTCGGCGGGGCGGGGGATCTCGAGCGGGTGGCGGCGGTGCATGCTGCCGTACCGGATGTGCGGCTCGTGGTCGATGCCAACGAGGCCTGGACGCCTGCGATGGTGGTGGACTGGAGCCGGCACCTGGCCGCGCTCGGCGTCGAGCTGATCGAGCAGCCGCTGCATGCCGACGCCGACGAGGCGCTCTTCGGATTGGCGCGGCCGGTGCCGCTTTGTGCCGACGAGAGCTGCCACGGCGCCCTGGACCTGGAGCGGCTGCTGCCACTCTACGACATGATCAACATCAAGCTCGACAAGACGGGCGGGCTCACGGCGGCGCTCGAGCTGGCGGATCGGGCGGAATCCCAGGGCCTGAGGATCATGGTCGGCTGCATGATGGCCTCCTCGCTCGCCATGGCGCCGGCCTTCGTCCTGGCACCCCGCGCGGTCTGCCTCGATCTCGACGCGCCTTTGCTCCTGGCACAGGATCGGGAGCATGCGATCCGCTACGCGGGCGCGCTGATGCAGCCGCCGCATCGCGAGCTTTGGGGATAGAATAAGCGAAGAAGTGCGGGGAGGATGATGCTCCCTGCTGCCTATCATAAGTGATGAGGGGGCGTGGGGGAAATCATTTCCCCCGCGTTTATTGTCAATTTATCGGTAGGAAGCTTGCCTAATCTTGCCAGCGGAGGGTGAACACTGGCGACTATCGAGGAGGTGAGCGTGGCGTTGACGCCGGAGATGGCGGTCATGCTGCGCGAGACCGTCGAGAGCGGCCAGTACGCCTCGGCGAGCGAGGTCATGCGCGAGGCGCTGCGCGAGTGGAAAGAGCGCCGCACCTCGCGCCAGCGGGCGATCGAGGAACTGGGGCGTCTTTGGGATGCGGGCATTGCCAGTGGCCCGCCCGGCGACGGCGAGGCTGCCTTCGCGCGCATCAGGCGCAAGCTCGACGACCGCCCGGCCGAATGAGCTTCCGGCTTCGCCCAGCGGCCGAGGCCGACATCGAGGCGATCACCCAGTACATCGCCGAGCACAACCCGAGAGCCGCACAGGCTTGGTAGGACGAGACCCTGCGCCACTGCCGCCAACTCGGCGACATGCCCG
>DAIRDJ010000260.1:0-4153 GCA_036796215.1 Geminicoccaceae bacterium
TCATGCTGCTCGGCCCCTCGGGCTGCGGCAAGACGACGACGCTCAGGATGATCGCCGGCCTCGAGCTGCCGACCGCGGGTGAGATCTACATCGACGGCGAGGAGGTGGGGCGCAAGCCCGCGAGCCAGCGCGACATCGCCTTCGTCTTTCAGATGTTCGCGCTCTACCCGCACCTCAACGTGCGGCGCAACATCAGCTATCCCTTGGCCAGCCAGGGCATGCCGCGCGCCCGGATTCGCGAGAAGGTGGCCGAGGTGGCGCGAATCCTCGGCATCGAGGCGATCCTCGAGCGGCCGGTGAGCGGGCTCTCGGGCGGCGACCGGCAGCGCGTGGCGCTGGGCCGGGCCATCGTGCGCAACCCCAAGTGCTTCTTGATGGACGAGCCCTTGGGTGCCCTCGACGCCGAGTTTCGCGAACGAATGGCCGAGGAGCTGCGGGCCCTCCACGACCGGATGGGGGCGACCACGGTCTATGTCACCCACGACCAGCTCGAGGCGATGCAGATGGGCGACAAGATCCTGGTGATGAACCACGGCGTGATCGAGCAGTTCGGCGCACCGCAGGACATCTACGACAAGCCGGCTTCGACCTTCGTGGCAGGGTTCATCGGCTCGCCGCCGATGAATTTCTTGCGCTTTGCCGACCGGCTGGACGTCGGTCATGCCGCGGTTCGCTTGCACGACCACCGGGTCGCCGTACCGGCGCTCCGCCAGGCGTTCGGCGGTGAGATGATCCTCGGCGTGCGGCCCGAGCACGTGCGCCTGTCGGCCGAGGCGCCTTATCGCGGCCGGGTCCTGGCGAGCGAGTATCTGGGCACGACGCAGATCGTCACGCTCGAGACCTGGAACGGGCCGCTCAAGGCGCGCATCCGCGCCGACCAGCGCGTCAGCATGGACGAGACAGTGGGGCTGGAGTTCACGGCCTCGGCGATCACGCTCTTCGATGCCGCAACGGGCCGGGCGCTGGCGTCGGAACTGAACGAGGGGGTGCCGGGGCGTGGCTGAGGTTCGCCTCGAGGGCGTGGCGAAATCGTTCGGCCCCACGCCGGCGCTGTGCGACGTCACCATGACCATCGCGCATGGCGATTTCGTGGTGCTGCTCGGCCCCAGCGGTGCCGGCAAGACGACCACGCTCAGGCTGATTGCCGGGCTGGAACATCCCGACGCCGGCGACATCCGCATCGACGGCCGCTCGGTCGTCGACGAGACCCCGGCGCAGCGCGACGTGGCGATGGTGTTCCAGCAATACTCGCTCTACCCGCACATGACGGTGCGCGAGAACCTGGCCTTTCCGCTGCGCTCGCCGATGCTGCGCACGCCGGAAGACGCGATCCGGCGCAAGGTGCAGCAGGTGGCCGAGACCCTGCAGATCGCCCACAAGCTCGACAACAAGGCCACCGTCCTCTCGGGCGGCGAGATGCAGCGCGTCTCGATCGGCCGTGCGCTGGTCCGCGACCCGGCGATCTTTCTGATGGACGAGCCGCTGAGCTCGCTCGATGCGAAGCTGCGGGCGGAACTGCGGGTCGAGCTCAAGCGCATCCAGGCCGAGCTGGGCTCGACGCTGCTCTATGTCACGCACGACCAGATCGAAGCGATGACCATGGCCTCGCGGATCGGTGTGCTGGGCGACGGCCGCCTGGTCCAGACCGGCACCCCGAGCGAGATCTACGAGAACCCCGTCAGCCTCTACGTCGCAGGCAGGCTCGGCCAGCCGCGCATCAACGTGCTGCCGGCCGCGCTGTTCGCCGGGGCCCCCGTCGGGGCGCACCGGATGGCGCTGCGCCCGGAGCACATCCGCCAGGGCAGCGGCCGGCTGAGCCGGGTGGTCAGGGTCGAGCATCTGGGCGACCAGACCCGGCTGCATCTGTCGCTCGACGGGCATGCCCTGGTCACGCTCGCCGACGCCCACACCGCTCTCGTCCCGGGCGACACGCTGTCCATCGAACCCCGCAACGCGCTCTATTTCGATGCGACCGGTGCGCGCATCGGCTGAGGAGGACGCCATGAAGCAGTTCATCAATTCCAAGGAAACGCTGGTACCCGAGGCGATCGACGGGCTGTTGCGCACCGCCGGGGGCCGGCTGGCCCGGCTCGACGGCTATCCGCACATCAAGGTGGTGGTCCGCACCGACTGGGACCGCAACCGCGTGGCCCTGATCTCGGGCGGCGGATCGGGGCACGAGCCCAGCCACGCGGGTTTCGTGGGCAAGGGCATGCTGAGTGCGGCGATCTGCGGCGAGGTCTTCGCCTCGCCCTCGGCCGATGCCGTGCTGGCCGGGATCCTCGCGGTCACGGGCAGGGCGGGCTGCCTGCTGATCGTCAAGAACTACACCGGCGACCGGCTCAACTTCGGCCTGGCCGCCGAACGTGCCCGGGCGCAGGGGCTGAAGGTGGGCATGCTCGTCGTCGATGACGACGTGGCCCTGCCGGACCTGCCGCAGGCGCGCGGGGTGGCCGGCACGCTCTTCGTGCACAAGATCATCGGTGCCCTGGCCGACCGGGGGGACGATCTCGAGACGCTCACCGCCGACGCCCGGCGCATCATCGCGGGCCTGGTGTCGATCGGCATGTCGCTGGACACCTGCACCGTTCCGGGATCGCCCAAGGGCGATCGCATCGCCCCCGGCAAGGCCGAGCTGGGCCTCGGGATCCACGGCGAGGCCGGGATCGAGCAGGTCGACTTCTCGACCGCCCGCGACGCGATGGAGATGGTGATCGACAGGCTGGCACCTAGAGTCGGCGCCGGGCCGCATGTGGCGCTCTTGAACAATCTCGGCGGGGCGACCCCGCTTGAGATGGCGGTCTTGGTCGAAGAGCTCGTGCGGTCGCGTCTCGGCGACCGGACCCGTTGGCTGGTGGGGCCGGCACCACTGATGACCTCGCTCGACATGCACGGGTTCTCGGTCTCGCTCCTGCCGGTCACCCCGGCGGACGAGGCCGCGCTGCAGGCGCCGGTCGCCCCCCGAGCCTGGCCGGGCTGCAACCCGGTGGGCGAGATCCAGATCGTCGCACTGCCCGACGGGCTGCGGCCGATCCAGCCGATCCCGTCGCGTCACCCGCCGACCCGCGCCCTGCTGGAGCGCTGCTGCTCCGTGCTGATCGCCGCCGAGGCGAGCCTCAACGCTCTCGACGCGAAGACGGGCGACGGCGACACCGGCAGCACGCTGGCGACGGCGGCGCGGGCGCTGACCAAGGCGCTCGATCGGCTGCCGCTGGCCGATCACACCCAGCTCTATCGGGCCATCGGGCTGGAGTTGAGCCAGACGATGGGCGGCTCGTCCGGGGTGCTGCTGGCGATCTTCTTCGCCGCGGTCGGCGATGCTTCGGCCAGCGGTGCCAGCCCGATCGACGCGCTCCGGGCGGGGCTCGACCGGGTGCAGCAGGTGGGTGGTGCCGCACTGGGCGATCGGACGATGATCGACGCGCTGGCCCCGGCCTTGCAGGCGCTGCACCGCGGCACGGCGGCGGCGGCGGCGGCGGCGCGCGAGGGTGCCGATGCGACGGCGCGGATCGCCCGGGCGCGCGCCGGTCGGGCCAGCTACTTGGCCGAGGGTAGCATCACCGGCGTCAACGACCCGGGTGCGGAGGCCGTGGCCCTGCTGTTCGAGGAGCTGGCCGCCGCGCAAGACAGCCTGACCCTCGCCGACCACTGATCCGGCAAACCCGGCACTTGCGGGGCGTCAGGTCGAGGGCCTTGGCGTCGAGATCGGCGGTGCTCGGCGACCAGAGTCGGTTTCGGCCGTTTGTGCCCTGGTTGGCGTCGGGCACGCGAACCCATGCCGGCAGTCACGCCGTCCTCGGCATGGGTCGGTATCGGCTGTTGGGTCAGATGTTTGTCATGGGGCGGCTGGAGGTGGATCGCCCCGACGTGCCGCGTTGGGTCGTTTCACCTGGGGCGTGGACTAAATCACAATCGAAACATGTGGATTGTGGCGAGCGCGATGGTCTGACGAAAGGTTCGGGCGAGCTTGTCGTGGCGGGTGGCCGACCCATGTCGCCGACCCACACCCGGCGCCGCGGCCGGACCTACCGCTACTACGTCGCCCGAGCCGCCATCGAGGCGGGCTACGATGCCGCCCCAGTCACCACCGTGCCGGCCGGCGACGTCGAGGCCGCGGTCCTGGCCCAGCTGCAGCATTTGCTCACCGCGCCCG
>DAIRDJ010000261.1:0-4132 GCA_036796215.1 Geminicoccaceae bacterium
CCGCATAGCGGTCAAGGCAGCCTGAGCGTTGCGGAGAGGTAGTTTCAAAGATTTCCGATCGAAGGGACCTCGTGGCTAGTCTTCGACAGCTGCGTCCCCGGTGCCAAAGATGCCTGGATGCGAGAAACATGGGTGCGACGGCCATCATCGAGTTCCTCCCTGATCCGTCGGCTGACCCTCGAAATTGCGCGAAGCCGGAGACAATGCCGACTCTGGAGAACACGACCAGCGTCACAGCCGGGCGCGCGTGCTGCGCGCCGTGGCCAGGAGCAGATTGGTCTCGCTGTTGGTGATGCCCGGGATCAGCCTGATCCGGCGCAGCACCGCGTCGAATTCGGTGAGGCTGGCCGAGGCCAGCTCGATGATCAGGTCCCAGCGGCCGTTGGTCGTGTGGATGGTCGAGACCTCGGCAAAGCCGCCGAGCGCCCGGATGACCCGGTCGGCCGCATGGCCCTCGATCTCGATCAGCATCACGCCGCGCACCGGCAGGTCCATAGCATCGGCGCGCAGGATCACCGTGTAGCCGAGGATCTCGCCGGCTGCCTCCAGCCGCTCGATCCGGGCGCGCACCGTGGCGCGACCGACGCCGAGGGTGGCGGCCAACTCGGAGATGCTGCGCCGGGCATCGTGGCGCAACAGCGTGACGAGGCGTTGGTCGAGGGCGTCGATGATCGTCCAATCCGGCAAGTCTGGCTGCCGATGTGGTAGATATGGCAGCGCAATCTGTCAATTTTTGCACTCCACTTCGGCCTTGCGATCTGCTCAGCTCCAGCCATGCAACAGACCAGTGACACCATGATGAAGTGCCGGCTGCTCGGCGCCCCGGTCCAGGCGGGTGCCGGCCAGCGCGGCTGCGAGATGGGGCCGAGTGCCTTGCGCACCGCTGGCCTGGTCGAGGCGATCGCCGGGCTCGGCCACCACGTCACCGATCTCGGGACGGTCACGCCGCGAGCGCCGCGGGCGCTGGTTCACGACAACGCCGCCCTCGAGGCGCTGCCCGAGGTCTCGGCCTGGACCGAGGCGCTGGCCGAGGCTGCCTACGCGGCGAGCGACGGGGCCATGCCGATCTTCCTTGGCGGCGACCACAGCCTCTCGGCCGGGACGTTGGCCGGGATCGCCCGGCGGGCGCACGCGCACGGCCGGCCCTTGTTCGTGCTCTGGCTCGACGCCCATCCGGATTTTCACACCCTGGATACCACCGAAAGCGGGCATCTGCACGGCACGCCGGTCGCCTACGCAGTCGGCCGGCCGGGCTTCGAGGGTTATTTCCCCGAGCTTTCGGCCAGGGTCGACCCTACACGGATCTGCATGCTCGGCATCCGCAGCGTCGATCCGGCCGAGCGTGAGGGATTGCGGGCCGCGGGTGTTCTCGTCCACGACATGCGGGCGATCGACGAGCACGGGATCGCAGCCCCACTCCGCACCTTTCTCGCCCGGGTCGAGGCCGAGGACGGCCTTCTGCACGTGAGCTTCGACGTCGATTTCCTCGATCCCGGCATCGCACCCGCGGTCGGCACCACGGTGCCGGGCGGTGCCACCTTCCGCGAGGCGCATCTGGTGATGGAGATGCTGCACGACAGCGGGCGGGTCACCGGCCTCGATCTGGTGGAGCTGAACCCGTTCCTCGACGAGCGTGGCCGGACCGCGACCTTGATGGTGGACCTGGTCGCCAGCCTGATGGGCCGGCGCATCATGGACCGCCCGACCCGGAGCTTTTGAGATGGCCGACCGCGAGCCTAACCTCAACCTCGTGCCCTTCGTCAGCGTCGATCACATGATGAAGCTGGTGCACGTCATCGGCGTCGAGCGGTTCCTCTCGGACCTCGCGGGCTATATCGAGGACGATTTTCGCCGCTGGGAAAGCTTCGACAAGACGCCCAGGGTCGCCAGCCATAGTGCTGAGGGGGTGATCGAACTGATGCCGACCTCGGACGGGCACGTCTACGGCTTCAAATACGTCAACGGCCATCCGAAGAACACTCGCGACGGGCGGCAGACGGTGACCGCCTTCGGGGTGCTCGCCGATGTCAAGAACGGCTATCCGGTGCTGTTGTCGGAGATGACCATGCTGACCGCGCTCCGGACGGCGGCGATGTCGGCGGTAGCGGCCAAGCATCTGGCCCCGGCGGGTGCGCAGACGATGGCGATCATCGGCAACGGGGCGCAATGCGAGTTCCAGGCGCTGGCCTTCAAGGCGGTATGCGGCATCGACGACGTTCGGCTCTTCGATATCGACCCCTTGGCCACGGCCAAGTGTGTGCGCAACCTCGCCGGCTCCGGCCTGCGCGTGGTGCCCTGCGATTCGGCGGAGGCGGCGATGGAAGGCGCAGGGATCATCACCACCTGCACGGCGGACAAGCAATTCGCCACGATCCTGACCGACAACATGGTGGGCTCGGGCGTGCACATCAACGCGATCGGCGGCGACTGCCCGGGCAAGACCGAGCTGCACCCGGCCATCCTCTTGCGCTCCGACATCTTCGTCGAGTACCCGCCGCAGACCCGGATCGAGGGCGAGATCCAGCAGCTCGATCCCGATCATCCGGTCACCGAGCTCTGGCGGGTGGTCACAGGGTCCGCGCCGGGGCGCCGCTCGGCCGCGGCGATCACGCTGTTCGATTCAGTGGGCTTCGCGATCGAGGATTTCTCGGCGCTGCGCTACGTGCGCGACCAGCTGCAGGCGACGGGACTATTCGAGAACCTCGACCTTTTGGCCGATCCAGACGACCCGCGCGATCTCTACGGCATGCTGCTGCGCGCGGCCTGACACCTGTGGCAGCGAGGCGCGCTCGTCGGCCTTGCCCTCGGCCGCCGTTGCGCGCTTAGCTCTTCCAGCGATCAACCGGAGCAGATTTATGACCCCTCAGGATTTGCCGTCCGCCGCCCGCCTGCCGACCCTGGGCGAAGCGATGATCTCGCTGTTCTCGCTGGTGATCGGCATCGGCGGGTCGATCTACTTCTTCGGCCTCGCCCCGCACATCCCGATGCTGTTCGGCGTCTGCATCGCCAGCCTGGTGGCGCTGCGCTGCGGGCACGGCTGGCAATCTATACAGGACGGTATGGTCGCCGGCATCACCAACGCGCTGCCCTCGATCATCATCCTCATGATCATCGGCGTCTTGATCGGCGTCTGGATCCTCGGCGGCGTGGTGCCGACGCTGATCTACTATGGGCTGCAGATCCTCTCGCCGACCTATTTCCTGGTCGCGGCGGCCGTAATCTGCGCCATCGCGTCCTTGGCGACGGGCACGAGCTGGGGCACCACGGGCACGATCGGCGTGGCACTGATGGGCGTCGGCGCCGGCCTCGGCCTGCCCTTGCCGCTGGTCGCCGGTGCCGTGCTCTCGGGCGCCTATTTCGGCGACAAGATGTCCCCCTTGTCCGACACCACCAACCTGGCGCCGGCGATGGTCGGGACCGATCTCTACACCCACATCCGGCATATGGTGCCGACCACCGTCGTCTCGATGTCGATCTCGCTCGCACTCTATCTCTGGATCGGCTTCAGCTACTCTGAGAGCACGGGTGACCTCGGCCGGGTCACCGGCATCCTCGGGACGATGCAGGCCGAGTTCGTGATCAACCCCGTCCTGCTGCTGCCGCCCTTGCTCGTCATGGTGGTGTCGTTCAAGCGGATGCCGGCGATCCCGGGCATCGCCCTCGGCGCCTTCGCCGGGCTGATCTGTGCCTTCCTGGTGCAGGGTGCGACCTACGAGACGGCGATGAACGCGGCGTTCTCGGGCTATGTCTCGGAGAGCGGCAACGTCGACGTCGACGAACTCCTGTCGCGCGGCGGGCTCGAATCGATGCTGTTCACGATCAGCCTGATCATCGCGGCGATGATGTTCGGCGGCGTGATGCAGAAGACCGGGCAGCTGCGCGTGGTCGCCGAGCGCATCCTGCAGATGGCGAATTCCACCGGCTCGCTCGTGCTGTCGACGGCGCTGACAGCGATCGGCTCGAACTTCCTGCTCTGCGACCAGTACATGTCGCTGGTGATGACCGGGCGCATGTATATCGACGCCTATCGCGAGCGCGGCCTGGCGCCCGAGAACCTGTCCAGGGTCACCGAGGACGCCGGCACGGTCACCGATCCCCTGGTGCCCTGGGGCTCGGGCGGCGCCTATCAGAC
>DAIRDJ010000262.1:0-3969 GCA_036796215.1 Geminicoccaceae bacterium
GTGATGATGAAGGCGAGGTAGAACCAGTTGGCGACGTAGATGTGCGGCTCCTTGCGCCGCAGCACGGTGCCGAGGAAGATCGCCAGATAGACCACCCAGACCAACGTCAACCAGATGTCGACATACCATTCGGGCTCGGCGTACTCGCGGCTCTGCGTCACGCCCGTCAGGTAGCCGGTGGCCGCGAGCACGATGAACAGCTGGTAGCCCCAGAACAGAAAGCGGGCGAGCAGCGGGCCGCCGAACAGGCTCGCCCGACAGGTGCGCTGGACGACATAGAGCGAGGTGCCGAGGAGCGCGTTGCCGCCGAAGGCGAAGATCACCGCCGAGGTGTGGATCGGCCGAAGCCGGCCGAAGCTGGTCCACTCCAGATCGAGATTGAGCCAGGGATAGGCGAGCTGAAAGGCGATGATCACGCCCATCAACATGCCGACCACGCCCCAGAACATGGTCGCGATGACGAAGAGGCGGATCACGCCCTCGTCGTAGAGGCTGTCGACGCGACTCTGTGGGGCAGAGAG
This sequence comes from Geminicoccaceae bacterium, assembly GCA_036796215.1. Lineage (GTDB taxonomy): Bacteria > Pseudomonadota > Alphaproteobacteria > Geminicoccales > Geminicoccaceae > SLRI01. The sequence goes on from DAIRDJ010000262.1 coordinate 522, forward strand.
GACCGCTGCCATGTCGTTCTCCCAATAGACGCCCCGCCACCGCCGACGCGCGTCGCACCACCGATCATCCGTGGCGCTTGGTAGGCGCTCGCGTGACCTGTGGACATTGATCCATGTCAAATCCAGACGACACTGGTTGCACTACGAAAGGGCCGAGATCGCAAGTCCGAGAAAGCGGTCTGGGCATCGTGTCGCGGCAATGGTCCGACTGACGTGCTGGGCGACCGTGGCATTTCTATTGCAGACGGGCCGTCGTTACAGCAAACACTGCGCAGCGAACACGGGAATGAGCCTCGGCGCCGCGACCGGGGTGGCCTTCGAGAGGCTGAAGGGGAGATCTGACGGATGGCCGAGGAAGTCGTACCGGTCTTTGCCCAGCAGACCACCAAGGTCCGCAAAATCGAGATGGACCAGCCCTGGGGCTGGCTGCGCAAGGGGTGGCAGGACTGCCTGAAGACACCGAGCGTCAGCTTCACCTACGGCGTGCTGGCAGCGGTCACCGGCTATGTCATCACCTGGGGCCTCTTCGCCGTCGACATGGCCTATCTGGTGCTACCGTTCGTTGCGGGCTTTTTGATCGTGGGCCCGGTCCTCGCGGTCGGCCTCTACGAGGCCAGCCGACGAACCGAGGCAGGCGAGGGCACCACGCTCAGCCAGGCGCTCGCCGCCTTTAAGCGCAACACCAGCCAAATCACGCTGATGGGCATGGCGCTCTTGCTCCTGATGATCTTCTGGGCGCGCGTCGCGGCCATTCTGTTCTTCCTCTATTTCGGGATGGAGCCGCCGGACTTTTCCAACCTGTTCGTCGCCACCTTCCTCTCGGCGACCAGCTGGCCGTTTCTCGTGATCGGCACGGCGATCGGGGCCGGCTTCGCCTTCTTCGCCTTTGCCATCAGCGTCGTCTCGATCCCGCTCCTGCTCGACCGCCCGGAGGCCAACGTCATCGAGGCGATCGCGACGAGCGTGCGGGCGGTGCAGGCGAATCTCATGCCGCTGCTGTTCTGGGGTGGCTTGATCGTGGTGTTCTCCCTCGCCGGGCTCGTCACGCTCTATCTCGGCCTCATCGTCACCCTGCCGCTGATCGGCCACGCCAGCTGGCACGCCTATCGCGAAATTGTCGCTCACGACGAGAGCTGATAACCACCCGCCGAACTCGGTCGCCGATCCCGCCAACCGGGGTCGGATCCGGTCAGGGCGACGGATCATTCCAGATGCCGCAACGGTGCGGCTGAGACGGATGGAGCGACGAGCTTGGCCAACAACAACTTGATGTTTGCCGGTGGTGGCGTCGTCTTGACAGTACTCGGCAGCATTCTCGTCGGCAGCGGAACCGGGCCGTTCGTGCTCGGCCTCCTCGTTCTGCTCGTCGGCGTCGGGCTGATTGTCCGACTCTTGCTGCAGGCGACCGAGAGCAGCACCGGCCGACCCGCCAGGCAAGGCGGCAGCAGGTCGTGGCCCGGGCTCGGCGCTTTGTTCAATCTCACGGGGGTGAAATCGATGTCGGCAATGAGTCGATGGGTGGCTGGTGCCTGTATGGGTGCGCTCGCCTTGCTCGGGCTCTTTCTCTACAGCCGGGCCACCGATGGCATGTTCGGCCTCTTCGGCGGGCTCCTCTTCCTCTTCGGTCTCGCGGTGATCATCGTCTTCGTCCACCAGGCGACCGACTACTCGGGCGAGGCCCAACATCACGGCACGGACGAGAACCGCCCGGACCAGGGCCAGGCCACCACCTGAGCAGGCCGCTGCCAAAGCCGTCGATCTGCAGAGCGAGGTGGCCCGCCACGGCGAGGCGATCCGATCGTCGTCTCGAACCTTGATGCGCCGGCTCTACGACCGCTTCGTCGTGCCGCAGCTTGTCCACTGGGGCATGCGGAACGAGCGCTTGCAAGGCTTTCGGGCGGCGACCGTGGCAGCAGCGCGCGGCCGGGTACTGGAGATCGGCATCGGCTCGGGGCTCAACTTCCCGTTCTACGGCCGCGATGTCGCCGAGGTCGTGGGGATCGACCCGGCTCAATCGCTCCTGACCCGGGCCGCCAAGGCCGGCGGCTGGATGCCCTTCAAGATCCGGCTGATCTGCCAGAGTGCGGAGCATCTGCCCTATCCGGACCAGAGCTTCGACTCCGTCGTCTCCAGCTGGACCCTCTGCTCGATCCCCGACGTCGAGGCAGCACTCGCCGAGGCGCACCGGGTACTGAAACCGGGCGGCCGCTTCGCCTTCATCGAGCATGGTGCTGCAGACACCGACAAGCTGCAGTACTGGCAGAGGCGGCTGACCCCGGCTTGGCGCTGCGTTTCCGGAGGCTGCCATCTCGACCGCCGCCCCGATCGCCTGCTCGCCGCCGCCGGCTTCACGCTCGAGACGCTGGAGACCGGCCATCTCTTCGAGGGACCGCGACTCGTCACCTTTCACTATCGCGGCGTCGCCCGCCGCTGAGCCTCGCCTTCGGCCAGGCAGCGCGGGCTTTTCGCCTTTGCCAACCGTTACCGCTGGCGGCATAGTCCGGTGCCGACAACGAGGAGGGGACATGCGGCAAGTGACCATTGCGGCCACGCAAATGACCTGCAGCACCGATCGCGACGCCAATTTGGCCAAGGCCGAGGCCATGGTCCGCGCGGCGGCGGGGCAGGGGGCCGAAATCGTCCTGCTGCAGGAGCTGTTTGAATCGGTCTATTTCTGCAAGGAGCAGTCACCGGACCATTTCGCTTTGGCCTACGCCTTCGAGGGCAACCCGCTGATCGCCCGGATGAGCCGGCTCGCAGGCGAACTCGGCGTGGTCCTGCCGGTCAGCTTCTTCGAGCGCGCCAACCACGCCTTCTTCAATTCGCTCGCGATGATCGACGCCGACGGCCGGGTGATGGGTGTCTACCGCAAGAGCCACATCCCGAACGGGCCAGGCTACCAGGAGAAATACTACTTCACCCCGGGCGACACCGGCTTTCGCGTCTGGCAGACCCGCTACGGCTGCCTCGGGGTTGGCATTTGCTGGGACCAGTGGTTCCCTGAATGTTCTAGGGCGATGGCCGTGATGGGTGCGGAGCTCTTGTTTTTTCCCACAGCCATCGGCAGCGAGCCGCAGGATCCGACCATCGACAGCCGCCACCACTGGCGCCGGGCGATGCAGGGCCACAGTGCCAGCAACTGCATGCCGGTGATCGCGTCCAACCGCACCGGCAGCGAAAGTGCCGCAGAGACCACGGTGACCTTCTACGGCACCTCGTTCATCACCGACGCCACGGGCGGCATCGTCGCCGACCTCGAGCAAGAGGACGGGGTGATCACCGCCACCTTCGATCTCGAAGCCCTCGCGAAAAGCCGGGCCGCGTGGGGGCTGTTTCGCGACCGGCGGCCGGACCTCTATCTGCCGCTGCTCACCCTCGACGGTCGCGAGACGGGCCTCTAAGCTAGCGTAAGCGGCAGACCCGCCGGCTTTGCCGGGGAGGCAGTCAT
>DAIRDJ010000263.1:0-3946 GCA_036796215.1 Geminicoccaceae bacterium
TCGCGGTGGGCCTGATGGCCATCGGCTTTCCGCTGCTCAAGCTCGTGCTCAATCTCTACACGCTCTTGCCGATCACCTACGACCGGTCGGCGCCGGGAACCAAGCGGCTCTTCGCGCTTGCCGCCTGGCTCCGGACGTGGGCGATGACCGAGGTCTATCTGCTCGGGGTGATCGTGGCGTACGTGAAGCTGAGCGATCTCGCGACGCTGACCATCGGTCCGGGGCTCTGGGCATTCGTCGCCTTGATCCTCTGCATGGCCGCTGCCGACAACGTGCTCGACCCGCGGGCAGTCTGGTGGCGGCTGGCACCGCAGAACCGGCTCAGCGAGCTTCGGGCCAGCGGCCAGCCGCTCGCCGCCTGCCATGTCTGCGCACAGGTGGTGGCGTTGCCGGCAGGTGCCCACGATGTGCACTGCCCGCGCTGCGCTGCGCCCCTGCATCATCGCAAGCCCGATCCCCTCGCCCGGACCTGGGCGTTCTGGATCGCCGCTGTGCTCCTCTACATCCCGGCCAACGTGCTGCCGGTGATGAGTGTCACCACCTTCGGGCAAGGTGAAGGGGACACCATCCTCTCCGGCGTCGTGCTGCTGATCGAGGCCGGCATGTGGCCGGTCGCAGCGCTGGTGTTCTTCGCCAGCATCACGGTGCCGATGCTCAAGCTCATCTGCCTCGCCTATCTGCTGCTTTCGGTTCAGTTCGAGTGGCACGCGCGGCCGCGCGAGCGGACCCAGCTCTATCGGGTCGTCGAGCAGGTGGGGCGCTGGTCGATGATCGATGTCTTCATGATCGCGATCCTCGTCGTGCTCGTCGATCTCGGTGAGATCGCGCGGATCGAGCCGGGTGCTGGTGCCGTCGCTTTCGCGTCGGTCGTCATTCTCACCATGCTCGCCTCGGCGAGCTTCGAGCCAAGACTGATCTGGGACAACGAGAGAAAACGCCATGGCAGGCTCGCCGCCGTCACCGCCTGAGCCTGAGATGGAGCCGCTGCTCCGCGACAACCGAGGCTTCTCGCTGGTCTGGCTGGTGCCGCTGGTGGCCGCTGCCATCGGCATTTGGCTGGCGGTCACCACGATCATGAACAAGGGCCCCCTGGTCTCGATAACCTTCGTGACGGCCGATGGCCTGGAGGCGGGCAAGACACTGGTCAAGTACCGCGATGTGACCGTCGGCATGGTCGAGGCGGTGCGGGTCAGCCCCGACCTCGACGGCATCGTGGTCGAGGCCCGCATCGACAACGGCTTCGCACCCCATGTGACCGAGAACAGCCGCTTCTGGGTGGTCCGCCCGCGGGTCGGCGTCAGTGGCGTCACCGGGCTCGGGACGCTGCTCTCAGGCGCCTATATCGAGGCCGAGCCGGCCGACGGCGAGACAGCGACGAGCTTCGTCGGCCTCGAGGAGCCGCCGCTGATCAGTGCCGATGTCGAGGGCAGCGAATTCAGGCTGATCGCCGAGAGCCTCGGCTCGGTCAATCGTGGTGCCCCGGTGTACTATCGGGGCTTCGAGGTCGGCCAGGTGCTGGGCCATCAACTGACCGAGGATGCCAGCCGGTTCGAGATCCCGATCTTCGTGCGCAGCCCGCACGACCGGCTGGTGCGCCCCGACAGTCAGTTCTGGGACGTCAGCGGCATCAGTGTCCGCGCCGGTGCCGATGGCATCGACGTGCAGATCGCGAGCATGACGTCGCTGATCGCGGGTGGCGTCGCGTTCTCCTCGCCGCGTGGCTCGGTCGAGCGAGCGGATGCCGGTGCCAGCTTCGCCCTCTACCCCAACCAGGCGAGCCTCAGCGAGGCCGGGATCGATGAGCGGATCCCCTACGTCATCGATTTCGATGGCTCGATCCGCGGGCTGAGACCGGGTGCCCCGGTCGAGTTCCGAGGCATCCGCGTGGGCTCGGTCGAGCGCATCGAGCTGATCCCCGATTTCACCACGGGCAAGGCGCCGATCCGCGTCTACGTCAATCTGGAGCCGCAGCGCTTCGCCAATAGTGATCCGGCGGATACCATCGAGGCGCAGTACGAACGGACCGGGCAGCTGGTCGCGCTGGGCCTGCGCGCCCAGCTCAATACGGGAAATCTCCTGACGGGCGATCTCTATATCGCCTTGAACGTCCTGCCCAACGCCGAGCCGGCCGAGATGACGATGGTGAACGGCGTGCCGTTGATCCCCTCGGTGCCGACCGATCTCGAAGCGCTGACGGCGTCGATCAGCGGCCTCCTGGAGCGTCTCGCATCGTTGCCGATCGAGGACGTCGTCCAGAGCCTCCAGCGCTCGGCTGCGGCGGTGGAGGCGCTCGTCACCAGCCCCGAGGCGGCCGCCGGCATGGAGAGCCTCGCGACCGCCGGCGAGGATCTGCAAGGGCTGATCGCCGAGCTCGAGCGCAGGGCGGGGCCGATGCTGCGCTCGGCCTCAACGGCAACCGATCAGGCGGCGCAAACGATGCGGTCGATCGATGCCGTCCTGGGCGAGAGCTCGACCATGCGCTACCAGCTCGAGCGGGTCCTGCAGGAGCTGACCGCGGCCGCCCGGTCGATTCGCGGCTTCGCCGACACGCTGGATCGCGATCCGGGCGCCATCATTCGCGGCAGAAGAGAGTGACCATCATGCGCGGCACGTTCGTGCGCCGTTTCTCGGCCCTGGCCTTGCTCGTCGTGCTCGCCGGCTGCACGCCGAGCCAACCGACCCGCTATTTCGCCTTGACCCCGATGAGCGACGAGATGCCGATCGCCGAAACGGACAAGGCGATCGGCGTTTTCCCCATCGTGCTCGCCAACTATCTCGATCGCAACGGCATCGTGATGCGCACGAGCCCGAACGAGCTGACCGTCGCCGGCACGGACAACTGGATCGAGCCGCTCGATCTGCAGATCCGTGGCGTCGTCGCGCGCAATCTGGGGCAGCTGCTCGGCACCGAGCGGGTGTTCGTCCTGCCCGAGCAACGCCTGCTGCCGTTCGACCATACCGTCGAGATCGCGGTCGATCGCTTCGATATCGAGGTCGGCACTGCCGCTGCCGAAGGCGAGGCGGCGGCTGAGCTCGTGGTGCTCGAGGGACGGTGGTCGCTGTTCGAGGGCGAGAGCCGCGACGTTCTGGTAACGGCGCCGGTGCGAATCACCGAGGCCGTCTCGAGCCCCGCCGACTTCGAACGGCGGGCGGCTGCGATGAGCGAGGCCGCTACCCGTCTCAGCCGCCTGATTGCTGCCGCCATCGCCGTGCAGGACAACTGATGCGCCCGGGTCGTCGACTGTTTCGGGCAGAGGACGCCGCTGGCGCCTCGTTTCGCTAGAGCGGACGACCGAGAAAGGCGTTGCCCAGGAGGCGGTCACCGAGTCTGCGCCTGGCGACCGCGAAGGTGAGGTAGCCGACGAACGCGATCGCCAGGCAGAGGATGGTCGCCCAGATCTGCGGCATCTCCGGATGGCTGAAGATCGTGCGCAGGGCCGGGCCGAAGCCGCCTGCTGCCTCACGCGACGAGAAGGCCTTTTCCAGGACCAGGAGGGCGAACGCTGCCAGCGTATAGAGGCTCGTCCGAACGGCGATCTCGACCAGGCCGATCCGGTGGCCGATGGGTGCCCGGTCCAAGATGACCACCACCTTGGCCGTCACCAGGGCGAGAACCAGCACGATCGAAAACGACGCCAGGGCGATGCCGTGCTCCTCCAGGAGCAGCGCCTGCAGCAGCAGCACCACGAAGAAGAACCCCGCGAAGTAGAGCCCGGCGAGCAGAACCGCGCGCAACTCTTCCGTCAGCCAGCGAAGGACGCCCATCTCGACCTCCTCGGCCATTCTGGAGCCTGTCAACGAGCGAGAACGCCGCTTTCGGCCCGGCGATCTCGAGCCGGGCTGTCGCAGACCGGCGTGCCTGATGCGCGGCGTCCGATCGGCGATTGCATCGGCATGCTCTACACGTCGCGCCGGGGCAAGACAACGACCGCGACGCTGGTCGCCG
>DAIRDJ010000264.1:0-3940 GCA_036796215.1 Geminicoccaceae bacterium
CATCGATCCCGCTCTGCGAAGCAGGCGTCGGCAGCAAGCCGACGACAGGGGCCGCGAGGCCTGCGACGTTGCCAAGGCGATGGGCGTCATCGGCAAGACCGATTGCGTCGATGCCCGCATGCTGGCCGAGCTCGGCGCCCGCTTGCGTCCCGCCGGCACCGAGCCGGTGGACCCGGCGCGTCGCGCGCTACAAGCCCAGGCGACACGTCGCCGCCAGCTCGTAGCGTTCCGCCAGCAGGAAGCCACGCGGCTGCAGCAGACGGCCGACGCCGAGGCCCCGGCCGACAGCAAGAGCCTGATAGCCCTGCTCTATCGACGCATCGCCGAGGCCGACAGCCGGATGCGCGGGATCGTCGACGCGGATCCCGCGCTTTTCGAGATCGATCGTCGGCTGCGCCCGGTGCCGGGCGTCGGGCCAAGAGTCGCGGCTACGCTGATCGCGGCAATGCCCGAACTCGAGCGTCGACCGATCGCGGCACCCGTCGGCTTGTCACCCGTCGAAGGCCAGCAGGCCTTTGATGGCCAAGCGGGTCACCGACCGGCGCATCCTCCGGCATGTCCGCAGTTTCCTCATTGCGGGCGTGCAGATCGACGGACTGGTAGGCCCGACGGACGAGGGGACTGCGCAAGGCGCTCCGCTCTGGCCCTTGCTGTCGAATCTGATGCTGGATGTGCTGGACAAGGAGCTGAGCCGACGCGGCCAGCAGGCCGCGGCGGCGGCTTCGTTGGCTAGGCCGACGACTGCAACATCCACGTGCACAGCCGCCGGTCGGGCGAGCGGGTCATGACGAGCGTCACCGGCCTCTCGAACAGGTCCCAGCCGTGGTCTGTGGACCGCGTTCGCTTCGCAGATCGGCTGAACGGCCTCCTCACGTTTCGTGGCCGGATTGCCGCCAGCCCGGCCCTCGACATTGTGCTCTCGAACGCAGATCTGGCCGCCCTTGGCCGTCCCGCCATGACGCCCAGAGCCGCTTGATCCAGCTAATTGCCGCGGCACGGACCCGTATGCCCGGTGGTGTGGGAGGGGGGAGCCGCAAGACTTCTCCCTGTCCCGATCCCCGCAGGGGACGCCGTCAGCAGACGGCGGAGGCGCTCGGGACAGCCGCAAACGGACCGGCCGACGAACGATCGGCGGCGGCCGCGCGAACGTCCGGAGGATGCTCGACATCGCCGGCCTTGCCGCCTCCCGCCGTGATGCCGCCTTCGGAACCTTCCGCATCCGGCTCGAAGCGGCCGGGCCGGCAAGTCGGTGAAGGCAGCGATCACCGCCAGGGCTCGCCAGCTCTTGACCGCCCTCAACGCCATGCGCGCGGCTGGAACCGACGATCGACCCGCAACCGCGAACCCGGGGTAGATGCTCGACACCCCCGCCAAAGTGACCCCGGGTCGCAACCATGGTCGCGGTGGCGACGAGGGCGACGCGGAGCGTCGTCCAAGCCCCGGCGCCAGCCGCAGCAGACCAGCCACGCTGCCGAGCCGCGCAGCGAAAGCCGACCGAAAGGTCTTGCCGACCACAGTTGCCGGCAAACCCGGGACGGTTCAGAGCGCGTCTGTTGAGCGGCGTGAGATTTGGTGTTCGATGCCTCGTAGTCGGCCTTGAGACTCATTCGGACGGCGGCGATCTGCCGGCGATCGAAGGCGGTGAAGCGGCGTCGCGCATGGCTCGCTCGGCAGCTTCAAGGCCCGCGCCGACGATCGCGTCGGTCTCGCCGGCATGGCGCCGTCCTCGCAAGGGTTGCCGCCTCGGCCGAACCCCGGCGGGTCGGGTCGGTGGCTGAGCTCTGTCGCGGGGTGCTCGCCGCTGTCACTGAGCTCTCCTCGGTGGGAACCGGACAATGGCGATGTGGTTTCGACGCAGCTTGCCGCGGTTGCAACGGCGTCAGTACTGAGCCTTTCGACCCGCGACCATGGCGCCTTCGACGTTTGAGCGTCGCGCTGGTCAAGCCGAGCGGAATCGCGTAAACGCCAGCGCCTGACGGCGATCAGGGACCTGGACACAATGCGCTACGCCATCATCGGCTCCGGCATGATGGGCCAGGAGCACATCCGCAATATCGGCCTGCTGCCCGATGCCGCGATCGTCGCCTTGGCCGATCCGGATGCCGGCATGCGGGAGCAGGCTGCCGCCCTTGCGGGGGGTGGCGTCAGGGTCGAGGCCGACTACCGGGGCCTCCTGCAGGCTGGCGGCATCGACGCGCTGGTGATCGCAACCCCGAACCATACCCACCACGCTGTGCTGCTCGACGCCCTCGACACCGATCTGCCGATCCTCGTCGAGAAGCCGCTCTGCACCATTGTCGAGCAATGCGATGCGGTGATCGCGAAGGCGGCGGGACGCCAGGCCCCCGTTTGGGTTGCCATGGAGTACCGTTTCATGCCGCCGGTGGCCCGGCTGATCGACGCGGTCCACGATGGGACGATCGGTACTCTTCGGATGCTCGCGATCCGCGAGCATCGCTTTCCGTTCCTCCGCAAGGTCGGCGACTGGAACCGCTTCTCGGTCAACACGGGTGGCACCATGGTCGAGAAATGCTGCCATTTCTTCGATCTCATGCGCCTGATCACGCGCTCCGAGCCGGTCCGCCTCTACGCCTCGGGCGGCCAGGACGTGAACCATCTGGACGAGCTCTACGGCGACCAGCGGCCCGACATCGTCGACAATGCCTTTGTCGTGGTCGATTTCGCCAATGGCGTGCGCGCGCTGCTCGATCTCTGCATGTTCGCCGAAGCCTCCCGGGACCAGGAGGAGATCGCGGCCACGGGCGATGCGGGCAAGGTGGAGTGCGGCGTCCCCTCCTCCCGGCTGCATATTGGCCGGCGGGCGCCGCTCGAGTTCAAAAGCGAGATCGTGCCGGTCGATCAGGACCTGCTCGCCGCCGGCCAGCACCACGGCTCCACCTTCTACCAGCACCGCGCCTTTGCCGACTGCATCCGCGACGGCAGCCAGCCGGCGGTCGGCCTCGCAGATGGGCGCCAGGCGGTCATGATGGGCGTTGCCGCTGAACGCTCGATCGTCGAGCGTCGGCCTATCGACTTCTAAACGCGCTGCTTGCTCTTCAACTCCTACATTTTCATCCTGGTCTTTCTGCCGATCGTCTGGCTCGGCTACCGGTGGCTCGCCCGGCGCGATGACGGTGGCCGGGCGGTCACGGCCTGGCTGACGGCAGCGTCCCTCGTCTTCTATGGCTATTGGGATATCCGCTTCGTCCCGCTCATTCTTCTGTCCATCATTGTCAACTACCTGGTCGGGCTCGGCATCGATCGGAGCGGCAGGCACGCCAGGGCATGGCTCTGCCTCGGGGTCGTCTTCAATCTCGGCCTCCTCGGCTACTTCAAGTATGCGAACTTTCTGGTGGTGACGGTCGAGGCAGTCGGCGGCGCCGATTGGGCCTGGACGGCCGTGGTGCTGCCGATCGGCATCTCGTTCTTCACCTTCCAGCAGATCGCCTATCTCGTCGATATCTTCAGGCGCGAGGCGTTCGAGCGTGATCCCTGGCGCTACGCCCTCTTTGTCACCTTTTTCCCGCAACTCATTGCCGGTCCGATCGTCCACCACCGGGAGATGATGCCGCAATTCGGCCGGCAGGCGGTCGACCGGCAACTGCCCGATCTCGTCATCGGCATCGTCATCTTCGCGATCGGGCTCGCCAAGAAGGTCGTGATCGCCGATGGCGTGGCACCCGTTGCCGATGGCGTGTTCGATGCGGCTGCCGCAGGCGCCACGCCGAGCATGGCGGAAGCCTGGGCGGGTGCGCTGGCCTTCGGCCTGCAACTCTATTTCGACTTCTCGGCCTATTCCGACATGGCGATCGGGCTCGGGCGGATGTTCGGCATCACGCTGCCGATCAACTTTGCCGCCCCCTACAAGGCCAACTCGATCATCGAGTTCTGGCAGCGCTGGCACATCACGCTCTCGCGCTTCCTGCGTGACTATCTCTAC
>DAIRDJ010000265.1:0-3748 GCA_036796215.1 Geminicoccaceae bacterium
GGCAGCTCGCGGGCGAGCTCGGCTTCGTCATGCCGTCGGTGCGCATCCAGGACAATATCCAGCTGCCGGCCAATACCTATGTCCTGAAGGTCAAGGAGATGGAAGCCGGCAGGGGCGACGTGCGGCCCAACATGCTGCTCGTCATGCATCCGCAAGGGGCATCGATCGAGCTGCCGGGCGAGGAGACCGTCGAGCCGACCTTCGGCCTGCAGGCGATGTGGATCGCCCAAGCCTTGCGCGAGGAGGCGACCTTCAAGGGGCTGACGGTGGTCGATCCCGCCACGGTCGTGACCACGCATCTGACCGAGATCGTCAAGGACAACCTGGCGGAGATGCTGAGCTTTGCCGAGACGCAGAAGCTCCTGTCCGAGCTCGACCCGCAATACCAGAAGCTGCTCGGCGATCTCGTGCCGCAGCGGATTTCGACCGCGGGCATCCAGCGCGTCCTGCAGGGGCTCCTGGCCGAGCGGGTTTCGATCCGCGACCTGCCGCTGATCCTCGAGGCCCTGGGCGAGGCCGTTCAGTTCACCCAGAACGCCGTCTTCATTATCGAGCATGTCCGCGCCCGCCTCGCCCGGCAGATCACCAATGCGACGACCGGCCCCGGCGGCTATGTCCCCCTGCTCACCCTCTCGCCCGAGTGGGAGCAGGCCTTCGCCGAAAGCCTGGTGGGGCAAGGCGACGAGCGGCAACTCGCCATGGCACCGAGCAAGCTGCAGGACTTCATCCGCGCCCTCCGAGATGGCTTCGAGCAGCAGGCGATGCGTGGCGAATTGCCGGTCCTGATCACCTCGCCGGCGATCCGCCCCTATGTGCGGTCGATCGTCGAGCGGTTCAGGCCATCGACCGTGGTGCTCTCGCAGAACGAGATCCACCCCAAGGCCAAGCTGCGCACGCTCGGGCAGGTCTAGGGCATGCAGCTGCGCGTCTTCTCCGGCCGCACGATCCAGGAGGCGATGACCGTCCTTCGCCGGGCGCTCGGCGATGACGCCGTGATCCTCGCGACCGAGGACGGGCCCAAAGGGGTCAGGATCACCGCCGGCATCGAGACACCGGGCGATGCCCTGGACGAGATCCTCCGCTCGGCGACCCCGGTCGAGGTGATCGAGCGGCTGGCCCTGGCCTTGCGCTTCCACCAGGCTGGCGGCCGGCGGATCGAGCGCCTCTGCCTTGCCGCCCGCGACAGCGGCCGCGGCGAGCCCGAGGACGTGCTGGCCTTCGCCCTTGCCGAAGAGTGCCGCTTCGCGCCACTCGGGCTTGCCGCGAGTGGTCCACTGGTTCTCGCCGGTGCGCCCGGGGTGGGCAAGACGGTGATGGTGGCAAGGCTCGCGGCCGCGGCGAGGCTCGCCGGCCGCGAGGTGCGGGTCGCGAGCTGCGACACCGAGCGCAAGGGTGGCACGGCCCAGCTCGAGGCCCAGCTCGACGCCATGGGGCTTGCCCTCGAGCCGCTCGAGGCGCTGGAACGCGAGCCTCGGGTGGCCGGCCGGTCGGCGCCGCTGCTGCTGCTCGACACCGCCGCCGTCAACCCGCTGCGCGGCGGATCGCTCGCGGCCACGGCCGCCCTCGCCCGCCGGCTCGCGGGCGAGCTCCTGCCCGTATTGCCGGCCGATCTCATGCCGGTCGAGGCGCACGATCAGGCGCTGGCCTGGCGGGCCCTGGGTGCCGAACGCTTTCTCGCCGCCAGGCTCGATACCGCCCGCCGGCTCGGCATGCTGCTGGCGACGGCGGATGCCGGGCTCGCCTTTGCCGGCGTCGGCATCGCACCGCTCGTGGCCGAGCCGGTCAAGGCCTTGACCGCGGCCAACCTCGCCCGCCTGCTCTTGCACCGCGCCACCGCCTTCGCCCAGGAGGTCGCAGCATGAGCGGGCTCACGATCCTCGCCTCGGGCAAGGGTGGCGTCGGCAAGACCTTCCTCGCGGTGACCCTCGCCCACGCACTCGCCCGCCGCGGCCGCCGCGTCCTTTTGGTCGATGCCGATCTCGGCCTCGCCAATGTCGAGGTCCAGCTCGGCCTGGAGCCCGGCATCGCTCTCGCCCGGGCGATCCAGGCAGGCCTCGATCTCGGCCGGCTGGTCCGCCGGCACCCAGCCTGCGGCTTCGCGCTGATCGGTGGCAGCGGCTCGGGCGAGGCCCTCTGTGGCCTCGCCACCGCCCGCCTGGAGCAGGCCGTCCAGGGACTGCAGTGCCTGGGCCGCGCGTTCGACGACGTGCTCGTCGATCTGCCGAGCGGGCTCGGGCGGATCGCCTCGACCTTCGCTTCGGCAGCAGCTCGTCTCGTCATCGTCGGCAACAACGAGCCCACGACCCTGACCGACAACTACGCCTTCATCAAGCTGACCCGGACCGCTACCCCACCACCCTGGTTCATCGCCAACGACGTCGCGCATGCGGCCGAGGGCAGCCTCGCGCATGCCACCCTCGCCCGCGCCTGCCGACGATTCCTCGAGCTCGATTGCCGAGAGCTCGGCTCGGTCCGCCGCGATCCCCGGGTGCCCGAGGCGATCCGCCGGCAAATGCCCTATCTCGACCGCTCGCCCGGCGGTCCTGCGGCGCGCGACATCGAAGGCATCGCCAAGCGCCTTGCCGAGCTTGCGGACGAGCGGCGGTGATCGAGGCCACGGCACCGCTGCCACCGGCCGCACGCGAGCTCTCGACCCGCACCGAGCAGCGGCCGGCGTCAGGCCAGCCGGGCACACGGCAGGAAACGAAACACCAGGCGGCCGCAGCATCCTCGCCGGCGGCACCGCCGGCTGCCGGCACTGCCGTCCAGCTCGAGCCCAGTGGCCTGCGGCTGGCGGCCCTGCTCGTGCCGAACGATCAGAATGCGCCGAGCCTCCAACCTCGCGGCGTGCCGGTCGAGCTCAGGCTACTGGGCGTCGGCGCCGGGCCGGCGCCGCCCGACGGGCTCGTCGCCACGGTCGTCGGTCGAACCGCCGAGCGCGGGCTCGTGCTCGAGCTCGCGGGTCATCGCCTGACCGTCCCGCCCGACGCGGTCGACCTGCCGGTCGGGGCGTCGCTGGCCCTGCAGCTTCGCCTGCCGGGCGATGCCCGGGCCATCACCGAGACGAGTGGGCTCGATCGGCTGATCAAGGCCCTGGTCACCGCGTCACCCGGCGCGCCGGGTGCCGCGTCACCCGGCGGTGCCACGACCGCAGCGCTGGTTCCCAACGCCCGTCTCGCCCTTCGCCTGCAGGCCGACTGGCACGCCCTCGCCGGTCGCTCGCCCGGCACAGCCGCACTCGCGCTCGAGCGCAGCACCGCCGGCCCCGCGTCGCCACTGGAACTCCAGGTCGACGGCGAGAGCGGCCGGTCGATGCTGGTCGACCGCGATTCCGGCTGGCGTGCCCTCTTCGGCCTGCTCGGCGACGCCGGGCAGCCGCTGCAGGCGATCACCCTTTGGCGCCGCGAGCGGTCGAGAGCTGCGTCGGGTGAGCCCGAGGAGCATCTGGTCTTGACCCTCGATCTCAGCCGGCTCGGCCGGCTGACCCTCGAGCTGCGCACGGCACCCGGTCGTCTCGGCATCGCGATCGCGAGCCCGGAGCCCCTGCCCCCGGAGCTTCGCCAGACGATCGCCGAGGCCTTTGCGGCGGCGGCCGAACTCGCTGGCCTCGAGCCCGCCCTCACGTTCCGCCCGTGCCCAGCCGCCCGCCCGGGCTTCGCCGAACTCGGCCGGCAGCATCTGGCCGACTGGATCGGCTAGGCTCTGTCGACATTCCACCGCAACAGGCTGCAGGCGGCTGCGAGATGCA
>DAIRDJ010000266.1:0-3693 GCA_036796215.1 Geminicoccaceae bacterium
CCGTTAAGCGGTCGCCGCCCGCCGCGGCTGGCACCACCCCGAGGTCAGGAGGGGGTAACCGTTGACCGTACCAGGTACCCTTAACGCGCGTTAACAGTACCTGGTACCGTTAAGCGGTCGCCGCCCGCCGCGGCTGGCACCACCCCGAGGTCAGGAGGGGGGCCGCGGGGGAACTCAGTTCCCCCGCCTTCTTTTTCTTTTACTGCAACAATGCGCTACTCGGTCGGAACCGCCCGCTGCTCCGGGCGGACGTCGACCGGGATCATGATGTGGGCGTAGGGCGTGCCCGACCACATGACGTAGGGGCCGTCCGTATCGAGGGTTACCGGCAGGCCCTCGAGCGTCGCCGGATCGGGCACGATCACCATCAGATGCGGTCCCTCGACCACCCACTCGTTGTCGGCGGTGGGCGTACCGGCGCCGGGGTCGATGTTGCTCGCCCCGCCCTCCGGCGAATCGCCTGCCATCATGTAGGAAATGCCGATCCGCGACGCCGTGAACGGCTCCTGGTTCATCCAGGCATCCATCCACTTCAGCCACTCGCTGTCCATGCACATCGGCCCGGCGATCCCCTCGGGTGCGGGAAAGCAGGTGTAGTCGCCCGTCCCTTCGCGCAGGACGTTGCCGTCCAGCGTCGAAACGCTGGCCGTGTCGCGAAGAGTCGGCGGCGCCGCCCTGAGCGCATCCGCGATCAACGCCTCCGCATCGTCCGCCGCAGCCACCGACGCCGCCATGGCCATCACCATCGCCGATGCGACCGCCAAGCCGCCGACGAGCCGCACGCAAGCCAAACTGGTCATCTTTCGGTCCCTCCTCGTGTGGATACCCGAATCATGACAGCACCCGGCCCGCCGTCCCATCCGTCAACTGACGTATTACCACCTGCTGCGATGACGTACCCGACTTAGGCGGCCGTTCGAACGGGGACGCGGTACCCGGGGGTCTCTTGCGTTAACCGTACCTGGTACCGTTAAGCGACCGCCGCCCGGCATGCCTGGCGCGACCCCGAGGTCCGGCGGGGGCCCCCGCATTTCTCCTCTTGTCTACCGTCGGTGCGGAGGCTTGGCTTGCGGTTGTGGGTTGCGCTACGACCGTTGGGCGGGTGGTCTTTGGCTGTCTGCCACGACGGGGAGCGATCGGCGATGGACGACACGCTTTACGGGAGGCGCGATCGCAAGGGGGACTGGCGGCCGAAGGCGCCGCTGGAGGCAGCGCCGTTGTTCGTGTTGCCGCCGCGGCCGCTGGCCTTTCTGAAGTGGCTGCCGTCCTACTTCCTGCCCTGGAATGCGCTTTATTTCGCGCTGGCGGCCCTCTTCTGGTTCGCGCTCACGCCCAGCATGGAGACCATGCGGGCGTTGTCCTGGGACTGGACGCTCTGGATCCTGTTGCGCAACAGCGTGGCCGTCTTGCTCTTCTACGGGCTCTTCGAGCTGCGCCTTTATATCCAGCGGGCGCAGGGGATACGGTTCAAGTACAATCCGCGGTTTCCGTCGGATACGCCGCGCAAGGGCCACTTGTTCGGCCGGCAGGATCTCGACAACATGGCACGGACCTTCGGCACCGGCGTGCCGATCTGGAGTGCCTACGAGATCTTGATCTTGTGGGTGTTCGCCAATGGCTGGGTGCCGATGGCGAGCTTTGCCGAGCATTGGCCGTGGCTCTTGGCCATTCTGGTAGTGGCCAAGGTCTTCCACGAGGCGCATTTCTATCTGATCCACCGGCTTATTCACGTCGACTGGCTCTATGATCACGTGCATGCGGTGCATCACCGGGCGGTCAATCCGTCGCCCTGGTCGAGCCTGTCGATGCATCCGGTCGAGCATCTGCTCTATTTCTCGGGCTCGCTCGTCCATCTGGTGATCTTCTCGCACCCGCTGCTCGCCGTCTATCAGCTCTGCTATGCCGGCTTCGGGGCGGTGGGCGGTCATTTCGGCTTCGACAAGATCGAGACCACCGAGAATGCCGTCGTCGACGCCGAATCCTATGACCACTACCTCCATCACAAGCATTTCGAGGTGAACTACGGCAGCGGTCTCGTGCCGTTCGACCACTGGTTCGGCACCTGGCACGACGGCACGGCCGAGGCGGACATGGCCATGCAGGCACGGCGGCGGCGTCGCAAGGAAGCAGCCTGAGGCCCGCCCGCCTCGCCCGAGCAGCCGGCGACAGCCCTACTCGAATGGCGGCAGCTGGTCCCGCGCGCTCTTCGGCAAGCCATTTCGGATCAGGCGGTAGGACGTCGCAAGGCGATGCCGGATTTCGTCCTCGGGCGTGCCCCAGGGCAAGAGCACCCATGAGCGGTGGAAGTAGGGTGCTTTCCTGGCGATGTCGGCCTCGATCAGGATCCGAGCGGTCTCGACACTGTCGGTCTTGACCGAGACGCCAGGCGTGATCGCACCGATGCAGGCGAACATCTTGCCACCGACCTTCCACGCATCGTGTCCACCACCCCATGGATCGGAGACTTCAGCGCCGGGAAAGGCCCGACAGATCGAATTGACGAGCGAGCGGCTCGTCCCGTCGTCATCTGCCGAGTGGTGGTCCTCGTCCATGCCAGCTCCCGCGTGCACAGGCCAGTTCAGCCCGGCAAGCGTACTTCGCACCCCTGACCGGTCAAGGCCGAGCGCCGCCGCCCGGGCCTGACACAGCGCAAAGGACCGAGGGGGCCGCGGGGGAAATCATTTCCCCCGCTCTGTCTTTCTGGGGCCGCGTCCCGGGCGGCCGCCCTGAGTTTGGCGGGCAATGGGTTAGCTGTTGCATCCGAGGCGAAACTGCGGTTCCCTCTGTCGCACGATTGGCCCGGCGGGCGATGATGTTCGGTTCGCCGGTTGCGACAACAACAGGGACGCCCTCAATGCGAACGACGCTTGTCTCCTCACTGGCTGTTCTGGCCTTGCTCACCGGCTTTGCGGCGACCGCCGAGGCCAAGACGCTGGTTTATTGCTCGGAGGGCTCGCCCGAGGGCTTCGACCCCGCGCTTTATACGGCCGGCACCACCTTCGATGCCTCGTCCAGGCCGGTCTACAACCGCCTCGTCGAGTTCAAGCGGGGCAGCACCGAGGTGCAGCCCGGTCTCGCCGAGAGCTGGGAGATCTCGGAGGACGGCATCGAGTACACTTTCCGGCTGCGCGACAATGCCGTGGTGCACGGCAACGACAGCTTCACCCCGTCGCGCCCAGCCAATGCCGATGATGTGATCTTCTCGTTCGAGCGGCAGCTCGACCCCGAGCATCCCTTCCACGCCTATGTCGAGGGGGCAAGCTGGGAGTATTTCAACGGCATGTCGATGCCGGACCTGGTCCAGTCGATCGAGAAGGTCGACGACATGACGGTCAAGTTCGTCCTGACCCGGCCCGAGGCGCCGTTCCTCGCCAATCTGGCGATGGATTTCGCCTCCATCCTGTCGAAGGAGTATGCCGACAGCCTGGCTGCGAGCGGCACACTTTCCGATCTCAACCAGAAGCCGATCGGCACGGGGCCCTTCCGCTTCGTCGCCTATCAGCCGGATGCGGTCATTCGCTATCAGGCGCATGAAGGCTACTGGGACGGCAAGCAGCCGATCGACGATCTGGTGTTCGCGATCACGACCGATGCCTCGGTCCGCCAGCAGAAGCTGATCGCCGGCGAGTGTCACGTCATGCCCTATCCGAACCCGGCCGACGTCGCGAGCCTGCAGGGCAACCCCGCCATCCA
>DAIRDJ010000267.1:0-3670 GCA_036796215.1 Geminicoccaceae bacterium
GTTCCTCCCTCGAGCCGCTTAGCGTGCAGTTTTGAACAAATCGTGCGGCGACCCCACCCAGGTAGATGCCTTGCGGGTCGCGGTCCCAGGGTGGGATCTGGATGTTCAGCGGTTGGCCGAGCCAGGCATTGGCGAGCTCGTGGGTGGTCTGCCCCGTGGTCTGCGTCAGGATCGCCGAGAGCAGGTGCGAGCTGCCGGTGGAGTAGAGCATCGGCCCGCCGGGCTCGGCGACGAAAGGTCGGGAAAGGGCGTTCTGCACCCAGTTGAGGCGAGAGACCCAGTCGCCGCAACTGGCACCCGAGGTGCGCTCTAGGCCGGCCTGCATCGAGAGCAGGTTGCCGATCGTGACCTCGGCCAGGTGCGGGCTCGCATCGGCCGGAAGCAGGGGGCCGAGCGCGGTGGTGATCGGCTGGTCGGGGCCGGCCAAGATGCCGCGATCGACCGCACAGCCGACCAGCGTCGCGAGGATGGTCTTGGCGACGGACTTGACGTTGACGGACCAGTCGGCAGGCGGGCAGCGCAAGGTGGTCTCCAGCACCGTCTCACCGCCGCGGGCTGAAGATCAGCGTGCGCAGCCGCGGCGAGGCCGCCGCGTCGGCCAGCATCCGCTCGGTATACAGACTGGCGAGCGCAGGTCGCGCGCCGCCGAGGTGGAGCGTGGCGAGGCCGGCGCCGCCGAGCAACAGGCGGAGGCGGTCAAGCATTGCCGCGTGCCTTCTGATCATCGTCGTTAGATGCCGCAGTACCGCCCGTCTGACCAGAGGCGGCTCGATGCAGCAGCTGTTGCGGCGAGCCGGCAACGCCGCCGTCGCCTCGGGGGCCGGGCACTTGCCAAGCCGCGCCGAACGGCGTAAGCGGTGCAGAATAATCGTGCCGATCGCACAGCACGAAAGCCGCTGCCGCGGGTGGCGGCCGTATGTCCCGGGTGTCGTCATGCTGAGAGCAGCATGCGCCCGCCTCCGACGATTGCGGCGCAGCATCAAGCGTTGGTACGCCTTTCGCACGGCAGATGTCGTTTTCCTGTCACCCGGCAAGAGTGGCCGGACCTGGGTGCGCGCCATGCTCTCCCATGTCTACCACCTCAGCTACGGGACCCCGGCCGATCAATTGATCAACCGCGACCGCTTTTATCGTCTCGATCGGCGGAGTCCGCGCATCTTCTTCTCGCACGGAGTGCAGGAGCCGTACCTCGTGCGGCGGCAGCTGACGGCTCCGGGTTTGACTGGCAAGACGGTGATCTGCCTCGTCCGCGATCCCCGCGACGTTGTCGTCTCCTATGGTCACCAGCGGCGACACCGTTCAAAGCGTCCCGCCGCCGGGCGGGCGAGCGCGCCTGCATCGAACGCGACGGACCGGTCCCTCCTCGATCTGGTTGCCGCGGTGAGCAGCCGTGTGAACCGACTACGGTCGATCGCCGACGCGCACGAGCGTGGCCATCTCTTCCGCTACGAGGATTTTCATGCCGACCCCGCGCGCGAACTCGCCCGGCTGCTGCGGGCGCTCGATAACGACGTGCCCGATGCGCATATCGAGGCGGCCGTCCGCTTCGCCGCTTTCGACAACCTGCAGCGCCGGGAGGCAGCGGGCTTCTTTCGCAGCGATAATCTTCGCCCGGGCGATGCGGCTCAGCCAAGTTCGTTCAAGGTGCGGCGCGGCAAGGTGGGCGGCTACCGGGACGAGTTGACGGCTGAGCAAGTGGCAGCCGTCGACCAGCAGATCGACGCGGTTCTGGATCGCGGCCTCGGTTATCGCAGCGACGAGTGTGTACCGTCGGAGATGGTGCCGGCGCCGCGAGGTGACCTCGGCGAAGCGGTTTCAACGTCGATGGCTGCCGCGCTTCGGACCCCGATGCAGCAATGGGACACCGATTTTCGGTAACACGGGAACAGTTGGTAACGAGATTGGTCGGTGCTCGGCGCCGGCCATTGTGACAAATTCGAGCGTTTTTCGCGAAAATTTTGCGACAGTCCACCGCTTTCTGATAAGTACGGATTGGCCGTGGAGTGCGCTGATTGAACCGTCGCAGGCGAAGCGATACGGCACGGTCCACTTGCTGAATATTTTCCTTGCCACTGCCGCGAAGAAGAATACGACCATGCGATTGCATGTTTACACGCAACGTGCACGGCTCCGGCTGCTACAACTAGCCCATCCTGAACGCGTTGCGCGGGGCGATCCATTTCGCCAGATTTTTATCGATCCCCGACCCATCGGGCTTATGCAACGGGCACTGCGGCCTGACGATGGTAGAGGAGCACCGCTCAGAGACGGCGTTTTCTGCCGCAAGCGCGCTTCCGGCCTCGTCGTGGGCGGCGATTGGCACAGCAAGGTTTCGGCCTTTCGGCCCGACCAGGGCCTATTGTTTCGTGCCCTTTATGACCGGTATCACCGCCATGCAGAATAGCAGGACACCGAGTTCTTCACGGCCGTCATTCGCGACATCCAGGCGGGCAAGAGGCCCTGGAAAAAATGCTCGTCAATGGCGGATCTGAAAGTCCGTTGGCAGGCTGTCGATGCGCTCATCGCGAGCGTCAAGGCCCAGGGCTTTCTCGTCAACGACAATCCCATTCGGGTCAACATCGGGCCGAAAGGGCATTTCATCAAGAATAGCAACGGCCGGCATCGCATCGCGCTCGGCTTGATCACCGAGCAAAAGATACCCGTGCAAATCCTCGTTCGCCACAGCGACTGGGAAAAAGTTCGGCGCTCCGCCAGAGCGCCCGACGGACTCGACGACAGCCACCCCGACCTCGCTTGGTGATCGCACCGCAACCAAGGTATTCAGTTCCGGCATTTGGTGGTCCATAGCCGAGCCCTTTGCGCGACTGCCAACCCGCTGATATGATGCGATAAATCGCGGCGGAGGCGGCAGTGCATGCGGGTTGACTTCGGGCAGGGTAACCTGGTCGAGGCGTTTGTCCGGCAGCACAAGTCTAGGAGCTGGCCGAGATCGATCGGTTGACCTCGATCCGACGGATCAGCCAGAACGGCGCGATCAGCCGGACATAGTCGCGCGCCGGCCTCGACGTCCCGGCCGACCGGCATCAGGTCGGTGACGGTGAGGCTGCCCGCTGTCGTCGAAAACCGCGTCTCGAGGATGTTGGTATCCTGCCGATAGCCGTGCTCGACGGTCGCCGCTTCGACCGGGCGGAGCGACCAGAAGCCGCCGCGATCGGCGTCGAGCAGCCGGCAGAAGGTGGGCTCGGCGTCGTGTCGGCCGAGGCAGCACCAGTCGATCCGGCCATGGCGCTCGATCAGCGCCGAGCCGTGACAATCGCCGATGATCCCATAATCCCGAATCGGCGGATACCTTTCGCCGTCCCCATCCTGCATGGCGCCCCCCTGCCCCCTGTCCTCGGACAGAGAACCTAGCCGCCGCACCGCTCTCCTTGGTTCATAACCCCGTGACAAGACGCCCGCCCCGAGTCCCGGTGGGGCCCGGGGAGGATCATCCTCCCCGGCTCTTTTTGCCTATCCTCGCTCGAAAAAAGAGAGGCGGTTCCGGGTGACCCCGGAACCGCCAAGGAGGAGAATACAAGGAAAGAGACGTCCCGCTGCCCAACGAGACGCCATGTGATCCTTACGAGCAGCCGGTTGTGCTGCCGCAGGTGTCACATTTCAGGCAGGTGCCGTTACGCACCAGCGTGAAGTTGCCGCAAGCCGAGCAGGG
>DAIRDJ010000268.1:0-3664 GCA_036796215.1 Geminicoccaceae bacterium
CGAAGGCTTCCTCGAGGGACATGTCGTAGTCGAAGACGAAGCTGAGGATTTGCAGGACGGCTGGCATGATCTTGCGGCCGCCCGACGCGCCGATGGCGATGCGGTGGGCGGTGTCTTCGGCGATGACGGGGCACATGTTGGAGAGCGGGCGCCGGCCTGGAGCTATCGAGTTGGGGCGGCCTGGACGGGGGTCGAACCACATGATGCCGTTGTTCATGAGGATGCCTGAGGAGGGCAGGACGACCTTGGCGCCGAAGAGGGAGAGGAGGGTTTGGGTGGAGGCGACCATGTTGCCGGCTTCGTCGATGACGGAGAGGTGGCTGGTGCAGGCGGGTGCTCTGCCGTCCTCGGCGGGGGGGCCGTCTGCCGTGCTGTGGCCGTCCTGTTCGAGGCGGCGGGCGTAGCCTTCGCGCAGGACCTCGGCGTAGGACTGGAAGGCTGTGGCCTGGGGCCAGTCGCCGTCGAAGGGGCGGCCGCTGAGGTTGGCCAGGCAGTCGAGGAGGGTGTGGCCGGCGAAGAGGCCGGGCATGGCGAGGATGGTGGCGTTGCCGTAGCGGCCGGTGGCGGGCGCGCGCATGGTGGCGTGGTAGGCTTGGAGGTCGGCCAGGGCTAGGGGGCTGCCGAGGGCTCGGGCATCGCTGGCGATGGTTTCGGCCAGCGCCCCGCGGTAGAGGGTTTCGGTGCCTTCCTCGGCCACCAGCGCCAGGCTGTGGCTGAGGCCCTGGAGGATCAGGCGGGCGTCGGGGCCGGCGGTGGACGGGACGGGTGGCAGGCCGTCGGCGAGGTAGACTTCGGCACTGCTGGGGTAGCCCCGGAGGTCGCGGGCGGCGGTGGAGATCAGGAGGGCTGCGTACCAGTCGATCTCGAGCCCTTCGGCTGCGAGCCTGCGGGCCGGGGCCAGGAGTTCGGCCAGCGGCATGCGCCCGAAGGTCTGGTGGGCCAGGCCTTGGGCTGCGAGGGCGCCGGGGACGGCGAAGGAGAGCGGGCCCTTCAGGTTGCGGTCGTCCTCGACGGCGGGCCAGCCGAAGAGGTCGCCCGCGAGGTCGCCGGTGAGCGGGTAGGCGGCGGGGTCGAGGGCCAGGGGGGCTATCATGCCGCCGTCGATGGCGTGGGTCTTGCCGGTATCGGCTCTGTAGACGAGCAGCGAGGCGCCGCCGCCGAGGCCGCTCATCCAGGGCTCGGTGGCGGCCAGGGCCATGGCGGTGGCGAAGGCGGCGTCCACGGCATCGCCGCCGGCGGCCAGGATTTCGGCGCCGACGACGGCGGCCTTGCGGTTCTGGGCCGCGACCACGCCGCGCTTGCCGTGGACGGCGTGCTTGGCGATGCGGGTGGTTTCGGCGAAGGCGCTCAAGGGGGCTCTCCAGGCGAGGGAGGGGCGGCGATGCTGTGGCCGTGGCCGCTGGTCGCGGGGGCGGGGCAATGCCCATGGCGAGGCCGTTTTCTACCGCTGATCGGCCGGAAGCACCACCTCGGCTGCGGCAGCGAGCTGTGGCGATGCGACAGCCGGGCCGCGTGCGGCAGCGCTTTTGGCCTCAGGCGGTGGTGCCGACCGGGCCGGACGGGCGAGCGCGGAGCAGGGTCATGGCGATCACGGCCAGGACCAGCGGGACGGCCAGGAGGTTCATCGGCTGCCAGCTCAGCCATTCGTGCAGGGCGCCGCTGGCACCGGCCGAGATGGTGACGGCGGTGAAGAGGCAGAGATCGTTGAAGCCCTGGACCTTGGCCTTCTCGCTGCCGCGATGCGACTGGGTCAAAAGCGTCGTGCCGCCGATGAACATGAAGTTCCAGCCCAGGCCCAAAAGGAAGAGCGAGGCCAGGAAGTTGGCGAGCTCGATGCCGGCCATGTTGATGCCGATGCAGCCGAGCATGAGGACGCCGCCCAGGGCGATCATCCGTTCGGCGCCGAAGCGGGCGATCAGGGAGCCGGTGAAGAAGCTGGGGGCGAACATGCCGACGACGTGCCACTGGATGACGGTCGCACTGTCGGCGAAGGCGAAGCCGCAGGCGAGCATGGCCAGTGGCGTCATGGTCATCAGGAGGTTCATGGTGACGTAGGCGACCAGCGCCGAGGCGAAGGCGGTGACGGCCACGGGCTGGCGGACGATCTCGAGGAGCGGGCGGGCCGGCGCCTCGCTGGCTTCGGCCCTGACCATGGGCAGGTCGAGAAAGAGCAGGGTGACAGTGGCGAAGAGGGCGACCACGGCGATGGCGAGGTAGCAGCCGGCGAAGACGAAGGGCGGCATCAGGTTCTGCGTCGCCTTGGCGAGCTCGGGCCCGAGGAAGGCCGCGACCAGGCCGCCGGCCATGACCAGGCTGATGGCCCGGGCGCGGGCGGCCATCTTGTCGGTGGCGGCACTCTGGTCGGCAGCGTCGGCTGCGGTGAAGCGGTAGTATTGGGAGAAGGCGGCAAAGACGCCGTAGAGCAGGCCCGCCGCGATGAAGAGGCCAAAGCTCGCCTGGACGATGGCATAGGCCCCCAGGAGCCCGGAGGCGATGCCGAAGAGGCCGCCGAGGACGAGGCCGGCGCGCCTGCCGATCCGGCCCATCAAGAGCGAGGCCGGCATGGTGGCGAGCATGGTGCCGAGGAACTGCGAGGCCAGGGGAATGGTCGCCATCGCCGGGTTGGGGGCGATGGCCAGGCCGACGAGGCCGGAGGTCGTGATCAGGATCGTGTTGGCCATGAAGAAAAAGGCCTGGCACGAGGCCAGGATCGCGACATTTCGAACCAGGGAGGGTGCACGCATGACGGGCTCTTTAGCCTGCGGCGTCATCCGGCGGAACAAGAGACATCGCCGAGGGAGTGAAAATCATGGGTGCGATCAAGGCTTTTCTGGTCCGGGCCGGCGGGCTCGCGGCCCTCCTGTCGATCGTCATCGGTGGGGGCCCGGCCATGGCGCGCGGCTGCTTTCCGATCGCCGAAGGCGGCGAAGGCAGGGTGCATCTGGCGAGCCTGCCGGAAGGGGCCACGGTCGCCATCACCTATCTCGGCCATTCCAGCTTCTGGCTCGAGACGGCGGGCGGCGTTACCGCGATCACCGACTACAACGGCTACCACCGCGGCCCCGAGATCCCGATGGTGGTGACCATGAACAACGCGCATGGCACCCACTTCACCAATACTCCTGAGCCCGAGATCACCCATGTCCTGCGCGGCTGGAACCCGGCCGGCGGCCTCGCCGAGCACGACGTCGACGAGGGCGATCTCAGGATCCGCAACATCCCGACCTCGGTGCACGGGCGGACCGGGGAGCATGCCAACTCGAACTCGATCTTCGTCTTCGAGGTCGAGGATCTCTGCATCGCCCATCTCGGCCACCTGCATCACTTCTTGACCGACATGCATCTGGGCGAGCTCGGCATCATCGACATCCTGATGGTGCCGATCGACGGCGGCTACACCATCGGCCAGGAGCTGATGCGCCAGGTGATCGAGCAGATCGGCCCGTCGGTCGTCATCCCGATGCATTATTTCGGCGAGGCGTCGCTCAACCGTTTTTTGGACCTGATGCGCGACGAGTGGACGATCGCGGCGGCTGAAGTCTCGACCGTCGCCTATGACCGCCTGAGCCTGCCACAGCGGCAGATCCAGGTGCTGCGGCCGGTTGGGTACTAGAGCAGATTCACGCTGACCGGAATCTTTTCCCGATTCCCATATGCAATAGGA
>DAIRDJ010000269.1:0-3663 GCA_036796215.1 Geminicoccaceae bacterium
GAGGTCGCGGCCGAGATGGCCAACCCCGTCCTGCTCTATTCGATCGGCAAGGACAGCTCGGTGATGCTGCATCTGGCGTTGAAGGCGTTTTATCCGTCCAAGCCGCCGTTCCCCTTGATGCACATCGCCACGGGCTGGGACTTTCGCGACATGATCGTTCACCGCGACGTGCTGACCACTGCCCTGGGCCTCGAGCTGATCGTCCAGTCGAACGAGGCGGCGATGGCGGACGGCCGCACGCCGTTCGATACCGACAGCCGTGAATGGGCCCGGCTGATGCTGATCGATGCCTTGAAGGCCGGCATGGACGCCAACGGCTTCGATGCGGCCTTCGGTGGCGGCCGGCGGGACGAGGAGAAGAGTCGCGCCAAGGAGCGCGTCTTTTCGGTGCGCTCGGTGGGCCACGGCTGGGATCCCAGAAACCAGCGGCCGGAGCTCTGGCGGCTCTACAACAGCCGGGTGGCCAAGGGCGAGACGATCCGTGTTTTTCCGCTCTCCAACTGGACCGAGTTCGACATCTGGGAATACATCCGCCTCGAGGAGATCCCGGTGGTGCCGCTCTATTTCGCCGAGCACCGGCCGATGGTCGATCGCGGTGGCACGCTGATCATGGTCGATGACGACCGCATGCAATTCCAGCCGGGCGAAGTGGCCGAGGACCGTCTCGTGCGGTTCCGGACGCTGGGCGACTGGCCGCTTTCGGGTGCGATCGAATCGGATGCGGATACGGTCGAGCAGGTGATCGCCGAGATGCTGGGTGCCCGGACGTCGGAGCGCCAGGGCCGGCTGGTCGACACCGACGAGGCGGCCTCGATGGAGAAGAAGAAGCGCGAGGGCTATTTTTGATGAACGAGGTAAGCCTGAACAGCCGGCAGGCCGAGGCGCTGGCGATCGCGACCCGTGCGGAGGCGGCGCAGAAGGGACTCCTGCGCTTCTTGACCTGCGGCTCGGTCGACGACGGCAAGTCGACGCTGATCGGCCGGCTGCTCTACGATTCCAAGCTGATCATGGAGGATCAGCTGAAATCGCTCGAGGCCGATTCGAAAAAGCACGGCACGGTCGGCGAGCGGATCGACTTCGCGCTCCTGGTCGACGGCCTCGAGGCCGAGCGGCAGCAGGGGATCACGATCGACGTCGCCTACCGCTTCTTCTCGACCGCCAGGCGCTCGTTCATCGTCGCCGACACGCCCGGCCACGAGCAGTATTCGCGCAACATGGCGACCGGTGCCTCCAACTGCGACCTCGCCGTGATCCTGATCGATGCCAGGAAGGGGGTGCTGACCCAGACGCTCCGCCACAGCTACCTCGTCCACCTCCTCGGCATCCGCCATGTGGTGCTCGCGGTCAACAAGATGGACCTCGTCGACTGGAGCGAGGCGAGGTTCGAGGAGATCGTCGATCTCTATCGCGCCAAGACCACGCGGCTCGGCTTCGGCGCGGTCACACCCATCCCGCTCTCGGCGCTGGAGGGCGACAATGTCACGCTGCCGAGCCCGAACATGCCCTGGTATCGGGGGCCGGTGCTGATCGACCATCTCGAAGCGGTCGATGTCTCGGTGGTCCGGTACGACGCCCCGTTCGCCATGCCGGTGCAGTGGGTCAACAGGCCGCACATGGACTTCCGCGGCTTCTCGGGCACGGTCGTCGCGGGCTCGGTGGCACCGGGTGATGCGGTGGTCGTGGCCAAATCGGGCCGGCCGGCCAAGGTCGAGCGGATCGTCACCGCGGACGGCGAGCCGGCGCGCGCGGTCGCTGGCGATGCCGTCACCATCGTGCTCGACCAGGAGATCGACGTCGCCCGGGGCGACGTGCTGGCCGACCCCAAGGCGCGGCCCGAGGTCGCCGACCAGTTCGCCGCCCATGTTTTCTGGATGAGCGACGAGGCGATGCTGCCCGGCCGCCGCTACGTCCTCAAGCTCGGCACCGAGCAGGTCGCGGCATCGATCACCGCGATCAAGCACAAGATCGACGTCAACACACAGGAGGAGCGACCCGGCCGGACATTGGACCTGAACGAGATCGCGTTCTGCAACCTGCATCTCGGCCGCCCGATCGCCTTTCGGCCTTATGCCGAGAACCGCGATCTCGGCGCCTTCATCCTGATCGACCGGACGAGCAACCAGACCGTCGCCGCCGGCATGGTGACGTTCGGTCTCCGGCGTGCCAGCAATATCCACCACCAGCATGTCGACATCGACAAGACGCGGCGCGCGGCGCAGAAGGCGCAGAAACCCTGCCTGCTCTGGTTCACCGGGCTTTCGGGGGCCGGCAAGTCGACGATCGCCAACTTTCTCGAGCGAAAGCTCGTGGCCCAGGGGGCGCACACCTATCTGCTCGACGGCGACAATGTCCGCCACGGGCTCAACAAGGACCTCGGCTTCACCGACGCCGACCGGGTCGAGAACATCCGTCGGGTCGGCGAGGTCGCGAAGCTCATGGTCGATGCCGGTCTGATCGTCATGGCCTCCTTCATCTCGCCCTTCCGGGACGAGCGGCGGATGATCCGCGATCTCCTGGAGCCCGGCGAGTTCATCGAGGTCTTCGTCGAGACACCTCTGGACGTCGCCGAGGAACGCGATGTCAAGGGCCTCTACAAGAAGGCCAGGGCCGGTGCGATCAAGAACTTCACCGGCATCGACAGCCCCTACGAGCCACCGGAGCACCCCGAGCTCACCGTCGACACCACCAGCCTCTCCGCGGAAGAGGCCGCCGATCGGATACTGGACTTCCTCAAAGCGCATCTTTGAGCAGGCGGCGCGGCGCAGGCACGGCCGATGGCACGACGCCGTGGGAAGGGCCGGTGCGCGCCATCTTCGGATGGTCCGCCTGAATGCCTGCCGCGCTGGCGCCGGCCCGGCATGCTCCACTCGCGACGCGCCTGATTCCTGGCGCGATCGCGACAAGGCGTCAGCATGCCGCTCGAGGCTTGCGGAGTCCGTTGCACGGGAGGCTCGACGGGCGTTGGATCCCGTCGCCGCAGGCTTTTGCTTCGGGCAGCTTCTCGACGCCGTGCGCCGGCAGGGCTCGGCAGTGAAGACCGATGCCCTGTCGCTCAACGGAATGACACGCGGAATCAATCAGCAGTACGCCGCTGTGCTGAAGGTGCTCCGGGCGCCGGTACTCGGCTGCTTCCTCGTCGAGGCCGTCGTTCGCTCGGCGAGGGATTGGCACGCTAGATCGGAATGCAAGGGGCTCCATTGCGGGCCGCGCGGTGCGCCGGTCCGTGGCAAGCAAGTCTGCATCTGGGTACGTTGGCGGTGGCCGTACCTCGCACGGTGGCCGCACTTGTGGGGCGGTCGAGCATCGAGGCGGCGGCATCCGTCGGGCGACCCGCTGTCGCGGCCGTCGGCCATGAGCAGGAACGCCCTCCGCGTCTGGGTCGAACCTACTCTGGCTGAGCGAGAACGATGGAGGCTCGAAGCCGGGCAGGTCGCCGGTCGCTGCCTAGCGTAAGCGGGAGACCCGGCGGCTTTGCCGGGGAGGCAGTCATCGTTTGACGGTTACGGCAGTCCACCGCCGGGTTCCGTTCGTGAGCAACCACGCACGCGAATGGAACACCGACGATGGACACCTACCGGAGGCTAAACCACAGTATCTGGGACTGCAAATACCACATTGTTTTCATTCCGAAATGCCGACGGAAGACGCTCTATGTCGAGCTGC
>DAIRDJ010000270.1:0-3655 GCA_036796215.1 Geminicoccaceae bacterium
TGCCGCTCCGCGACGACCAGGCCGCCTATATCGCCCGGCACGGCCAGGGCTACAGTCGCTTCACCCACACCGCCCACGGCATCGCCATGAACCTGCTGCAATTCGTACCGCTGCAGGACCCGATCAAGATCGGCCGGCTAAAGGTCGAAAACACCTCCGGCCGCACCCGCCGGCTCTCGGTCACCGCCTATGTCGAGTGGGTGCTCGGCCAATCGCGGAGTGCCACCGCCCCCTTCATCATCACCGATCTCGACCCCGAGACGGATGCCCTCTTGGCGTACAATCCGAGGAGCACCGCCTTCGGCCCGCGCATCGCCTTTCTCGACCTCGGCGGCAGGCAAACCGCGTCGACCGGCGACCGGCGCGCGTTCATCGGCCGCAATGGCAGCCTCGCCCGGCCGGCGGCCCTGGCACCGCGCGCCCGGCTCGCCGGTCGCACCGGTGCCGGCCTCGACCCCTGCGGTGCGCTTCAGGCACCGCTGATCCTGCAACCGGGCGAGACGGCCGAAATCGTCATCCTGCTCGGCGAGACAGCGAACCTGGCCGAGGCGCAGGCGCTCATCAGGCACTACCGCTTCGCCGATCTCGATGCCGTGCTCGCCGACGTCGCCCGGCATTGGGACAATGTCCTGGGCAAAGTCCAGGTCATCACGCCCGACCGGTCGATGGACCTGATGCTCAACCGCTGGCTGCTCTACCAGGCGCTCGCCTGCCGCGTCTGGGCGCGCTCCGGCTTCTACCAGGCGAGCGGCGCCTACGGCTTCAGGGACCAGCTGCAGGACGGCATGGCGCTCGCCGTCACCCGGCCGGACCTCACCCGCGAGCATCTGCTGCGCGCCGCAGCCCGGCAGTTCAGGGAAGGCGACGTCCAGCATTGGTGGCTGCCCAGTTCCGGCCAGGGCGTGCGCACCCGCATCTCCGACGACCGCGTCTGGCTCGCCCACACCACCGCCCAATACGTCAGGGTTACGGCCGATACGGCCGTCCTCGACGAGGAACTGCCCTTCCTCGACGGCCCCGAGCTCGCCCCGAACGAGCACGACGCTTTCTTCCAGCCGACGATCACCGACGATACGGCAACCCTCTTCGAGCACTGCGCCCGCGGGCTCGACCTCGCCCTTGCAGTCGGCGCGCACGGCCTGCCGCTGATCGGCACCGGTGACTGGAACGACGGCATGAACCGGGTCGGCGAGGCCGGCCAGGGCGAGAGCGTCTGGCTCGGCTGGTTCCTGGTTGCCACCCTCGACGCGTTCGCGCCCATCGCCGAGGCTCGCGGCGAAACCAGTCGGGCCAAGACCTGGCGCGCCCACCGGGCGACCCTGGTCACCGCTCTCGACGATACGGGCTGGGACGGCGACTGGTACCGGCGTGGCTATTTCGACGACGGCACACCCTTGGGCTCGGCCACGAGCGACGAATGCCGGATCGATTCGATCGCGCAGAGCTGGGCCGTGCTATCCGGTGCCGGCGATCCCGAGCGCGCCGCCCGTGCCATGGCCGCGGTCGACACGCACCTCCTGAACCGCAAGGACGGCCTCGCCCTCCTCTTCACCCCGCCCTTCGACCAGACCCCCCTCGAGCCCGGCTACATCAAGGGCTACCCGCCGGGCATCCGCGAGAACGGCGGCCAGTACACCCATGCCGCGACCTGGGCGCTGCTCGCCTTCGCCAGGCTCGGCCAGGGCGAGAAGGCAGCCGAGCTCTTCGGGATGCTCAACCCGATCAACCACAGCGACGACCCGGCCAGCGTCCAACGTTACAAGGTCGAGCCCTACGCCGTCGCCGCCGACGTCTATTCGATGCCGCCGCATGTCGGCCGCGGCGGCTGGACCTGGTACACCGGCTCGGCCGCCTGGCTCTACCGCGCCGGCCTCGAAGGCATCCTCGGCCTCACCCGCGAAGGCGCCACCCTCGTCCTCGACCCCTGCATCCCGACATCCTGGCCCCGGTTCGAGATCGTCTATCGCCACAACAGCACCCGCTACGACATCACCGTCGAAAACCCGAATCGCGTCTGCGCCGGCATCACCCGCGCCACCCTCGACGGCCGGGAGCTGACAACCACACCAACCCGTATCCCGCTGCACGATGACGGCACCGTGCACCTCGTGCAGATCCAGCTCGGCAAAAGAGGTCCCGACGTCGCTAGAGCGATCCGCAGATCACTGTGACGTTCAGCAGCCCCAGCCTCGCAAAGAGTGTAGCGTCCAAATCTCTAGTGAAAAATCTTCTCTTATAACCCATTGAGAAAGAAATGCTCAATTCGCGTTAGCCATGCTCCATGACTGCCCGACCGGAGCGAGCCCGGCCACCGAGGCCAACACCGAGCGGGTGTCGGCAGCTTTGGCAAGATCGCGAGATGGTACCAGACGAGGTAGCTGCCCAGGTATTTGGTGGTTACGCCGCGGCCACGGCGGAGGAAGGTCTCGAGACTCTCCTGCCGATTGTTGACGGTGTCGACGTAGAGTTCGCCGCGCCGCGGCAGCGCTCGCCCGCCTCGTGGTCGAGTGCCTCGTGGGTGAGGCCCAGGGCCCTGGCGCAGGGCGGGAAGACAGGGGGCACCGTCGGTGACGAGCAGTACATCCGGCTCGATCGCGGTTTCGAGGCGAGGCCTGATCGTAGCCGGCCGTGGTGTCCGGCAGGACGCGGGTGAGCGTCGTGCTGCTGCCATCGGTAGCCGCGAGGAATCGGTACCTGCTCCTTCGAAAGACCGCTCTTCTGGGCGACGCTGCCGTGCTTGCGAGCCTTACGTTTCAGTTTCCTGGCACCTTTCCGGCTGGTCAGGACGCAGGTTTCGCCGGCCTCGATGAGATGCCCTCGAGCTCGATGCTGCCGGTCAACGCTTTGAAGGTTTTGCCGCAACCCTTGCAGCCATAGGGCCTGAGCCCGCTCGAGCGGCCCCGGGTCACCGCCCCGTCGACAGCACAATTCGGGGGGCGGCGCGTCTCGTCGATCCGCGCCTTGAGCAGCGCAAGAACCGCCGCCAGCAGCCGCACTGCCTGCTCACGCTGCCGCGCCGTCAGCCCATCAGTCTCGGTGGCCGAAGCTTGGTGGGATTTTCGCACCATCACCGTCTCCCGCAACTGTTTGCTGGAGCTCAGTAAAGGCGCTTCCGCATGGCGGAAGCCGATAGAGCTGAATCATCGATCCTGTCTCTTCCTTTCCCGAGAGTTGTCAGGCGTCGAGATTACGGCCCGACCCGGACCCCGCCGAGGACGCCGAGTAGCCAAAGCACGATCAAGACGATCAGCAGCAGGCCGAGCACGCCGCCGAGGCCGCGTGTGCCGAAGCGATTGTAGCCGTAATAGCCGCCACCGCCGCCGAGCAGCAGGATCAGGATGATGACGATCAGAATGGTACTCATGGATCACCTTGTCGTTGGTGCCGCTGGCGATGGCTTGCTGCTCTGCCGGCGGCGCGTGGGTGGCAGGCTCAGTCGGGGTTGATTTCGGTCATCTTCACGCCTTCGACGGTCGCCCCGGCCATCAGGCCGGACTGGCCCCAGGTGACGACCACGACCGGCTGCTGCAGGGTCGAGCTGGTGATGTCGCCGCCGGCGCCGAAGTCCGCGGCAACGGCGGTGACGCCGACGCCCGCCTCGAAGCCCTGGGTTTCCCGGAACGTCTGAAGCGCCTCGGCGCTGTTGAAGAAGTAG
>DAIRDJ010000271.1:0-3648 GCA_036796215.1 Geminicoccaceae bacterium
GTCGATGGTGACCTCGCTGCAGGCGGCACCATAGGCGAAGTAGTAGAAGGGCTTGCCGCGGCCGGCTGCCCGGTCCCAGTGGATTTCGGGGGTCTTGTAGAAGCCGGTGGCCGAAAGCTGGATGCGGGCCATGTAGGCGTCGTGGACCAGCTTTGCGAAGGCGATGTCGTTGCCTTTGACCCGGATGTGGCCGGGCAGCCAGTGCACCTCGGCCGGGGTCGCCTGGTGCTGTTCGGCGGCAAGCGCGGTCAGGCGGTCCTTGAGGGTCTCGGCGGCGACGAGGGCGGCCATGCCGTTGAGGTCGGAGCCGGAGGAGGCCGCTGTGGCCGAGGTGTTGGGGACTTTCCCTGTGGTGGTGGCGGTGATCTTGATCCGGTCCAGCGGCAGCTGGAAGGCCTCGGCCACGACCTGGGCCACCTTGACGAACAGGCCCTGGCCCATCTCGGTGCCGCCGTGGTTGAGGTGGATCGAGCCGTCCTTGTAGATGTGGATGAGGGCCCCTGCCTGGTTGTAGGCGGTCATGGTGAAGCTGATGCCGAACTTGACGGGCGTGAGTGCGAGGCCCTTCTTCTGCCAGCGATTGGCGGCGTTGAAGTGGCGAACGGCGGCGCGGCGGTCCCAGTAGGCGCTGTCCTTTTCGCACGTCTCCACGACGCGCGCGATGACGTTGTCCTCGATGGTCATGTGGTAGGGGGTCACGGCGCGCTCGCCGTCGCCGTAGAAATTCCGCTTGCGGACCTCGAGCGGGTCGAGGCCGGTGGCGATGGCGATCTCCTCGATCACCCGCTCGGCGGCGACCATGCCCTGCGGCCCGCCGAAGCCCCTGAAGGCGGTGGCCGAGACCATGTTGGTCCGGCAGGGGTGACAGACCAGCGCCACGTCGGGATAGAAGTAGCAGTTGTCGGCGTGGAACAACGCACGGTCGTTGATCGGGCCGGAGAGGTCGGCCGAGTAGCCGCAGCGTGAGGCGAAGTGCATGTCGACGGCCCGGATGCGGCCGTCCGCTTCGAATCCCAGGCGGTAGTCGACGGCGAAGTCGTGGCGCTTGCCGGTCATGATCATGTCATCGTCTCGATCGAGCCGGCATTTGGCCGGCCGGCCGGTCTTCCGCGCGACCAGGGCTGCCACGCAGGCGAAGAGGTTGCTCTGGGTCTCCTTGCCGCCGAAGCCGCCGCCCATCCGGCGCACCTCGACGGTGACGCTGTGCGAGGGGAGGCCCAGCACATGCGCCACCATGTGCTGGACCTCGCTGGGGTGCTGGGTCGAGGAGAAGACGGTCATGTCGCCGTCCTCGCCGGGGATGGCGAGGGCGATGTGCCCTTCGAGGTAGAAGTGGTCCTGGCCGCCCATGCTGAGCCTGCCGTCGAGTATTTCGGGGCTGTGAGCGAGACCGGTCTCGACGTCGCCCCTGGCGAAGCGGGCAGGCGGCCAGACGTAGTCCTCCCTGGTGCGGGCGTCGTCGACGTCGAGGACGGGGGGCAGGTCTTCGTAGGTCACGACGGCGCGCTTTGCGGCGGCGCGGGCGGTGGCGACATGGTCGGCGGCGACGGCGAACAGGGCCTGGCCCCAGTATTGCACGGTATCGGTGGCGAAGACCGGCTCGTCGTGGCGGCCGATCGGGCTGATGTCGGGGTGGCCGGGGATGTCGGCGGTGGTGATCACGGCGGCGATGCCGGGGGCGCTGCGGGCGGCGTCGAGATCGAGCGAGACGAGCCTGGCATGCGCCCGCTCGGCCCAGGCGACGTAGACCTCGAGGCAGCGGGCGGGCTCGGGCATGTCGTCGATATAGACCGCCTCGCCGGCGACATGCTTGGCCGCACTGTCGTGGACCAGCGGCCGGTGGACGGTTGGCCCGTCAGGCATCGACGGGCTCCCGCCTCCCGGCGAGCTGCAGGGCTGTGGCTTCGCTGCTCTCGACATAGGCCTTGAGCAGCAAATTCTGCGCCACCTTCAGGCGGTAGGCGGCCGAGGCGCGCATGTCGCTGATCGGCTGGTAATCGTCGACCAGCGCTGCCATGGCGCGGCGGAAGCTGGCCTCGGTGAAGGGGGCACCGGTGAGTGCGGCTTCGGCATGTGCCGCCCGTTTGGGCGTCGCCGCCATGCCGCCGAAGGCGATCCGCGCCTCGCTGATCCGATCGCCGTCGCGGCGGAGCCGGATGCCGGCGCAGACGGCGGAGATGTCCTGATCGAAGCGCTTGCTGATCTTGTAGCAGCAGAGCGTGGCGTCGGCGGTGGGCTTGGGGATGGTGACGGCCTCGACGATCTCGCCCGGGCGGCGGTCCTGCTGGCCGTAAGTGACAAAAAAATCTTCGAGCGGCAGCGAGCGACGGTCGTCTGCGTGCGCCAGGTGCAGCGTGGCCCCGGCGGCGATCAGCCAGGGCGGGCTGTCGCCGATCGGCGAGCCGTTGGCGATGTTGCCGCCGATCGTGCCGGCATGGCGGATCTGCTCGGAGCCCAGCCTTCG
The DNA here is from genome assembly GCA_036796215.1 of Geminicoccaceae bacterium. Taxonomy (GTDB): domain Bacteria; phylum Pseudomonadota; class Alphaproteobacteria; order Geminicoccales; family Geminicoccaceae; genus SLRI01. Next base: position 2,465 of record DAIRDJ010000271.1, read on the forward strand.
GTTGAGCTCGCCCGCGGCGGGCCAGAGACTGGCGATCCGGTCGAAGGCTCGGGCGTAGGTGACGCCGGCGCCGATGCGGAGGCTGTCCTCGGTCTCCTCGATCCGGGCGAGCTCGGGCACCCGGCCGATCCAGATGACGGGGTCGAGCCGGCGGTGCTGCTTGGTCACCCACAAGCCCACGTCGGTCGCGCCCGCGAGAATCGTGGCGTCCGGATATTGGGCGGCGAGCCGCAGCAGGTCGTCGAGAGAGCTGGGGCTGTAGAATTGGCGCTCGCCCTTGCCCACTACGAAAGTGGCACCGTCGCGCCAGGCGGCCAGCCGTCCCAGGGCCTCGGCCTCGCGGTCGGTCAGGTGGGCGGTGGCACCCGGTGTGGCGTGCATCGTCCGGGCAGCTTGGATGATCGGCCCGTAGCCGGTGCAGCGGCAGAGATTGCCGGCCAAGGCATCGTCGATCCGGCGGCGGCTGTAGGGCGGCTGCTCCTCATGGTGCAGGGCGGCCAAGGTCATCACGAAACCTGGGGTGCAGAAGCCGCATTGCGAGCCGTGGTTTTCGACCATCGCCTGCTGCACCGGGTGCAGCGTGCCGTCCGGCCCCTTGAGGTCCTCGACCGTCAGGAGCTGGCAGCCGTCGAGGGTGGGCATGAACTGGATGCAGGCGTTGACGGCGCGATAGCGGAGACGGCCGTTGTCCGGCTCGGCGACGATGACGCTGCAGGCGCCGCAATCGCCCTCGGCGCAGCCCTCCTTGGTGCCGCGCCGGTGGGCCTGGCGGCGCAGCCATTCGAGGACGGTGAGCGTCGGGTCGATGGTCTCGAGCGCGACCGGCTGGTGGCCCAGGAGAAAGCGCAGCCCCGTTCGCATCAGCCAATCCCGGCCGCGCCCGACACAGCCATTGGCCTTGCCGGCCACGGAAGTGATGTCACGCCCATCTGTCGATCCCTCACCATGCTCTCAGCGCTTATCGTTAAGCTGCTGCCGGGCCGTGAACAATGACAAACCGTGCGGGGTCGGCGCCGACCGATGCCCGGGCGGCCTGGTTGTCGAGGGAGACAGGCCGCGGGCGCTCGGCTAGGATCGGTCCAACGAGTCGGAACGAAGTCGAGAGGGAAGCGCCCGGTTTGGCGTCAATCGATCTGCAACCGGGCGATCTGCAACCGGGCGATCTGCAACCGGGCGATCTGCAA
>DAIRDJ010000272.1:0-3614 GCA_036796215.1 Geminicoccaceae bacterium
GGCGGCGACGGCGGTCGCGCTCAGAAAGTCTCGGCGGGTCATGGCGGGCTCCTTCATTCGATGGCCCAAATCTTACCGATGCCCAGTTCTTGAGTAATACGCTTTCTTGATCCAGACTGTTGCCCATGGAGGCAACACTGAACACCGACCACCTGCGACTTTTCCTGACCGTCCTCGCGGCGGGCAGCTTCACGCGGGCCGCGGATCTCGCCGGCAGTGACAAGGCCCACATCAGCCGCGTGATTGCGCGGCTCGAGGATCATCTTGGCACCCGGCTCCTGAACCGCTCGACCCGGTCGCTCTCGCCAACCGACGCTGGCCAGGAGCTCGCCGCCCGCGCCCGCGCTATCCTCGACGCGCTGGCCGAGACCGAGGAAGCGCTCAAGGGCCGCGCCGACCGCCCACGCGGTCGGCTGAGGATCACCTGCGGCTATGAATTCGGGCTGCTTGCGGTGAACGGCTGGGTGCGGGCGTTCCTCGAACGCTGGCCCGAGGTCGCGGTGGAAGTCGACTTTACCAACCGGGTTGCCGACATCGTGCATGAGGGCTTCGACCTCGCCATCCGGGTGGGCCAACTTCCCGACAGCGACCTCGTTGCCCGCAAGCTGGGCGAGGTGACCTACGGCTTCTATGTCGCGCCTCAATACCTCGACCGGCATGGCGTTCCTGATCAACCCGCCGGTCTGCGCGCCGACGGGTTCATCGGCTTCACCGGGTCGCCCGCCGAGGTCGCGAGTGGCGCCGACACCTGTGCGCTACCGACCGGGCCACGCTATCTCGCCAACACCAACATGGCGGTGCGGGACATGGCGGTCGCCGGGCTCGGGGTCGCGCTCCTGCCGTGCTTCCAGGCCGCACCCTTCGTTGCGAAGCGGCAGCTCGCGCCAGTCCTTCACGGCTGGGCGCGTCCGCCTGTCGAGGTGCATGCGGTACTGGCCTCTCGGAAGCTCGTGTCCCCGACTATCCGGGCGTTCATCGACACTGCACGTGATGAATTCCCCAAATGAAGGGAATCTGGTTAGACCCGAAGTTCTGGTTAGCCTCGATCACTTCTTTGTATTTCCATCGTCGTGCCCACGAGTACCGCTTCAGCCGCCCTTTAACTGCCGCGCCAGGAACCATTGCGTTCCGTCCGGCGAGCGCACGCCGCCGCGCCTGTTACCGTCGCCCTTTTCCATAATCGGCTGGATGACCTCCGCCCCGTGCGCGATGGCGCGCTCGAACGCGGCGTCCGGATCAGGGAGGTAGAGATGCAGCATCGCCGGCGGGCCGTCGGCCTCGCCCGTCATAAGCACGGTGTCGCCGATCTGGCACTCGCGTGCATGATGCCGCCTGACTCGTCGGGCACGACCCTCAGGCGCGTGGCGCCCAGCACCTTTTCGGAGAACTTGAGGACAGCCTCCTTGCCCCTGACGAGCAGGTATGAGGCGAGATCCGTGAAGCCTTCAGGTTTGTAGGCCATGAAGGCAGACTCAGGTTAGGTAAACCCGCTCTCATGTTAATCGGTCACCCGGTTTCTGGCCCGCCATGTTCCTCCGAAACCTCCTTCGCCAGCGTCCCGCCCTTCGCCAGCCGCCGCCCCAGCGCCTCGACGAACCCCTCGTAACGCTCGCGGCCCTTCGCCTGCGCTGCGTCACGCATCGTGTCGGGCAGCGGCGGCGTCGTGGTCAGCCAGAACTTCACGAACAGCGCAAGCGCCTCGTTGCCGACGGTGACGTCGCGCTCCAGCCGTTCGACTGCGCGGGTGAGCCGGTCGAGGCGGCGCACGATCGCGGCTTCGTGCTGATCGGCGCCATCGGGCGAAAGGAAGGCCGCGAGCGCCGCCTCGACGATCTGGGACTTTGAGAGTTTCCGGCGGGCGGCCAGCGCGTCGAGTTCGGCCGAAAGCGCCGCGTCGAAATAGACGTTGAGGCGGGATTTCCTCATGGGGCGTTCCTCCTTCCCGGCGCGGCTACAGCTCGATGCCGTCATCGGGATCAAGCGCGGCCTGGCGCGCCACGCTGCGGAACCGGCCCTGCATCGTCCGCGCACGCTGCGCGTCATCGTCCGGCTCCTCGTCGAGCGCGGCGAATTCTTCCCGGACCGGCGCCGCCTCCGGCGCGATTTGTTCATGCTCGGGCAGCGCCGGCTCGCGGCGGACGCCGCCTTCGCTTTCATCCCCGTTTGCGTTGCGGGTCTTGTTGGTGGCTGCGGGCGTGACGATCAGCGGCCGTGCGCTCCAGTCGTCCGACAGCGTGACGTCTCCATCCTCATTCGCGCGAGACCCGACCTGTGGCGGCGAAATGATCCGCGCCTTGAACTGGCGGTCCTCATAGTAGCGCGCCTTCTTCGCCCTGACGGGCGGCGCTCCAGAGACGAGGACAATCTCGTCAGAGGGCGGCAGCTGCATCATCTCGCCGGGGGTCAGAAGCGGGCGCGCAGTCTCCTGCCGGCTGACCATGAGGTGGCCGAGCCAAGGGCTGAGGCGGTGCCCCGCATAGTTCTTCATCGCGCGCATCTCTGTCGCTGTACCGAGCGCGTCGGAGACGCGTTTGGCGGTACGCTCGTCATTCGTGGCGAAGGCAACGCGCACATGGCAGTTGTCGAGGATGGCGTTGTTCTGCCCGTAGGCCTTCTCGATCTGATTGAGCGACTGGGCGATCAGAAAAGCCTTCAATCCATAGCCCGCCATGAAGGCGAGCTGGCTCTCGAAGAAGTCGAGCCGTCCTAGCGCGGGGAACTCGTCGAGCATGAGGAGAACGCGATGCCGACGGGCCTTGGCTTCGAGTTCCTCGGTCAGCCGGCGTCCGATCTGGTTGAGCACGAGGCGCACAAGCGGCTTGGTGCGCGAGATGTCCGAGGGCGGGACGACAAGATAGAGCGTCACGGGGCGCTTGCCCGAAACGAGGTCGTCGATCCGCCAGTCGCAGCGGCTCGTGACCCTGGCCACCACGGGGTCGCGGTAGAGCCCGAGGACGCTCATCGCGGTCGAGAGCACGCCCGAGCGCTCATTCTCGGACTTGTTGAGGAGCTCGCGGGCTGCCTGCGCGACGACGGGGTGCGGCCGGTCGCCCAGATGCGGCGTGCGCATCATCGCCGCAAGCGTCGCCTCGATCGGGCGGCGGGGATCGGAGAGGAAGGCGGCGACCCCGGCGAGCGTCTTGTCGGCCTCGGCATAGAGCACGTGCAGGATCGCGCCCACGAGCAGCGAGTGGCTGGTCTTCTCCCAATGGTTCCGGCGTTCGAGTTGGCCTTCGGGATCGACGAGGATGTCGGCGACGTTCTGCACGTCGCGCACTTCGCTAGCGCCGCGCCGAACCTCCAGCAGCGGGTTGTAGGCCGCGCTTGCCGGGTTGGTCGGATCGAAGAGCAGCACGCGCGAGAAGCGCGACCGCCAGCCGGCGGTGAGCTGCCAGTTCTCTCCCTTGATGTCGTGCACGATCGCCGAGCCCGGCCAGGTCAGCAGCGAGGGCACGACGAGGCCGACACCCTTGCCCGACCGGGTCGGCGCGAAGCAGAGCACGTGCTCGGGGCCGTCATGGCGCAGATAGCGTTCTTCGTAGCGCCCGAGCACGACGCCGTCCTCGCCCAGGAGGCCCGCCGCCTCGACATCCTTGCGGCTCGCCCAGCGGGCC
>DAIRDJ010000273.1:0-3602 GCA_036796215.1 Geminicoccaceae bacterium
CAATCAACGCCTTCGGCTCGGCCGCAAGATCATCGCACCGACCGCAGCGCTCATGGCGATCAGTCTCGTCGTGCTGCTCGGTCTCATGGCCATCAATGCGACGATCGAGGACGAGACGGCGCGGCGCCAATCGATCAACATGGTCGAAAACACGTTGCGCCTGCGGGAAGACCAGGTCGGCAAGGTCGCCAAGGACTATGCCTGGTGGAACGACTCGGTCATCAACCTGCACCTCGCCGTCGATCAGGAATGGGCCGATCTGAACTACGCGAGCTACATCTACGAGACCCACGGCTACCACCTGACCCTGGTCATCGATGCGACCGACCGCATCAGCTATGCGGCGGTCGAGGGTCAGCGGCACGACATCCAGACCCTGCCGACGATCACCGGCGGGCTCGAGCAGCTGGTAAGCGCGGCGCGCGAGGCGAGCCTCGACGAGCCCGACTACCAGACGGGGCTCGTGCTGGTCGATGGGCAGGTGGCTCTTGTCGGGGTCAGCGCCATCACGCCGGAGCAGCTCGGCGGGGTGACCCTGCCCCCCGGGCCACGCAGCGTGCTCGCCTTTCTCAAGCTGCTCGACCAGGGCTTTTATGACGACCTCGCCGAGCGCCACCAACTGTCCGGCATGCGGATCACCGACGCCGGCAGCGAGCCGTCGTTCGCCGCCCACGAACTCACGACGGTCGACGGGTCGACGGCCGGCCGACTGGTCTGGCAGCCGCATCGGCCGGGCCAGCAGTTCCTCTTGTCGATCGCCCCCTCGCTTCTGATCGCGCTCGTCGTGATCGCCGGCTTCAGCGCCTATGTGATGCGTCATGCGAGCCAGTCGGCGCGTGCCATCGAGGCGAGCCAGGCGCGCTTTCGCGACGTCGCGGATGCGAGCTCGGACTGGATCTTCGAGACCGATGCGGAGTTGCGCTTCGTCTTCGTCTCCGAGCGGGTCGCCCAGCTCACCGGTCGCACCCCCGAGGCGATGGTCGGTCGCACCCTCTATGATGTCTTTCATCACGGCGACAACGCCGTGCAGTGGGCCCGCTACCAGGAGGCGCTGGCCCAGGGCAAGCCGTTCCGCAATGTTCTGGTGCTTTGCGACGATGCCGATGGCGGCCGCCTCACCCTGCGCATCGCCGGCAAGCCGGGCGTCGACGGGCGTGGCCATTTTCTCGGCTATCGCGGCACCGCCACCGATTTGACCCGCGAGCTCGAGGCCGAACGGCGTGCCCAGTACCTGACCGGACACGACGCGTTGACGGGCCTGCCCAATCGCAGCCTTCTGGGCGAGCGACTCGAAGAGGCGATCAGCATGGCCGGCAGGCGGCGGGAGCTCGCCGCCGTGCTCAGCGTCGATCTGGACCGCTTCAAGGACGTCAACGACACGCTGGGGCATGCCGCGGGCGACGCGCTGATCCAGGAAGCCGCGCAACGGCTCGACGCCTGCATTCGCGACACCGACACACTGGCCCGGATCGGTGGCGACGAGTTCGTCATCATCCAGACGGCCGTGCAGGACGTGGCTGCTGTCGAGCTTCTCGCCCGGCGCATTCTCGACGTCTTGCAACAGCCGTTCGAGGTGGACGGTGAGCGGGTCTCGATGACCACGAGCATCGGCATCGCGCTCGTGCCGCTCGACGGGTCGATCGCGGGCCGCCTCTTGCAGAGTGCGGACATCGCCCTCGATCGCGCCAAGGCCGAGGGCAGAGGGACGTTTCGCTTTTTCGAGCGCGACATGGACGCACGACTGCAGGAGCGCAAGGCGCTCGAACGGGATCTGCGCCTCGCCCTCGTGCGCAACGAGCTCGAGCTCTTCTATCAGCCCAAGCTCGACCTCGCCTCCGGCCGGATCAGCGGGGTCGAGGCCCTGGTCCGCTGGAACCATCCCGAGCGCGGCATGGTCCCGCCGCTGGCCTTTATCGACGTCGCCGAGCAGACCGGCCTGATCCACGAACTCGGCGAATGGGTCCTGCGCACGGCCTGCATGGCGATGCGGGGACATCAGGACCTGGAGCTCGCGGTCAACCTCTCGGCCATCCAGCTCAAGCGCGGCCGGATCGCGGCCATGGTGGAGCGCGTGCTCGAGGAGAGCGGCTTCGACGCGACACGGCTGGAGCTCGAGATTACGGAAAGTGTGATGGTCGACGGGACGGAGAGCGTGATCGCCGATCTGCGCCGGATCAAGGATCTCGGTGTCCGGATCGCCATGGACGATTTCGGCACCGGCTACTCCAGCCTCGCCTATCTCAACCGTTTTCCGTTCGACAAGATCAAGGTCGACCGGTCCTTCATCAATGATCTCGACGGGCACGGACGAGGCCAGGCCATCGTCAAGGCGGTGATCGGTATCGGTCGGAGCCTCGGCATCAAGATCTGTGCCGAGGGCGTGGAAACCGGATCGCAGCTGCGGTTTCTGGAGCAGGTGGGCTGCAACGAGGCGCAGGGCTACCATCTCGGCAAACCCATGCCGAAAGCCGCCCTCGATGCCTTCCTGGCGCAACCGATCAGCGTCGGCGAGCTCGCTCTTTAGCCATCCGCCGGCAAAGCCGAGGGCCTCGGTGCCGAGCCGCGCGAAGGTGCGGAGCCGCACGAAGCGGTGCAGCGGAGCGCTTTTCGCCGTCGGACCACGCGCCGCCTGAAGACCGCCCCTGCCGCGCCAGAGGCCCGTCCGCTCGAGGCGCCCATCATCTCGCTCTTGCTGGCGGCCGCTGTCGCGAATCGCCGCATCGTCGCGACCGACCCTGCTGCCCGACTACGCAGCAACCAGCACTGTTGGCCAGTGGCCGCGAGTTGCCACCCAGCCTGGACCTCAGCCAGATGGATCGCGCTCGTGTCGTTGGTGTCGCCGACGACTTGCGACACTGCATGCTCGGCCGGGATAGCGATCATCGCGGGTGCATCGACGGGCATCAGCTGCCCAGCGAGCATCGCGCTCTCCATCAGCTGAGCGTAACCGATGGGGTGGACGCCCCTCGACGGCATCAATGTGCCAAGGTGGCGGTGTTGAATGACCGCAACGGAGGAGGCGTCCGTGGGAAAAGCTAGCATGATCGGGATCGATCTGGCCAAGCATGTCTTCCAGCTGCATGGAGCAGCGGCCGATGGAACGGTGCTGTTCCGGCGCAGGCTTCGCCGCGAGAAGCTGCTCGATTTCCTGGCCGCTCAGCCGTCTTGCGTGGTGGCGCTGGAAGCCTGCGCGAGTGCCCACTATTGGGGCCGGGAGATTAGCCGGCTGGGCCGTTAGGTCCGGCTGATCGCGCCGGCTTACGTCAAGCCGTTCGTCAAGCGGCAGAAGAACGACACGGCGGATGCCGAAGCGATCTGCGAGGCCGCGACGCGACCGACCATGCGCTTTGTGGCGGTCAAGCGCGAGGCGCAGCAAGCCGCGGCAATGATCTTCAAGGCACGCGATCTGCTGGTTCGCCGGCGGACGGCGACGATCAATGCGCTGCGTGCCCATCTGGCCGAGTTTGGCTTCATCGCGCCCAAAGGACCCGCTCATGTCGGCAATTTGCAGGGCATCATCGAGGATGCGCCGAACGATCTACCCGATCCTGCTCGGACGCTTTGCCGAGACTTGCTGGAAATGGTCACCACCCTTTCGACCA
>DAIRDJ010000274.1:0-3589 GCA_036796215.1 Geminicoccaceae bacterium
GTCAAGTGGTTCGGCTTCGACAGCGCGGCGACACCGTGAGCCGCCGGCGCTAGGCGCCGCCCGTGGACGTCTCGCTGCTCGCCTGGGGCGATACCGGCTGGGGCGACGAGCTGGCGAGAGGTGCTGTCGTCACCCTGGCCGTCGCCGTCTGCGCCTATGGCCTCGGCATCGTCATCGGCACCGGGCTCGCGGCGATGCGGCTCTCCGCCGTGCCGCCGCTGCGCTGGCTGGCCGCCGCCTACACGACGGTGATCCGCGGCATTCCCGAGCTGCTCGTCATCTATCTCGTCTTCTTCGGCGGCGGCACGGCGCTGCGCGCCATCGCCAGCGGCATGTTCGGCTACGAGGGCTATATCGACCTGCCGATCTTCCTGACCGGCATGATCTGCATCGGGGTCAGCGCCGGCGCCTATTCGGCCGAGGTGATCAGGGGGGCGGTGCAGAGCGTGCCGCGTGGCCAGATCGAGGCCGCGGTCGCCATCGGCATGAGCAAGGGGCAGCGTTTCTGGCGGGTGCTGGTCCCCCAGGTCGCCCGCTTCGCGCTCCCCGGGCTCGGCAATGTCTGGCAGTTCACGCTCAAGGACACCTCGCTCATCTCGGTCATCGGCCTCGTCGAGATCATGCGCCAGGCGGCGATCGCCGCAGGCTCGACCAAGGAGCCTTTCACCTTCTATCTCCTGGCGGCGATCCTCTATCTCGGCCTCACCTCGCTCTCCAATCGCGGCTTCGATGCCGCCGAGACGTGGGCCAATCGCGGCGTCAGGCGGGCCTGATGGACCTCGAGTTCCTGGCCAGAATCATCCCAGAGATCGCCGCCGGCCTGCCGGTGACCATCCTGCTGGTCGTCCAGTCGCTGATCCTCGGCTTCGTTCTCGCCGTGGCTGTGGCGCTCTTGCGGCTCAGTCCCAACCGGCTGCTCTCCGGCACTGCCTACGGCTTCGTCTACGTCTTCCGCAGCACGCCGCTCCTGGTCCAGATTTTCCTCATCTATTACGGCTCCGGGCAGTTTCGGCCGTTCCTGCAGGATCTCGGCCTTTGGGTCTTCTTCCGCGATGCCTGGTTCTGCGCGGTTTTGGCACTCACGCTCAATACCGGCGCCTACACCAGCGAGATCATCCGGGGCGGCATCCAGTCGGTGCCCTTGGGCCAGCTCGAGGCCGGCCGTGCCGTCGGCATGAGCCGGCTGCAGCTGTTTCGCCGGCTGACCTTCCCCATTGCCATGCGTCAGGCGCTCCCGGGGTACGGCAACGAGATCATCTTGATGGTCAAGGCGAGCTCTTTGGCCTCGACCATCACCATTCTCGAGATCACCGGCATCGCCAAGACGATCATCGCCTCGAGCTTCCGCCCGGTCGAGGTCTTCATCGTCGCCGGCGCCTTCTACCTCTTGATGAACTTCGTCGTCACCCAGGCCATCCGCTACGCCGAATTCCGACTGTCGCCGAAGAGCCCGGCCGCTCGGGCCCGCGCCGAGGAGCGCCGGCAGAAGGCCATTCTCGCGCGCTGAAGCGCTCAGCCCTCCCCGGCTTGTTGGTGCGCGAGCTTCTCGTCGGGCCGTCGGGCCTTGAGCGCTCTGAGCCCGAGAAAGAGGATGGCGCTCGCCGCCGCGAGGCCGAGGCTGAGGAGCGGGCGGAAGATCACCCAGGCCAGCGCGATGACGGCCAGCGCCCAGGCGAGGGCCAGGGTGGCCGCGATCGGGCCCTTGAGCCTGGCCTTGAGGTCGGCAATCGGTGGGACCCGGCGGGCGATGTGGCCGAGGAGGGTCGACGAGCCGACGAAGATGCCGAGCCAGCCCGCGACCCGGACGAGCCAGGTGGTCAGCGCATTGGAGCGGTAGGCGGTGGCGAGCAACTGGCTGGCGGTTCGCGGGCCGGGCTCGGCCATGGCGATGCTGCCACCGTTGGGGGCGGTCCAGGGGCGCAGCGTCGAGCCGTCGAGCCCGGCGAGCACGCTGATTTCGCCCACCGGCACGGCCATGAAACGGATGCGCAGGTCGCCGATCTCGGGATGGGTGGCCGAGCCCGAAAGGAAGGCCGAGCCTTCGCCGCGCAGGGCTCGGCCATCGATGAAGACCTCGCGGCCCTGGGGCACGACGACGCCTTCGCTGGCGGGCAGCCGGTCGAGGACATCCGGCGCTACGGCGTAGGCGCCGAGTGTCACCTCGTCGGCATAGAAGCGGGCGCTTTGGATGCTTGGCGCTGCCGGGTTGCTGTGCCGCATCCGGTCGCGGAAGCGCTCGGATGGGATGCGTCCCTCGGCCCAGACGGCCTCGTAGTTGTCGGTGCGGTTGTCGCCTGTGCCCTGGCTGAACTCGCGCCACTGGTACATCTCGACCACCCGATCGAGGCGCAAGGCCTCGTGGCCGAGCGGCAGGAGCGGGTCGGCAACGGGGCCGCTCGGACGGGCGGGGCCCACGAGGTGAACGAGTCCGGTGGTCGCTTCGGGCGGGACACGGTCGAGGCTGACGTCGACCAAGGCACGCTCGCCGGCAATCAGGGTCGCGGTCGCCGTTGCCGAGCGCCATTCGTTCCAGAAGAGGGCGGAACTGCCGGCAAGGATCAGGATCAGGCCGACAATGCCGATCGCGGCCTTGCGCTTGGGCTTTTTCGGGCGTTGCCGGTCGGACATGGGGCACCTTGGGGTCGGGGTGCGGTCGAGCTTGCCGTCCCTTGCCCGATCGGGCAAGGGACGGCTGTGATGAGCGAGCCGGCTGGTACGTGTCCCGACACCGCAACCCGGCGCCTGCACCAGGCGCTCGGCGAGCTTGCTGCGTGCGACCCCGATGTGGCGCGCGCGATCGAGCGGGTGGGGCTGCCGGCCCCGCGCGCCCGGCCGCCGGGGTTCGCGACACTCCTGCGCATCATCACCGCTCAGCAGCTCTCCACCAAGGCGGCAGCGGCGATCCAGGCGCGGCTGGACGCGGCGATGGGCGGCAGCACAGCGCCCGAAGCCTTCCTGGCGCTCGACGATGCGACCGTAAGGGCCTGCGGATTGAGTGCACGAAAGGTCGCCTACGGCCGGTCGCTGGCCGAGGCGCTGGCCTCGCAGCGGCTCGATCTGGAAGGGCTCGGCAGTGCGCCCGACGAGGTGGTGATCGAGGCGCTGACGGCGCTGCCCGGCTTCGGGCGGTGGAGTGCCGAGATCTACCTCCTTTTCGCTCTCGATCGCCTGGACGTGTTGCCGGCGGACGACCTGGCGCTGCAGGTGGGCTTCCAGCGGCTCAAGTGGCTCGACGAGCGGCCCAAGGCCAAGGCGTTGCGGGCCGCGACCGAAGGCTGGGCGCCGTGGCGCGGCGCCGGCTCGATCCTGCTCTGGCATTTCTACGGGGCGGCGACGTTGGACGAGGCCTGACGCCGCTCGCGCGTCGGTCGCATTGCTTGTGGCCAATGCTGCCGTCTGCTAGATCATGACGGCTTTGTAAAATCCGCTGAGCGCTCGCTTTTCGAGCCCACGATCGCCGCTTTTTCGCCCAGGAAAACCGACACTTGGCCGCTTCACAGCCCCCTCGGGGATTCGAGATCGTCCCGATCGAGGAGGAGATGAAACGCTCCTACCTCGATTACGCCATGAGCGTGATCGTCAGCCGCGC
>DAIRDJ010000275.1:0-3581 GCA_036796215.1 Geminicoccaceae bacterium
CGACACCGCGCTCGGTCTTGGCCGCGGTGACCGGCCTCACGCCGGTCGGCCAGCCAATCTGCATAGATAACGCTAATTGAGCCAATCAGTTCCCCCGCTTTTCTTTTTTTATTAGCCCGTGTCGGCCCTGGCCGATGGTGAACACCGGGGCGCCGAGTTCGGTCATGATCGGGGTGCAGCCGAGGCCGGGGGTGTCGCTTGCCGTCATTCGGCCGTTGCTGCGTTGTGGGGCGCCCTTTGCGATCTCTTTCGTGCCGTAGCTGTTGAAGTCGGTCGAGGAGAGGAGGAACTCCTCGGGCGTGGATTGGGCGAGGTGGGCGATGGCGGCGGTGACGAAATCGCCGCCCCAGGTGTCCTCGATGGTCATGGCGACGCCGGCCTCGATGCAGAGGTCGCGGATCAGTCGTGCCTTGGTCAGGCCGCCCAGTTTCGAGATCTTGAGGTTGATGGCGTCGAAGGCGCGGTCCTCGAGGCCCTGCAGCAGCACCGGCAGGCCGTCGATGGTCTCATCCAGCACGAAGGGCAGAGCGGTGCGTTCGCGGATCGCAAGGCATTCCTGGTAGGTGCGGCAGGGTTGTTCGATATAGACGTCGAGGTCCTTGACCGCGGCCACGACCCGGGCCGCCTCGTGCATGGTCCAGCCGGTGTTGGCGTCGGCGACGAGCAGGTCGCTGGCATCGAGGATCGCCCGGCAGTCGCGGATGCGGGCGATGTCCTGGTCGGCATCGCCGCCGACCTTGAGCTGGAACTTGGTGTAGCCCTCGGCCTTGTAGCCCGCGATCTTCTTTGCCATGACCTCGGGCGCTTCCTGGGCGATGGCGCGGTAGAGCTTGATCTCGTCCTGTTGCTTGCCGCCCAGAAGGCGCCAGATCGGCTGGCCCGAGGCCTGGCCGAGGATGTCCCAGCAGGCGACGTCGATCGCGGACTTGACGTACGGATGGCCGCGCAGGGCCGCGTCCATGCGCCGGTTGAGGACGGCAAGGTCGCGCGGGTCGCAGCCGATCAGCTTCGGGCCGATCTCCTGGATGCCGGCGCGCACGCCAGGCCCGTAGGCCGGGAGATAGGCCGAGCCCAAGGGCGTGCATTCGCCCCAGCCGGTGAGGCCGGCGTCGGTCTCGACCGCCACCACGGTCGCATCGAACACCTCGACGGCGTTGTCGTTCGACCAGCTGTAGCGCCCTTCCTTCAGCGGCAGGTCGGCCTGGTGGACGGTGATGCCGGTGATCCTCATGAGGCCTCGCGGGTGGGCAGGGGTTGGTGGGCGCGAAGGAGCTCGACCAGCTTCGTGCCGGCGTTCTCGATGTGCGCACGCAAGGTACGGGCCGCCTTGCCGTATTTGCCGGCGGCGCAGAGGCGGACGATCTTGGCGTGCTCGCGCTCGGCCCGGGCACGGCCATTGGTGTAGTAGAGCTGCATGCGGGTGAACCGGTCCGTGCTTTGCAGCAGCTGGTCGACGATCGCGAGCGTGCGCGGCCGTCCGGCATGGCGGTAGAGCAGGCTGTGCAGCAGGGTGTTGAGCTCGCCCCAGCGGCCGACATGGGAGCGGCGCAGCTCCTCGCTGTATTCCTCGAGGATGGCGTCGAGCGCCTCGAAATCGGCCTCGGTCAGCAGCGGTGCCGAGCGCTCGAGGAGGTAGGGCTCGAGCAATGCCCGGACCTCGAACAGCTCCTCGACGTCGTCGGCGGAGATCAGGGCGACGACAGCCCCTTTGTGCGCCTCGAGCTGGACCAGGCCCTCGGCCTCGAGCTGGATCAGCGCCTCGCGGAAGGGGATCCGGCTGATCCCGAGCTCGCGCGCCAGGGCCGCCTGCCTGAGCTGCATGCCGCCCGGATACTCGCCCTCCAGGATGCGCCGGCGCAGCTCGTTGGCGGCGGCGGTCGCCCGGGTCGGCGGGATGATCATGTGGTTGGTCATGGCATGTCGAGGCTGCGGGCGGCATCGCCCTGAAGCACCACTGGCAGCGGTGGCTCGCGGCCGCGGTATACGATATGCACCATTTTCGCGCAACGCGGTCGGCTGTCATCGCCCGATTGACCTGCCCTTTCGAGTGTATACCATATACCCGAGGCTCACATCGCGGAATCAAGAACATGACCTTCACGTCCAAGCTCGCGGCACTGACCCTGGCCGGTGCACTCGTCCTGCCGGCTCTCTCGGCCAAGGCCGACAAGCTCGATGACATCATCGCTTCCGGCGTGCTCCGCTGTGCGGTCGTCCTCGACTTCCCGCCGATGGGCTCGCGGGATGCCAACAACGAGCCCGTGGGCTTCGATGTCGACTACTGCGACGACCTCGCAGCAGCGCTCGGCGTCGAGCCCGAATATGTCGAGACCCCGTTCCCCGACCGCATCCCCGCGCTCGTCTCCGGCCGCGCCGATGTGGGTGTCGCCTCGACCTCGGATACGCTCGAGCGGGCCAAGACGATCGGCTTCTCGATCCCCTATTTCGCCTTCACCAATGTGGTGCTGACGCGCGACGACACCGGCATCGAGACGTACGAGGACCTCGAGGGCAAGCGGGTCGGCTCGGTCGCCGGGGTCTACGAGGGCATCCGGCTCGAGAACGACGTCAATGCGTGGGCCAATACGGACGGCTCGTTCCGCTCCTACCAGAGCCAGGCGGACGTCTTCCTCGCCTTGAGCCAGGGGCAGATCGACGCCACCGTGGTGACCTCGACCGTGGCGTCCTCGATCGTCCAGGCCGGCACCTTCCCGGGCCTCGCCATGAAGGGCGACGCGCCCTACCTCGTCGACTACGTGGCGCTGATCGCACTCCGGCAGGAGCAGGGTCTCCTCAACTACCTCGATCTCTTCGTCAACCAGCAGGTCCGCACCGGCCGCTATGCCGAGCTCTACGAGAAGTGGGTTGGCGGCGGCGACGTGCCCGAGCTGACGATCCCGGGCGTCTACCGCTGAGCCACGGGCGGCACCGGGCGGTGACATTGGCGCACCGCCCGTGAACTTCGACTACACCTTCCACTGGCGCCCGGCTCTTCGCGCCCTGCCGGACATGCTGGCGGGGGCGCTGGTCACCCTCGAGGTGGCACTGCTCTCGATGCTCTTCGGGGTGATCCTGGCAGTGCTGCTGGCGCTGGCCCGGAACACCAGGATTGCGCCGGTGCGCCTGGTCGCCTGGACCTGGATCGAGGTGGCGCGCAACACGCCGGCCCTGTTTCAGATCTACATGGCCTATTTCGGCCTCGCCTCGCTCGGCCTCTTCCTCGATTCCTACCCGGCGCTCTTGGCCGGGATCACCTTCAACAACGCGGGCTACCTGGCCGAGACCTTCAGGGGCGGCCTGCGCGCCATCCCCTCGACCCAGACCCGCGCGGCGCGCTCGCTCGGCATGGGGCCGGTCCAGGCCTTCGTCCACGTCGTCCTGCCGCAGCTCTTTCGGATCGTCTTTCACCCGATGACCAACCAGATGGTCTGGGCGATCCTGATGACCTCGCTCGGCGTCGTGGTCGGGTTGAACACGGATCTCACCGGGGTCACGCAGGATCTCAACGTCCGCACCTTTCGGACCTTCGAGTTCTTCGCGATCGCGGCCGTGCTCTACTACCTGATCGCCAAGCTGGTGAC
>DAIRDJ010000276.1:0-3552 GCA_036796215.1 Geminicoccaceae bacterium
TCGCGGGAGTAGCTGGCACGGCAACCCTGACCGCTTTAGTCTTCGCGTCATGTGCAATCTTTATTCGCTGACCCGCTCACAGGAAGAGATCAGCCGGCTCGCCCGCGCAATGCGCGATCTCCCCGGCAGCCTGCCGCCTTTGCCGGGCATCTATCCCGACTCGCTGGCACCAGTCGTGCGGACGGCGGAGGATGGCGTGCGCGAGCTCGCGCTGATGCGCTGGGGCTTCCCGCCACCGCCGTCGATCGGCACCCGGCCGATCACCAACGTAAGAAACGTGAAGAGCGGCTACTGGCGCCCATGGTTGAAGCCCGAGCAGCGCTGCCTAGTGCCGGTTACCAGCTTCTGCGAATGGACCGACAGCCGGCCCAAGCTGACCCACTGGTTCGGCCTCTCCGACGAGCGCCCGCTCTTCTGGTTCGCCGGCATCTGGCGGCCGTGGACCGGCGACCGGCGCGGCGAGACAGGTGAGCACCGGCTCTACGCGTTCCTGACAACGCAGCCCAATGCCGTCGTGGCGCCGATCCACGCCAAGGCGATGCCCGTGGTCCTGACGACCGAAGACGACTGCGAGACGTGGCTCATGGCCCCTGTCGAGGAAGCGCTCGCGCTGCAGCGGTCCGCCCCGGACGACCTCCTGGAGATCGTGGCCACTCGCACGAAGACGGACGCTGTTTGCGGTCTGAGGCACCATGCGGTGCCACGCTGATCCGAACTCCTCCATCGCCTGCGATTTGCCTCTGCGTTCGCCATGAAAGAGCTCTCGATCGACTAGATCGTTGCGATCTTCAAGTCCGCTCTAGACCCAACATCCGACCATACAGGCATCTCGGGTGAAAGTACGAGACGGCATCAAACCATAACGTCCTGCTCCACCACGATGGCCTCGATCGGCATCGCCACATTAGCGAAGGGCGCACTTGCCGACCCGTCGTCGCTAGCGGTTTCAGCTGCTTCGGCGTCGTTGAGCACAGCGCCGGTGGCCGACTGAGTGTCGAGCAGCAGTTCATCGCCGAGGTCGAGCAGGTCGGCCAATTGTAGCGCCGGCAGCCCATCGAGGACGGTGTCGGAGGCGACATCGTCCAGATTTTGAATGCGTCGATCGTCGCTGGCCGGGGTCTCCGGCACGTTGAACGGCTGATCGGCGAAGGCCGTCGCCAAGAGCTCTGCCAGGGCGTCCTGCTCAGTGCCGTCCGGGACGAAGGTGGCGAGGCCGGTGCGGGGGGCGTCGTCGGGCTGGCCGAGATCGACGCGGTCGGTGGCGAGGTCGGGGAAGGGGTAGCTGTCGCCGCCGTCGGCGAGGAAGCTGAGCGTCACCACTTTGACCTGGCCCGTGGGGTCGCCGACCAGGGCGCCGTTTTCGACCAGCACGTCGGTGATGGCACCCGTCTCGTCGCGGATGGCCAGCGACTGGACGCGGCTGCCGGGCTCGAGATCGGCATCGAAGCTGAAGGCGAGGCCGCCGACTTGCGGGAACTGGCCGGGGGTGGCGCCGGGACCGCTGGCGGCGACGCCGTGCTCGACGATCTCGACAAGACCTTCGCGGGTGAGCGTGACGATCGAGAGGGCGTTGTTGAAGCGGAGCGCGTTTTCGATGTCGAGCTGGGAGACTTGGCCCTCTTCCTTGCCGGAGAGCGGGTTGGCGGCTGGCGGCAGCGGCGTGCCGTCGATGGCGAAGGTGCCGATTTCGGCGCGGATGCCGCCGCCGTTCTTGATCGAGACCAGGACGTCTGGATCGATCGCTTTGGCGTAGGCGAGGTTGGCATCGGCGGTCAGGTTGCCGAGATTGGTCTCCTCGGTGCGCACCGCCTCGCGCCGGCCTTCGAGGAAGACGTCGGTGGCGCCGAAGACGTTGCTGTCGGAGGCGATCACCACGCCTTCGATGGCGTCGGTGAGCGAGGCGACGAGGTCGGCCCGGTCGCCGGGCACGCCGCCGTCGAGTGCATCGGCAACCTCGGGCAGCGCTGCGTAGGCGCCGCTTTCTTGCGGATCGACGCTTTCGGGGATAATGCGGCCCGCGGCGTCGAATTCGACCACGAGCCGGGCGAGGTACTGGTAGTCGCCGCGGGTGCCGATGATCAGCGCCGGGTCGCCGTCGGCGTTCTGGGTAAGGAGCGGCAGCGGCTGTTCGGGTGCGGTGTCCTCCGGCCTGAGCGTATCCGTCTCGTTGGCGAAGAGCACGTCCGAGCCGCCGGCGAGCACGATGTCGACGCCTTTCAGCAGCCCGACCAGTTCCTGCTCGAGGGCCAGTTGCTGGAGGTGGGTCGTCAGGATGATCTTGTTCACGCCTTGGGCGATCACGTCGTCGATCACCGGCTGCAGGATCAGGGCCAGGGCCGGCATGTCGTTCACGCCGGCGGGCTCGGTGACGGCGATGGAGCCTGGCGAGCTGATGGTCTCGAGGATCTGGGTGGTGGCACCGATGATGCCGATCTTCTCGCCAGCCTTTTCGGCGATCGCGGCATTGGCGATGCGCAGGGTCTCTCCCTCGGACTCGAGCGTGAAGGCCTTGGTCGAGAGCACTTCCTCGGTGAAGAGGTCGCGGACGATGCTGTCCTGCCACTCGAGATTGGCCGAGAGATAGGGGAATTGCGGGCCGGGATAGCCGCCCTCGTCCGGCCGCACATAGGCTGCGAAGCCGCCGTCACCGGTGTCGAACTCGTGATTGCCGGTGGCCGAGGCGTCGAAGCCCAGGATGTTCATGATCGTCATGTCGACGCGACCCTTGTCGCTCTCGACCTCGATCGACGGGTCTTCGAGCAGCTCGCGGTAGACCTCGGTCAGCACGCCATCGAGGGTCGGGTCGGTGGCGGCGTTGAAGAAGGGCCCGGGGATGACGTTGTCGCCGGCCGAGAGGGTGAGGGTCGGCAGGTCGGTCGATTCCTGGAAATGCTCGACGAGGCGGGCGAAAAGGGGCGCGTTCTCGATGGCCGCGACGCCGCCTTCGAGATCGGAGGCGGCCAGGATCTGCAGCTTGTAGGGCGGGGCGGGGTCGTCGAGCTGATAGATGGTGGTGGTGCCGGAAAGCTCGTGGGCGACGACGAGCAGCGGGGCACCGTTCGGGCTGTTCATGGCGTCGATGTAGATCAGGCCTTCGGGGCTGATGTCCCCGGCCTCGAGCGTGCCGTCCTCACCCTCGGGGTTGCGGCTGTTGACGTAAGATTCGAAGACGGGCGCCGTGGGGTCGCTCACATCGAACAGCATGAAGCCGCCGGCGCGTTCCAGGCCGACCGCGATCTTCGGTATGCCGCCCTGGGTGAAGGCGACGACGCCCTCGGGCTCGGGTCCCTTGTTGTCGCTCCGGGTATCGAAGCTGTCGTTGGTGTCGTTGGCGTTGTGGAAGACGGGCAACTGGCTGGCCACGATCTGTTCGATCATGTCGCCGCTCTCGAAGATCATCTGGCCGTTGGCATCGAGGATCGAGAACGAGCGGCCGCCATAGCTGAAGAGCTGCTCGAATTCGCCGTCGCCATCCGGATCGCCGTCGACGGTCGAGACGTCGAGCCGGCCGAGGTTCTCGTCGGCCTGCAAGGTCTCGGCGTCCGGGAAGGC
>DAIRDJ010000277.1:0-3543 GCA_036796215.1 Geminicoccaceae bacterium
CTCTCGATCGGCTTCGGCCTGCAGCTCGAGCCCGCGGCCCTGCAGCACGTGCCCGAGACGCTCCGCGTGCTCCTGACCTCCGGCCTCTTGCCGGCGGCGTTCCTGGCGATCACCCTCAATCTGCTGCTGCCGGCGGAGCTCGCCGAGGAGGCGACCGAGGAGGTCTCAGGCGGTATGGCCGGCCACAAGCACGACGGCGATCCCGCCTACCGCCACTGACCCGAGACAGCGCCATGGCGACGACCCTGATCGAGAACGCCACCGTGGTCGTCACCATGGACGACACCCGCCGCGAGATCGCCGGCGGCCGAGTGCTGGTCCGGGACGGCGTGATCGCCGCGGTGGGCGCGGATCTCGACGGCTTGCCGGCGGACGCGGTCATCGATGCCAGCGGCTGCGTGGTGACGCCCGGGCTGGTCAACACCCACCACCACCTCTTTCAGTCGCTGACCAGGGCAGTGCCGCTCGGCCAGGACGCCCTGCTCTTCGGCTGGCTTAACGCCCTCTATCCGATCTGGGCGCGGATGGGACCCGAGGAGGTCCGCAGCGCCACGGCGCTGGGTCTCGCAGAGCTCGCGCTCTCCGGCTGCTCGCTGAGCTCGGACCACCTCTATCTCTACCCGAACGGCGTCCGGCTCGAGGACACCATCGAGGCCGCGGCCTCGGTCGGCCTGCGTTTCCATGCGACCAGGGGTTCGATGAGCATCGGCCGGAGCGCCGGCGGCCTGCCGCCCGACGCGCTGGTGGAGACCGAAGTCGCGATCCTGCGCGACTCGGCCCGTGTCATCGACAGCTTCCACGATCCGGCACCAGGCGCCATGCTGCGGGTCGGCCTCGCCCCCTGCTCGCCCTTCTCGGTCAGCCGCGAGCTGATGCGCGACACGGCGCTTCTGGCGCGCGAAAAAGGGGTGATGCTGCACACTCATCTGGCCGAAAACGACGAAGACGTCGCCTATTCGCTCCACCATTTCGGCTGCCGGCCGGGCCAGTACGCGGAAGACCTCGGCTGGACCGGCGCCGATGTCTGGCATGCGCATTGCGTGAAACTGGATACCAGCGAGATCGACCTCTTCGCCCGGACCCGGACCGGTGTCGCGCATTGCCCCTGCTCGAACTGCCGGCTGGGCTCCGGCATCGCCCCCGTCCGCGCAATGCGCGACGCCGGCGTGACGATCGGGCTCGGCGTCGACGGCTCGGCCTCGAACGACGCCGGCCACCTCCTGGCCGAGGCCCGCCAGGCCATGCTGCTGCAGCGGGTCGCCAACGGCGCCGATGCGATGGCGGCCAGGGAAGCGCTCGAGATCGCCACCCGCGGCGGTGCCGCCGTCCTCGGCCGCGACGATTGCGGCGCGCTCGAGCCCGGCAAGCGAGCCGACATCGCCATCTGGGACATGACCGGCATCGCCGCCGCCGGCGCCTGGGACCCGGTGGCCGCCCTCGTCCTCTGCGGCCCGCACCCCGTCCGCGATCTCCTGGTCGAAGGCCGGCCCGTCGTTTGCCAGCGGGAGCTGGTCACGGTCGAGTCGGGACGGATCGTGGAAAACGCGCAGCGGGCGCTGACCAGACTGATGGCCTGACCAGTGGCTCTGCCGTTAACGCCGGCTTAAGGGTACCTGGTACCCTGAACGGGGCGTGAAAGGCGTGGGGCGGGCGGCCGCGGCCCTGGACCGGGGCCAACCGGCATGCCACTTTCTGCCTGCACGCAAGCACGACGGGAGGATGCGAGATGGCCGATTGGCTGGGCACGAGCTACATGGGCAGGCGGGGCGTGGCGCGCGGCAAGGAGGGTGCACGGCACTCGCTTAGCCGCGCGGTCCAGGGCGAGTTGCACTACGTCTACGGACCCTATGCGGAGCCCAGGCTTACGATCCAGCCGGGTGACATCGTCGTCGCCGAGACCGAGGACGCGTTCGAAGGGGCGATCACGTCCGAGAGCGACAAGCCGTCGGAAGTCCTGAACATGCCCTTCGTCAACCCGCAATGCGGGCCGGTCTATGTCGAAGGGGCGAAGAAGGGCGATGTGCTCGCCGTGCGCATCCTCGACATCGAGCCCAGAGGCCCGCAGCCCGTCGGCACCACGGCCATCATCACCGAGTTCGGCGGCCTGGTCGCCACCGGCAACACAGCACTCCTCAACCCGCCGCTGCCCGAGCGGGTCAAGAAGATGGTGGTGACCCGGGACGGCGTGGTCTTCAACGACAAGATCACCCTGCCCTACGAGCCCTTCATCGGCACCCTTGGTGTGAGTCCGGAGATCGAGGCGATCAGCTCGCTGACGCCGGACTACTACGGCGGCAACATGGACCTGCCGGACGTGGCGCCGGGCGCCATCGTCTATTTCCCGGTGCAGCACGAGGGTGGCTATCTCTATGTCGGCGACTGTCACGGGACACAAGGTGACGGCGAGCTCTGCGGCGTGGCGGTGGAGATCCCGACCACCACGACGCTGCATATCGACCTGATCAAGGACTGGCCCTTGGCCTGGCCCAGGCTCGAGAACGAGCGGTTCATCATGTCGATCGGCAGTGCGAGGCCGATGGAGGACGCGGCCCGCATCGCCTATCGCGACCTCACCCGCTGGCTGGTCGCCGATTACGGCTTCGAGGAGAGCGAGGCCTATTTCCTCTTGACCCAGGCCGGAAGGGTCCGGCTCGGCAACATGGTCGACCCCAAATACACGCTGGGGGCCTCGATCCTCAAAACCTATCTCGGCTGAAGAAGGAAGCAGAACGATGGATCTGGGTCTGAAGGGCCTGAACGCGATCGTCACCGGCGGCACCAAGGGGATCGGCCGCAGAGCCGCCGACATCCTCGCCGACGAGGGCTGCAATGTCAGTGTCTGCGCGCGCAACGCCGACGATGTGACGGCCTGCGTGGCAGCCCTCGAGGGCAAGGGGGTGCAAGCCTACGGCGAAGCGATCGATGTGGCGGACAAGACGGCGCTCGAGAGCTGGGTGGCGCATTCCGCGGAGAAGCTCGGCGGCATCGACATCGTCGTCGCCAATGTTTCGGCGCTGGCTGTCACCGACGACGAGGAAGCCTGGCAGAAGCAGTTCGAGGTCGACATGCTGCACACGGTCCGCGTCGTCAACGCGGCGATGGCGCAGCTCGAGGGCTCGAAGCATCCCTCGATCACCATCGTCTCCTCGGTCTCCGGCCGCGAGATCGACTTCACCGGGCCGGCCTACGGCGCCTTCAAGGCGGCCCTGATCCACTACGCGCACGGCCTCGCCCACAAGCTGGCACCTAAACACATCCGGGTGAACTCGGTCTCGCCGGGCAATGTCTATTTCAAGGACGGCATCTGGAACTGGATCGAGGACAACAACCCGGAGCTCTTCAAGCAGGCCCTGGACCTCAATCCCACGGGCCGCATGGCGACGGCCGAGGAGATCGGCCGCGGCATCGTCTTCCTGGCGTCGCCGGCCTCCAGCTTCACCTCCGGCACCAACCTCGTGATCGACGGCGCCTTGACCAAGGGCGTGCAACTCTAGGTTCTGTTGACATTTTGGATTAAGTCACGTTTGGAACCTGCTGATCTGA
>DAIRDJ010000278.1:0-3509 GCA_036796215.1 Geminicoccaceae bacterium
ATCTCAGCAGATCATGGTGCGGAGCGGTAGGGCGGGTCAGGCCGGACGCTTACGGCACGTGAGCGCTTTCGCGGCCGCCACCGACGTCCTCTTCGCCGATCCGCATCTGGCCCGGGATGCCGTCTACCGCCCCGCCGGGGCCGGTGACGGCGTTCCCGTCCGGGTCATGCTGCGCCGGCCGGATCGGATTGAGAGCTTCGGCGAGACCCGGCTCGCCAGCAGCACGACGCTGCTCGACGTGCGGCTCAGCGAAGTCCCCGAGCCAGCGGCCGGCGACACGCTGGAGCTCGACGGCCGCACGGTCGTCGTCCAGGGCACGCCGCTGCTCGACGCCGAGGGGCTCGTCTGGACCCTCGACACGAGACCGGCATGAAGCTCACCGCCACCATCGTCGGCAGCGTCGGGCAGATCATGGCCGAGGAGGTTCGGATCGGCGAGAAGGCGGCGACCGCTGCCGTGCGGCAGGCCGGAGAGGGCCTCAAGTCCGCGTGGCGGGCGCAGATCATCGGCGCCGGGCTCGGTACACGCCTCGCCAAGACTATCCAGAGCCAGACCTATCCGAAGTCCGGCCAGAGCCTGAATGCCGCGGTCGTCGTCTGGTCGAAGGCGCCGGTGATCGTCGGGGCCCACGACACCGGGCCGCTGATCCGCTCGAAGACCGGCTTTTGGCTCGCCATCCCGACGCCGGCCGCCGGCAAGGCGCTGCGTGGCGGCCGGATGACTCCCGGGGAATGGGAGCGACGCAACGGCCTCCGCCTCCGCTTCGTCTACCGCCGCTCGGGCCCCAGCCTGCTCGTCGCTGAGGGACGGCTCAACACCAAAGGCCGTGCCGTCCGCTCGCGCTCGAAGACCGGACGCGGTGCCGCCACCGTGCCGATCTTCCTGCTCGTGCCGCAGGTCAAACTGCCGAAGCGGCTGGATCTCGCCCGCGACGCCCGTGCCTGGCAAGACCGAGTGCCGGAGCTGATCGTGGCAAATTGGAACGACGAGCCAACGCTTTAAGTCAAAGGCAGTCGAATAATGCAACCCACCGTAGATCTTCGAGCCCGACGACTTATTCGAGTTTAGGTCAGCCCGGCGCGGTGCCTTTCACGACCCACGCAGTCGCCATGAACGACCGAGAACCGTCTGCGTCGCCGTCCAGGTAGGCGCGTTCGACGGCGTCGCGGACTTGCCGCTTCAAATCCGCGCCCAAGGTGGCGACGTAGTCGGCCAGCGGTCCGTCCTTGCCGTCGATCGGAGCCCAATAGTCGGCGAACGAAGCGAACTCCATGCGAATGGAGACGATGTCCTGCTCGACATCGATAAGTCCGGCGGCGCGCCATGCCCGCTCCAACTCCCCGGGGCGGCTCATGGGGCGAGTGTATGCCTTTGCCCTGCGCGCGACGGCGCCGGGATCGACCGCCGCCGCTGTGTCGAAGAATAATCGATAAGACACCAAGCCGCCACGCGTGTCCCATGTCGCTGCGGCGACGGTTCCGCCCGACCGCGTGACGCGGCGCATCTCGCGCACCGCCTTTTCTGCCTCGGGGATGAACTGAAGCACCAGCATCGACAGCGAATGGTCGAACGATCCGTCGTCGAACGACAACGCGCAGGCGTCGCCCACGTCGAAGGTGATCCGGGGATCCGAACTGCGCCGCTTGGCATGCGCGATATAGATCGGCGAAAGGTCAACGCCGGCGACTGACCGAATACTCGGGTTCTGCGCGAGGCAAAGTGCGAGATTGCCAGTGCCGCAGCCGACGTCGAGAACTCGGCCTCCGCCGGTAACGCCCGCGAAGGCCGCGAAATGTGGGCTCAGAAGTCGACTCCAACGCCCCATCTGAAGCTCGTAGCCGTCTCCGTCCGATGCCGTGAAGGTTGAAGACGTAGACATTTCGGCACTCCGATCCGGAGAGGAAAGAGTGCGGCCCGGTCAGGTCATCTCCCTGGCCGCACTACCTGGTAAAGCGCGGGCTTTCGTTTCGCATTGCGATACCGCACACGAGGCCCGGTTCAGAACGCAGTCCGCCGGCCTCCACCATCCTGCGCGAAGGAAAGTTCGTCGCAGAGACGAGTTCGTAGATGTGGGTCGCCCCGAGATCACGGAACATGCTGACGATCATGCGCGCATTGACGAAGTTTCCGAGCCCTCTACCCCGGAGCGTCTCGGCCACGGCGACGAGCCCGCCCCAGGCGTACCGGTGATAGTCGCTGTGCACATTGTGCGGCAGGTAGCCATGCGCGGCGGCCACGACGTCTCCATTACTATCTCCGACGGCCACCGTCGTCGCAGGCCCGAGACTTCCGACCAGCATAGACCCTGAGAACGGGACGATTCCGGCCCCTCCCATCAAGGTCTGAATGCGCGCAATGTAGTCGCCTTCGGGATCTGTCGGTATTCCCAGCTCTTCAAAGCCGTGCGGCAACCCACGTGACAGGATCAGCTCCGACGCGGCCAGCGCGGAGGCACGGTCGGCGAGGAACACATCCCAAGTGTCGAAGCGGCAATTATGCTCAACCAGACGCGACCTGACGTCATCCGCGCGTGCCGCTGGAATGAGCCGGAAGCCGCAGATGCCATCGCGGTTGATGATTCTCGTAATCCATTCCCAACCCAGTCGGTCCGGATCGTCGCACCCCATGAAGCGACCGGCTTGGCACGCGCCCGCGGTCACACAGATGACCTCCTCGCCCGCCTCGGCCTGCGCCTGAAGATATTGCTGCTGCTCCGAGCCATGGTAGCCCGCCATTGAGAGAATCCTTCGGTGGCGTGAACTCACACTTGCCATGCGAACGGTACCAGTTGCCCCTCCTCCTAACAATGAACGAGGCGGATGGCTTTACCTGACGAGAATGGCTGCCTTGGGCGAGCCCTGCGCGCCACGCGCCGCGCCTCCATCAGCCTGCTTTCAGCGCTTCGCCGTCGTAGGTGACGGCGCGGAAAGCGATTGCACAGTGCTCGTACCGGAGCTTTTCCGCACCAACGAAGCGATGATCGAGCATGCCCACCCTACGCGAAACCATCATCGCCGCACTGCACGCGCGGCTTTCAGCACTTTCAGCCACCGTCCGCCGCAACGAGGTGCTGCCCGAAAAGGTCCCCGCTGCCGGCCTCGTGATCATGCGCGACGGCGATCCGGGCGAGCCTGACGTGACGCTCAACCCCCGCACCGAGTTCTACAGCCACCGGGTCGAGATCGAGGCCTATGTGCACCGAGATCCGGCCGGCGGCGGCGAGGCGGTGCTCGATGCGCTGCTCGGGGCAATCGGCACGGCACTCAGGATCGATCCCTCGCTCGGCAGCCTCGCCGAGAACCTGACGCCATCGGCGCCTGAGACCGGCGCGCTCGCCATCGAGGGTGCGGCGCCGATCTTGACCGCCCGGTTCTTCGTCACAGTCGAGTACCAAGTGAGCGACCCGCTCGCCGCCTGACCTTCTTCCTTCTGGAGATCACGTGATGCCCAAGGTGTGTGGATCGGCGTGGAAGAAGGACCCCGCCTGAGGGGTGATCGGCGTCCAATCG
>DAIRDJ010000279.1:0-3496 GCA_036796215.1 Geminicoccaceae bacterium
CGGTAGACGCTGCCCCAGCCGTCGTCGGCGAGGGTGGCGGGCAGGCCGAGCTTGGTGACGTCGATGGCCGCCATGACGATCAAGAGCGGCAGGAGCGGCAGGGCGATCACCGCATCGGTGAGGCGCATGAAGAAGCTGTCGGTGCGGCCGCCGGCATAGCCCGCGGTGAGGCCGATGGCGGTACCGATGACTGCCGTGAGCAGGGCGCCGCTGATCCCGACCAGGAGCGAGACCCGACCACCTTCGAGCAGGCGGACCAGGAGATCGCGGCCTAGTTCGTCGGAGCCCAGTGGCTGGCCCGGGCCGGGTGGCGCCATGCGGTTGAAGAGGTTCACGCTCTGGCCGTCGAGGCCGAGAAGCTGGGCCAGCGGCGGGCCGATGACCACGGCGAGGATCAAGAGGAGCAGCAGCCAGGCGCAGAGGACGGCAAGGCGGCGCCAGAGGAAGCGCCGCCAGAAGCGCCGCCATGGGCCCTGGCCCGCGGCCGCTGGGCGGATGCCGACGCGGGTGAGCGCGGTTTCGGCGTCAGCCGCCATAGTCGATCCGGGGGTCGAGCCAGCCATAGGCGATGTCGGCGACGAGGTTGGCGAGCAGGGTGACGAGGGTGGCAATCAGGAGGGCGGCGAGCGCCAGGTTATAGTCGTTGCCCATGATCGAATCGTAGATCAGCTTGCCCATGCCGAGATAGGCGAAGATGGTCTCGACCACGAGCGAGCCCGAGAAGAGGCTGCCGACATTGAGTGCCACGATGGTGACCAGCGAGAGCATGGCGTGCGGCATGGCGTGGCGGACGACCACGGCCGAGCGGGAGAGGCCCTTGACCCGGGCGGTGCGGATGAAGTCCTCGCGCAGCGCTTCGAGCATGGCGGCGCGGACGAAGCGGACGAAGGTGCCAGCAGCCAGCAGCGTGAGGGTGAGCACGGGGAGGATCAGGTAGCGCAGTCGGTCGGCGAGATCGGCCGAGCCCACGGGGGCGGTGCCGCCGGCTGGCAGCCAGCCGAGCTGGACGGCGAAAACGATGATCAGGATGAGGCCGAGCCAGAACGAGGGCACGGAGAAGCCGGCGAAGGCCATGAGGTTGATGGTGTTGTCGGCGAGCCCCCGCGGCCGCAGGGCGGCGATCACCCCGGCCGGGACGGCGATCAGAAGCGCAAGGACAAGACTTGTCCCCATCAGGATCAGGGTGTTGACGAGGCGCGGGCCGATCACCTCGAGCACCGGGCGGGTATAGAGCCGGGAATAGCCGAAGTCGCCGGTCAATGCTGCCTGCAGCCAGTGCCAGTAGCGTTCCCAGAGTGGCCGATCGAGGCCCATCAGCGCCTTCAGCCGCGCAGCGTCGGCCGCGGAGAGGTTGGGGTCGGCCGAGATCATGAGATCGATCGGGTCGCCCGGCATCAGTCCGATCAGCCCGTAGATCAGGAACGACATGAGCAGCAGCAGGAACACGGTCTCGACGGCCCGCCGGCCGAGATAACCGCTCATGGCGAAAGGCGGGGCCCGGCCCGGCTCAACCGCCGTCCGTCACGCGCCAATGCTCGACCTCGAGGCTGGTCGCCGCCTGGTGGCCCGTCGGCTCCACACCCTCGAGCCAGGTCGGCCAGATGTGTGCGTCGGCGCGGAAATAGAGCGGGATCACCGGCAGCTCCTCGGCATAGAGACGCTGCAGCTCGTGCCAGAGCTGTTCGCGCGCCTCGCGGTCGAGCGTGATCTCGATCGCATCGATCAGCTCGTCCACGCGCGCGTTCGCAAAGCCCGTGTAGTTCTGTCCGGACCAGGCATTGGCCTCGGTCGGGATCTGCTCGGAATGCAGCGTCGTCCGCGGCACCGATTCGGGGCTCGAGATCCAGGCATACATCCCCATGTGCGGGAACCGCCGCTTGCTCATGGTCTCGCCGAAGAAGACCCGGGCCGGCTCGTTCTGGATGCGGACATCGACGCCGACCTGCTGCCACATCGACTGCAGTACCTGCTGGACGAGCTCGCGGCTGCGGTTGCCGGCGGTGGTCATGATGCTGAGCCGCAGGGGCTCGCCCGCCGCATTGTGGCGGACGCCATTGCGGATATCGGTCCAGCCCGCCTCGTCGAGCAGTGCGCTGGCGGCATCGAGGTCCTGGACATAGGTCGGGATATCGTCGGTGTGCACCCAGTCGAGCGGGTTGACGTTGCTGTGCGCCACCGCCTGCCGGCCGTCGAAGAGCTGTTGGCTCAACGCCTCGCGGTCGAGGGCCTTGATCAGGGCGTGGCGGACGCGGCGGTCGGCGAGGATCGGGTGGTCGAGGTTGAAGTCGATATGCTCGTAGATCAGCCCGGGCTTGTAGAGGACCTGAAAGCGGCCGGCGTGCCGGGCCTCGAAGGCGGTCGCCTGGTCGAGGGCGAGGCCCAGGGAGCCCTCGACGATGTCGATCTCGCCGGACAGCAGGTTGGCCTCGAGGGCGGCTGTGTTCTCGATCGTGCGGATGACGATCGCGTCGAAGGCGGGGGGCTCGCCCCACCATTCGGGATTGCGCTCGAGGGCGACGAAGGCGCCGGTCTCGAGGCTCTTGATCCGATAGGGGCCCATGGCGAGACCGGGATTGGTGGGGTCGGTGTCGTAGAGCGTGCGATTGCGGTAGGTGGCGGGGTCGGCCTCGAACACCGGCCGCTCGAGATGCGCCGGCAGGATGCGCAGGTCGTTGATGCCGGGATAGAGGAAGGTGAGCTTTTCGTCCTCGATGGTGAAGGTCTTGTCGTCGTGGATCTCGAGGCCCTCGATCCGCCGATAGAGCTCGGCATTGCTGATCCCGCTCTCCGGATGCTTGCCGACCTCGATCGTGAAGGCGACGTCGGCCGTGGTCAGCGGCGTGCCATCGCCCCAGCGAGCCTCGGGGTGCAGCGTATAGGTGACCTTGACACCCGTGGTGCCGTCCTCGCGCGCCACCTCGACGGCGGTGCCGGCTGCGAGATCGGGCAGCTCCTGGCAGAGAAAGCAGCGCAGCTGCCAGTCGGTACCGAAATGGGTGATCGGCCGGTGCATGAAGCCCAGCACGTAGAACTTGGCTGCCATGCTGTCGATGTTCGGGTGCAGCGTCGACGGATACTGGGTGATGCCGATGGTCAGCCGCTCGCGGGCCATAGCCGGCGTCGTTGCGACCCAGGCGGCGGCGAGGAGAAGGGTTGTCCAGAGCCAAACGTGGCGGCGCATCGGCAAACGCTCCGGTTGCGGTCTTGGGACGAGCACACCCCGCCCAGATGCCGCAACTTCAGCGGATTGCCAATCTTTTCCCGGATTGCCCTGAGCCCTCTTCCGGTCAAGTCGTCTCCCGGCACAAGGCGATGGCCGACGAAGAATCGCAGATGCGGGTCAGCGCCTCTGGATATGCCGCCGACCCGCGCCAATTGGAATAGCACCTGTGCTCGAGTGGTTTCTTGCGGAGCCGTGCCGGTGTTACTCCGCCGGAACAGGGACAGCGCGCGTCGTTCTCCTCTGCCTGACGAAGAAGAATCAGCCGTGCCTATC
>DAIRDJ010000280.1:0-3492 GCA_036796215.1 Geminicoccaceae bacterium
CCGACGGGCGCACCGCCGTGCAGATGTTCTACCTCATCTCCGGCTTCTACATGGCGCTTGTGCTCAACGAGAAGTACAAGTCGGCCGACGCGAACTGGACCTTCTACACCAACCGTTTTCTGCGCCTCTGGCCGGCCGCGGTGATCGTCAATCTCCTGGTGATCCTGAGCTTCTTTGCGATCGACGAGGTCCGGCTGTTCGGCCTCAGCTCGAGCCTCGGCGCGTTCTGGACATTCCTCGGTTCGCTCGATGCGGGTGCCATCGCCTTCTTGCTCTTCACCAACGTCTTCGTCATCGGTCAGGACCTGCTCTGGTTCCTGCGCTTCGAGCCCGGTGGCGTGAGCCTGGCACCGTTCGGCACGGCGGCGCACAACGGCTCCAGCCTGTCGCTCAACCACCCGTTGTTCACGGTGGCGATCGAGGCCTTCTACTACGCGCTCTCGCCCTTCGTCCTGCGCCGCGGCTGGCGGGTGGCGCTCGGCTTCGTCGTCGCCGGTGGTCTCTACCATGTCGGGATCGCCCTGAGTGGTGCCTCGAACCTGATCTGGGGCTACCACTTCGTCGCT
The DNA here is from genome assembly GCA_036796215.1 of Geminicoccaceae bacterium. Classification (GTDB taxonomy): domain Bacteria; phylum Pseudomonadota; class Alphaproteobacteria; order Geminicoccales; family Geminicoccaceae; genus SLRI01. The sequence continues at coordinate 567 of DAIRDJ010000280.1, forward strand.
TCGGCCGGCTATTTCTACTTCCTCGGCGCCTGCGCCTACCACGTCTATCGCGAACTCGAGAAAGAGCCGTTGCGCGGCTGGCTCGAGGCGCGGCAAGGCCTCGCCTGGTCGTTCGTCGCCGGCGGGCTGCTGCTGCTCTTGGTGATCTACTGGGTGATGCCGCGCGCGACGCTGTTCATGGCGCCGGTGATGGCGCTGGTGGTCCCGGTCCTTTTCGTCCTCACCCGTTACCGCCGCGCCGATCGGATGGTGGGGGAGTTGTCGTTCGGCGTCTATCTCGCCCATTTTCCGATCCTCGTCATTCTCGCCCCGCTGGTGACCCCGGTCGAACTCTGGCTCTGGACCACGACCCTCTCGATCAGTGCTGCGCTCTTGATCTTCTTTTTGGTCGAGCAGCCGATCGACCGCTGGCGGCAGCGTCGGGCGACGGCCGCGGTCGATCGCGCCCGCAAGAGCGATGCCGGCTGGCAGCGGGTGCGCAGTGCCACCTTCTGACCGGGGCGTCCATGGTTCGAACGGGAGTGAGCCGGCAACGAATGGCCGGGCAGCCGGCGACCGGGGCTGGACAGACCGGCTGATCCGTGGCGGCATGTGGTCATCCAGTCCAAGAACTCGAGGTGTGCCTTGTCCGAGCCCGGCCCCAGTCGCCGTCCCGCGCGCGATTACGGCGGCTGGCCGTCGCCGATCGGTGCTGCGACGGTCACCCGCCAGCAGCACAAACTCGGCCAGGTGCTGGTCGATGGCGACCGCCTGCTGATCCTCGAGGGGCGGCCGGACGAGGCTGGCAGGGTTGCCCTGCTCGCGCTCGATCCCGAACGGCCCGAGGCCGCCAGGGAGCTGACCCCTGCCCCGGTCAATGTCCGCACCCGACTGCACGAGTACGGCGGCGCCTGCCTTGCTGCCCTGGATGGTCTGATCGTCCATGTCGACGACCAGGACGAGCGGCTCTGGCGCCGCGACCCGGACGGCAGCGCGCGCCCGATCAGCCCCGCCACGGGCGGCCGTCTGCGCTTCGCCGAGCCCTTGATCGACAAGGCGCGCGACCGGGTGATCGCCGTCGTCGAGGATCACGCTGCCAGTGCCCGGGCCGGGGCCGGGGCCGGGGCCGAGCCCGAGAACCGGCTGGTGGCCCTGCCGCTCGGCGGCGGCTCGCCCACCACACTCGCCGCCGGCCACGACTTTTTCGCCTATCCGCGGCTCTCGCCCGACGGCCGCAAGCTCGCCTGTCTCGTCTGGGACCACCCGGACATGCCCTGGGACGCCACCCGGCTGATGCTGGCCGAGATCGCCGCCGATGGCAGCCTCGGCGAGCCCCGCTGCATCGCCGGCGGCGGCGGTGGCGAGGCCGTGCTGCAGCCCGAGTTCATGCCCGACGGCCGCCTCCTCTGGCTCTCGGACAAGACCGGCTTCTGGAACCTCTGGACCACGGACAGCGACCAGCCCGTCCATGCGACGCCGCGCGAGATGGGTGGGCCCTTGTGGCAGGTGGGGACCCGCTGGTGGGCGCCGATCGATGCCGAGACCGGCCTCGTCACGGTGCTCGAGCGTGGCGTCGAGCGCCTTGCCGTTCTCCACCTCGACCAGCGGGCGCCGAGGCCGCTCGATCTCCCCTATTGTGCGTTCGGTGACCTCGCCGTGGTCGGGCGGACCGCCTATTGCCGGGCCGCCGGCGTCGACCGCCCGGCTGCGATCCTCAGCGTCGACCTGGAGACCGGGCTGTATCGGGTGCTGCGGGAAGCGGGACCGCTCGCGGTCGATCCCGCCTGGATCGCCCTGCCCCGGCCGATCAGCTTTCCCAGCCGGGACGGGCGGACGGCGCATGCCTTCTACTACCCGCCCACGAACCCCGAGGTAGATCCGCCACCGGACAAACTGCCACCCTTGATCGTGCGCAGCCATGGCGGGCCCACGGCTGCCGCCTCGCCGGCCCTGCGCCTCGGCTATCAGTTCTGGACCAGTCGCGGTTTTGCCCTGGTCGATGTCGACTATGCCGGCAGCGCCGGCTACGGCCGGGCCTATCGCCTGGCCTTGAACGGCCGCTGGGGTATTGTCGACGTCGAGGACTGTATCGCCGCGGCCGAGCATCTGGTCGCCCAGGGCCTCGCCGATCCCGACCGGCTGATCATCAGCGGTGGCAGTGCCGGCGGCTTCACCACGCTCGCCGCCCTCACCTTCCACGATACCTTCAAGGCCGGTGCCTCGGCCTACGGCATCGGCGATCTCGAGGCCCTCGCCCAGACGACGCACAAATTCGAGAGCCGCTATCTCGACCGGCTGATCGGCCCCTGGCCGGCCGCCGCTGCCGTCTATCGCGAGCGCTCGCCGATCCATCACACCGACCGGCTCGCCTGTCCGCTGATCCTCTTTCAGGGCGAGAAGGACAAGGTCGTCCCGCCGGCGCAGAGCGAGGCGATGCGCGACGCGCTCCGCGCCAAGGGCCTGCCCGTCGCCTACCTGGCCTTCCCCGGCGAGGGCCACGGGTTTCGTGCCGCGGCCACCCAGGAAGCCGTGCTGATGGCCGAATACGCTTTCTACTGCCGTGTTTTCGGCATCGAGACGACGGATCGGCTGCCGGCGATCCCGATCGAGAACCTGCCGCCGCCGGGCTGACCCCACCTGGCGCTTGCGGCAAAAGTGGTGCGCGCCACGCCCGGCGCGGCTCGCTGCCGGCCGGACCACGCTACCTGAACCGAGCCGGTTCTTGCCGCGGGCGGATTGGCTTGCGGCTCACGCCGGCATGGCGCTCGCCGCCGTTGCGGCATGGAAGCTGCCCTTGGCGTCGACGGGTAGCCCGTTGCCGGTGGTCTCGCGGCGCCGAGGGTAGTTGAAACGGGTGGCTCCATGCGAGCGGCAGGGAAGCTGCGGCCTTCGGCAGGAGGCCGAGGGCCTAGTGTTGAGTCCTTGACATCTGAGAGCCCTCTCTGAT
>DAIRDJ010000281.1:0-3419 GCA_036796215.1 Geminicoccaceae bacterium
AGCCGCTTCGACAAGCTCGCCCGGCGTTATCTCGCCTTCGTGCATCTCGCAGCCGACGGCAGCCTGTTGCGGTGGAATGTCGACAGAGCCTAGCCGACTGTCGCCGGGAGCTCCTCGTCCGGGGTGTCCTCGTCGGGCTCGTCGCTGTCGCGCAGCTTGTCGGGTGCGGGCAGGAAGGACAGCGTTTGGCCGGTCGGGACAATGACGAACACCGGCTTGTCACCTTCGATGGTCACCGTCACCTTGCCGCCCTTGGCGAGCCGGCCGAAGAGCAGCTCGTCGGCGAGCGGCTTTTTCATGTGTTCCTCGATCACCCGGGCGAGCGGCCGGGCGCCGTAAAGCGGATCGTAGCCGCGCTCGGCGAGCCATTCCTTCGCCCTCTCGTCGAGTTCGATCGATACCCGCCGGTCGGCGAGTTGTGCTGCGAGCTGGCCCACGAACTTGTCGACCACCGAACGGATGATCCTGGGCGAGAGGCCAGCAAAGGGGATCACCGCATCAAGCCGGTTCCTGAACTCCGGCGTGAACAGGCGCTTGATCGCTTGGGTGTCCTCACCCTCCCGCGCGACACCGCCGAAACCCATCACGGGCTTGCTCATGTCGGCCGCCCCGGCATTGGTCGTCATGATCAGGATGACGTTCCGGAAATCGACTGTCTTGCCGTTGTTGTCGGTGAGCTTGCCGTAGTCCATCACCTGGAGAAGGATGTTGAAGACATCGGGATGCGCCTTTTCGATTTCGTCCAGGAGCAGCACGGCGTGCGGATGCTGGTCGATCGAATCGGTCAAGAGGCCGCCCTGATCGAAGCCGACATAGCCCGGAGGTGCCCCGATCAGCCGCGAGACCGCGTGCCGCTCCATGTACTCGGACATGTCGAAGCGGACGATCTCGATTCCCATGATGGCGGCCAATTGGCGGGCGACCTCGGTCTTGCCGACACCCGTGGGTCCGGAGAAGAGGTAGCAGCCGATCGGTTTTTGCGGATCCCGGAGACCAGCACGGCTGAGCTTGATCGCCGATGAGAGCGCCTCGATCGCCCGATCCTGGCCGAAGACGACACCCCTGAGGTCGTCACCCAAGGTCTTCAAGGCGGTCTTGTCGCGCGCATTGACGGCCTTGATCGGCACCCTGGCGATCTTGGCCACGATCTCCTCGATGTCCTTGGCCCCCACGGTCTTGCGCCGTTGCCCTTCGGGCTTCAGCATCTGTGCTGCCCCCACCTCGTCGATCACGTCGATCGCCTTGTCGGGCAGCTTGCGGTCGTGGATGTAGCGATTCGAGAGCTTGACCGCGGCCTTCAGGGCCCCGGTCGAATATTTGATCCGGTGGTGCTCCTCGAAGCTCGGCCGCAGCCCTTCCAGGATCTTGACGGCCTCGTCCTCGGACGGTTCCGGCACGTCGATCTTCTGGAAGCGGCGGACCAGGGCGCGGTCCTTCTCGAAATAGTTGCGGAACTCCTTGTAGGTGGTCGAGCCGATGCAGCGCAGCGAGCCGCCGGCGAGGGCCGGCTTCAAGATATTCGAGGCATCGAGCGAGCCACCGCTCGTCGCCCCGGCACCGATCACGGTGTGGATCTCGTCGATGAAGAGGACGGCGCGATCATTGGCCTCGAGTTCGCCGATCACCGCCTTCAGCCGTTCCTCGAAGTCACCACGGTACCGCGTCCCGGCGAGGAGCGCTCCCATGTCGAGGGCGAAGATGATGGCGTTCTTCAAGACCTCCGGCACCTCGCCCCTGACGATCCGCAGCGCCAGGCCCTCGGCGATCGCGGTCTTGCCGACCCCGGGATCGCCGACGAAAAGCGGGTTGTTCTTCGAGCGGCGGCAGAGGATCTGGATGGTCCGCTCGGTCTCGTGCTGGCGACCGACCAGGATGTCGATCTTGCCCGCCGCCGCCTTGTCGTTGAGATTGACGCAATAGGTCGAGAGCGCTTCGCTGCCGGGCTCGCGCTTCTCCTCGCTCTGGCTCGCTTCCTCCGCACCCTTCACGCGTCGCTCCTCGCTGAGGCTTGGCTTCTTGGCGATCCCGTGCGCGATGTAGTTGACCGCATCGAGCCTGGACATGTTCTGCTCCTGCAGAAACCAGACGGCATGCGATTCGCGCTCGGAAAAGAGGGCGACCAGGACGTTGGCACCGGTGACCTCACTGCGGCCCGACGACTGGACGTGGATGGCGGCGCGCTGAATGACGCGCTGGAAGCCGGCCGTGGCCTTGGCGTCGACGACGCCGTCGACGACCAGACCGGAGAGCTCATGATCGAGAAAATCGGTGAGAGCCAGGCGCAGCTTGTCGATCTCGACAGCACAGGCCTTCATGACGGCGACCGCGTCCTGGTCCTCGCTCAAAGCCATCAGGAGGTGCTCGAGGGTGGCGTATTCGTGCTGCCGCGCATTGGCGAGGGCGAGCGCCCGGCGAAGGGTCTTTTCCAGCGTGCGCGAGAGCATTCTACCTCCTAGCCCAACCGGCTGCGGCCGCGACCGGCAGCGCCGTCATCACCATGAACGCTATTCTAGCCGAACTGGTGCGTCGACCACCAGAGCCGAGCGCAGAGGGGGCTCCGGCTGCCGGCCCCGCACCGGTGCCGGGCTGAACCTGTTTTCCGACGCTGGCCAGACCGCTCACTCCTTCTCCATGGTGCATTGCAACGGGTGCTGGTTCTGCCGCGAGAACTCGGTGACCTGGGTCACCTTGGTCTCGGCGATCTCGAAGGTGTAGACGCCGCACACGCCGACGCCCTTCTGGTGCACGTGCCACATGATCCGCGTCGCGTCGTCGCGGCTCTTGTTGAAGAACCGCTCGAGCACGTGCACCACGAATTCCATTGGCGTGTAGTCGTCGTTCAGCAGCAGAACCTTGTAGAGCGATGGCCGCTGGGTGCGCGTCCGCGGCTTGGTTGCGACATCGCCCTTGACGACCCGATCCTCGTCCCACCCGTCCTTCATGATATCCGTAGCTCTCGACGCGCAATGCGGTGGCTCATCTCGACAGCCCCAAACATAGTTCAATCGGCGAGGCGAACAAATCCCTTTCGACGCCTTCCCGGCACCGAGGTCATTATCGTCCAACGATCGGAAGATTCCGTTAACGCCGGATGGCCGTGCCCATTCCTGGAGCGCAGCGAGCGTTGCACCGGATCCTGGCGGCGTCGATGCCGGTCGACCGCCGTGCCATGCGGCACAGCATCGCGTGTGTTCAGCGGACGGTTTCCGGGCGCCGGGCGGCGTCCTCTTCGGCATCGTCCTGTCGTGTGGTCTTCAGACGCAGCGTGCCGGCGCGCTTGGCACGTGCCGGCTTGGCGGGTGCGGCGGCGGCAGTGTCGTCATCGCCTGGCCCGGAGCCGTCGTCCGCCGCGGCTGTCGCCCCAGAGTCGGATGCGGGGGAGTCGGATGCGGGGGAGTCGGATGCGGGCTCCTCGACCG
>DAIRDJ010000282.1:0-3396 GCA_036796215.1 Geminicoccaceae bacterium
TCTCGCGGCCGGGCTCGGCATCGCCGATTCGATCGAGTGGACCGGTGTGCTGCCGGAGGGCCTGATCCCCCAAGCCCTCGGCCGGATGGATATTGCCGTCGCCCCCTATCCGGCACTGCCCGGCTTCTATTTCTCGCCGCTCAAGCTCTTCGAATACATGGCGGCTGGCCTTGCGGTCGTGACCACGGCCGTGGGCGACCTGCCGCAACTCATCGATGACGGCCACACCGGGGTTCTGGTCCCGCCCGACGCGCCCGAAGCATTGGCCCGGGCGATCGCGGCGCTTGCCGCCGACCCCGAGCGCTGCCGGCGCCTGGGGGCGGCTGCCAGGGCACGGGTGATCGAGCGGCACAGCTGGCAGGCCACGGCCGCGCGCATCCTGGAGATCGCGCGGCGTGCCGGCCCGGCCCGGGGGATCGCGGCGTGAGCGGGCGGAGCACCAAATGGCGGCAGATCCTGCCGGGTCTGCAGCGGGTCTTTCGCCACGTCCGACCGCATCTGCGGGCCGAGCGGGGGCTGATCGGCGGTGCGGTGGCGGTACTCCTCCTTGCCACCCTCTTTCGCCTGGCCGAGCCCTGGCCGCTCAAGTTCGTGCTCGATCGGGTGATCGCCACTGACGCCTCGGCTGCCGGCTCCGGGATCGCCGTGGTCGATGCGCTGAGCCCGGGCCAGCTGCTGGCCTTCTGTGCGATCGGTGTGGTCGTCGTGATCGGGCTTCGGGCCCTGGCGCAGTATGCCAGTACGATCGGCTTCGCGCTCGCCGGCCATCGGGTGCTGACGCGCGTGCGCGAGCAGCTCTTCGCGCATCTGCAGCGGCTGTCGTTGCGCTTTCACGAGCGGCAGCGGACGGGGGACTTGACGCTGCGCGTCGTCGCCGATGTCGGCATGCTGAAGGAGGCTGCGGTCACGGCTTTCCTGCCGATGCTCGCCAACGTCCTGGTGGTGGCCGGCATGGCCGCGGTCATGCTCTGGCTCGATTGGCGCCTCGCCCTTCTGGCATTCCTGCCCTTGCCGCTGCTCTGGCTCGCCACCAGCCGGATCGGCAAGCGGATCGGCGAGGTCAGCCGGCAGCAGCGCAAGCGCGAGGGGGCGATGGCGGCGACCGCGTCCGAGGCCCTGGGCTCGGTCCGGCTGGTCCAGTCGCTCGGTCTCGAGGCGCGGATCGGTGCGGCATTCAAAGGGGCCAGCGGCAAGGATCTGAAGGAAGGCGTGCGCGCCAAGCGGCTGGCGGCCGGGCTCGAGCGCAGCGTCGATGTGCTGGTCGGGTTGTCGATCGCAGCGGTCCTCTGGCAGGGGGCGAGGCTGGTCATGGCGGGTGCTCTCACGCCCGGCGATCTCGTCGTTTTCATCACCTATTTGAAGAACACCTTTCGCCCGATCCGCCAGTTCGCCAAGCACACGAGCCGGGTGGCCAAGGCGGTGGCGGCGGGCGAGCGGGTGGTCGAGGTCCTCGAGGTCGAACCCGAGATCGTCGACCGGGCGGACGCCAAGCCGGCCCCGGCGCTCCGCGGCGATATCCGCTTTGAGGACGTCTCCTTCGCTTTCACCCGCGGACCCGTCCTCGACCGGTTCGATCTCGAGATCCCGGCCGGCCAGTGCGTGGCGCTCCTGGGTGCCTCGGGGGCGGGCAAGTCGACCATCACCAATCTCCTGCTCCGACTCTACGATCCGACCTCGGGGCGGGTCCTCTTCGATGGCCTCGATGCGCGCGACCTCACGCTCCGCTCGCTGCGCCGGCAGGTCGGCGTGGTGCCACAGGAGAGCCTGCTGCTCGCGGCGTCGGTCGCCGAGAACATCCGAATTGCCGATGCCGAGGCGAGTGACGCGGCTGTCGAGGCTGCCGCCCGGCTCGCCGATGCGGCGGGCTTCATCGAGCGTCTGCCGGACGGCTACGCCACACCGCTCGGCGAGCGCGGGGCGACGCTGTCGGCGGGCCAGCGGCAGCGGCTCGCGATCGCTCGTGCCGCCCTGCGCCGCACGCCGATCCTGGTGCTCGACGAGCCGACCACCGGCCTCGATGGGGGAAGTGAGACGGTGGTCGTCGAAGCGCTGCTTCGGGTCGCTCGCGGCCGGACGACGCTGATCGTCACCCACGATCCGAGGCTCGCCCGGCGCTGCGACCGCATCGTCTATCTGGAGGCCGGGAGGATCGTCGAGGATGGTGCGCCGGAGCTGTTGCTCCGCCGCCCGGGCAGCCGGTTCGCCCGCCTCCACGCCGCCCAGCGGCAGGCCCCCTTCGGCACAACGGAGAACGAGCATGGCGCTGACGCGGCATGACGCGGCCATAGCCGGCCGTGACCCGGGATTGCCGGGTCTCGGGCTGGTGCTCGACGCCGACGCCCTGGCGACGGCCGTCGATGGCTTGCTACCCGATGCCGGGATCGACCGGCTGCGGCCGACCTATCTCCGCTACAAGCCCGAGACCAGCTGCCTCGCCGGCTTTGCGGCCGCGACCGCTGCCGGCCCGATCGAGCTTGCGGCCAAGGCCTTCAAGCCTCGCCGCTATGCCGTCGAGCGGGACCGGCCGGTGCCGGAGCGGTTGCGCTCGCCGATCGGCCCGGTGGCGCTCGGGCTCGATGCAGAGGCGGTGCTGATCCGCATCGTGCCCTACGATCGCGAGCTGCAGGCGCTGCCGCGGCTGGTCGATCCGGCGAGGCGGCGCCAGCTGCTCGGCAAGATCGTGCCAGATCTCGCCGCCGCTGGCTGGCGGCAGCTGCGCCACAAGCCCGGTCGGCGGCATATCGGGCTGTTGACGCAGGACGGGCTCGCGCGGGCAATCGTCAAGCTCTATGCGCCGGGCGATTTCGCGCAGGCCCGGCAGGGTGCCCGCTTTGCGGCCGGGGTCGGCGAGGCAGCGCTGCTCGGCACTTCCAACCGGCACGGTATCCTGGTGAGCGCCTGGCAGCCGGGCATCTGCCTTGCCGAGCTCGACCCGGGCGAGCCGTTCACGCAAAGGGCGGTGGTCGCGGCCGCGGCGGCGCTCGCGGCGGTCCACGCCGCGGACCCGGGCGCGCTCTCGCCCATGCCCGGTGATGCTGAGGCCGAGGCTGTGCGGGCGACGGCCTCGGCACTCGCCACGTTGCTGCCGGAGCTCGCCCTTCGAGCGACACGGCTCGCCGACCAGATCGCCTGCCTGCAGCACCGGGAGGGCGGGCGGCTGGTGCCGCTGCACGGCGATTTCAGTGCCGATCAGGTGGTGGTGCAGGGCAGCCGCGTCCGGCTGATCGACTGGGACCGTGCCGCCCTCGGACCGCGCGCCTGCGATCTCGGCAGCTTCATCGCCAGGCTCGAGGCCGATGCGCTGCAGACCGGCCGGCAGCACCCGACGGCGCTGATCGACGCGTTCGAGGCGGGCTATGCGGCAGCCACGGGTGTCCGGCCGAGCGGCACCCGGCT
>DAIRDJ010000283.1:0-3360 GCA_036796215.1 Geminicoccaceae bacterium
TTGCCGAGCTTGTCCCAGACCGTGCGGCCGGCGGGGCCGCGGATCTCCTCCATGATGCCCTCGACCCGTTCGGCGTCCATGAACCGCTGCAGCAGCCGCTCGGTGGTATCGAAGCTGCCGACCACGCCACCGGCCTGGGACAGTCGCTCGCCGAAGTCGCCGATGATCTTCTCGACCACGTCGGAGCCCACCCGGCCGAGCAGCGACATGGTCTGCGAGAGCTCCTTGACCTCGTCGATCTCGAGCCTGGCGAACAGGCTGGCGGCGTCCTCCTCGCCCACGGCCAGCATCAAGATCGCCGCCTTCTCGCTGCCGGTGAGCTTCTCGAACTGCAGCATCGGTGGTGCGGACATCGCACGCCTCCCCTAGTTCTGATGCAGCCAGGAGCGGATCACGCGGATCGCGTCCTCGGGCCGGTTCTTGATCAGGTCCGACATATCGGTGAGCATCGAGGCGTTCACGCTGCCCTCGATATGCTTGAGGCTGATCCGCTCGGGTGCCGGCTGCTCGGGCTCGCGGATCGGCTCGCCGTCGGGACCGACCAGCATCGGCTGGCCGTTCTCGTCGATCCTGATCGTCGGGCCATTGGGCAGATGCACGAGCAGCTGCTTGCCGTCCGGGGCGGTCAGAAGACGCGGGCCACCCGTCTTGCTCCCGGCCTTCGCGTCGGCCTTGGCGAGCCGCTTGAAGAGCGGGCGGACGCCGAGGACCAGGACCAGAAGTGCGACCACGACGAGCCCGCCGATCTCGGCGATCCTGAACCAGTCTTGCCGCTCGAGTCCCAAGAGCGCCTCGGGCTCCCCGGCCATGGGCTCGGGTGTGGCGAGCCTGCGACTGACGATCGAGAGCGTGTCGCCTCTGGCATCGTCGATGCCGACGGCACTTCTGACGAGCTCCTCGAGCTCGGCGAGCTCGGTCGCCGGCAGCGGCTCGAACACCACCTCGCCCGCTTCGGTCGTGCGGTAGGTGCCGTCGACCTGGACCGCCACCGAGAGCCGCTCGAGCCGGCCGCCGCGGCGGGTCTGGTTGCGCACGATCCGCGAGACCTCGTAGTTGATCGTCTCCTCAGTCCGCGCCCGTGCTTCCCGCGAGGTCGCGGCGTCGTCCTCGGCATCGCCGCCCGGCAGGTTGTCGGCGACGGTCACCCGGTCGTTCGGCTCACGCTCGTCGAGCTCGGTGGTCTCGTCGATGATCTGGGTGCTGCGCACCACCTGGCGCTCGGGATCGAAGATCTCCTCGGTCGTGGTGGTGTTGTCGAAATCGAGCTCGGCCGTAACCTGGGCCTCGACCCGCCCGGGGCCGACGCTGCGCTCCAGGAGCTGCAGGATCTTCTCCTGCAGGCGGCTCTCGAACACCGCCCGGTAGCTCTCGGTGTCGTCGAGGCCAACAAGGCCGCCGCTGCTGTCGCCGCCCCGGGCGAGGAGCCGGCCCTGGTCGTCGGCGACGGTGATCCGATCCGCCTCGAGCCCCGGCACTGCGGCCGCGACCAGGTGGCGGATCGCGGCGATCTCACCCCGGCCGAGCCCGCCCGGCCCCACGGTGAGAAAGACCGAGGCACTGGCCGGGGCCTGGTCACGACGGAACAGCTCGCGCCGCGGCTGGACCAGGTGCACCCGGGCGGTGCGGACCGAGCGCAGGCTCTGGATGGTCCGGGCGAGCTCGCCCTCCATCGCCCGCTTGAGATTGATGTTGGAGAGGAACTCGGTGGTGCCGAAGCTGTCGGCGGTGTCGAAAATCTCGTAGCCGACCACCCCGCCGCCCGGCAGGCCGTCCGCGGCCAGCGCCATGCGCAGCTCGAGCACGCGGTCGGCCGGCACCATGACGGCGTCGCCCTGCGGCGAGAGCCGGTACTGGACGCCCATCGCCTCGAGCCGCTGCACCACGGCACGGGAGTCGTCGAGGGCCATGCCGGCATAGAGCAAGGTGTAGTGCGGCTCCATGGCGCGAAAGGCGATGAAGGCGAAGAGGCCGATCAGCGCCAGAACCGCAACGACAAGCACCAGGATACGCTCGACGCCCAACCGCTCGAGCTGGGTCCGAAGCCAGGGCAGCGTCGGCTCGGGCGGCGTCGCCGCCGCGCCGTCCTCCACCGGTACTGTCTGGACCTGGTTGGCCATTCCCTCGTCCGAAGCTCGCGAGGCGTCATCACCTCGACCCGGACTTTAGGCGCAGCATGCTGAATAAAGCGTTAAGGCGCCGGCAGAATTTGCCGCTCAGTCGCCGACCAGGAGCAGGTCCTCGGGGTGGATGCCGAGCGTGCAGGCGGTGCCGGGCGGCGGGTCCACCTTGGCGATCCGGCTGACATTGTAGCGCGAGCATTGCAGCCGGCTGCCGTCCTCGGCGGTGAGGTAGACGATCGAGAGGTCGCCGAAATAGGCGATCTGGTCGATGACGCCGCGGACCAGTGCCTCGCCGGGTTGTGGCTCCGGTGTCGAGAAGTCCATGCGCACCTTCTCGGGCCTGATGATGAGCGTCCCGCTCCTGACATCCGGGGCTGCCCGCTCGACCAGAAGCGCGCCCAGAAGCGGGCTCTTGACCCGGGCATGCTCGCCCTCGATCGCTTCGACCTCGCAAGGAAAGCTGTTCGACGCGCCGATGAACTCGGCGACGAAGCGCCGGGTCGGGTGCTCGTAGAGCTCACGCGGCGGGGCGATCTGCAGGATCCGGCCCTCCTTCATGACCGCGATCTCGGAGGCCATGCCGAGCGCTTCCTCCTGGTCGTGGGTGACGATGATGAAGGTGATGCCGACCTCGGTCTGCAAGCGGACGAGCTCGAGCTGCATCTCCTCCCGGAGCTTCTTGTCGAGGGCGGAGAGCGGCTCGTCGAGCAGGAGCAGCTTGGGGCGCTTGACCAGGGCCCGGGCCAGGGCCACGCGCTGGCGCTGGCCGCCCGAGAGCTGGTCGGGCTTGCGCCCGGCCATGCCGTCGAGCCGGACCATGGCAATGGCCTCCTCGACCCGCGGGCCGATCTCGGCCCTGGGCACGCCGGTGACCTTGAGCCCGTAGGCGATGTTCTCGGCCACCGTCATGTGCGGAAAGACCGCGTAGCTCTGAAAGACCATGTTGACCGGCCGGCGGTTGGGCTGGATGCCGGCCATGTCCTCGCCGTCGATCAGGATGCGCCCGGTGCTGGTGTGCTCGAAGCCGCCGAGCATGCGGAGCAGCGTGGTCTTGCCGCAGCCGGAGGGGCCGAGGAGCGCGAAGAAGGCGTTTCGCGGGATCGCGAGGCTGACATCGTCCACGGCCTTGAGCTTGCCAAAGGCCTTGGTGACGTTCTCGATTTCGACGATCGGGGCGGAGGTGTCTCTCATGCGAGCTTCGCCGCCTCCTTGTCCGGCCGCTGCCAGCGCACCGCGATGA
>DAIRDJ010000284.1:0-3244 GCA_036796215.1 Geminicoccaceae bacterium
TGCCGGGGCCGTAGGCGACGCAGTCGTGGAGGTGGCCGATCCGGGCGATGTGCTTCTGGTCGTAGGTGCCGGGCGAGGCCACGAACTGGGCCTCCTTGCCCAGCACGGTGCGGATGGCGGCCGCCACCGCCTGCGGCACCGGGGCCGTGGGCTCGGTCATGATCGGGGCCACATGCATGAGCTCGCGCAGCGCATAGGCGAAGCCCGGCCGTTTGGCCCGCAGCCGCTCGAGCACGCCCTCGATCTCGCCCCGCACCTCGCCCACCGTCTCCTCGATGAGGTAGCGGCGATCGAGGGTCAGCCGGCAGCGGTCCGGCACGCAGGCTGCCTGCAGGCCGGTGCCGTCGGGGGCGGTGCCGGCCTGGATGCCGTTGAGGTTGAGGGTCGAGGCCCGGGCGGCGTCGGGGACCACCGGCATCGCCGTCCGGCGCTCTTCGAGCCTCGGGAAGACCTCGGTCTCGAGCGCCTGGATGAAGGCCCCCATGTGGCGGATGGCGCAATCGCCGAGGAACGGCATCGAGCCGTGGGCGATCCGGCCCTGGGTCTCGACCTCGGCCCACCAGACGCCGCGATGGCCGATGCAGACCCGATCGACGTTCAAGGGCTCGGGGATGATCACGTGATCGACCCGGGGCTTGGAGAAAAAGCCGAGTCTCGCGAGGTGCGCCACGCCGCCGAAGCCGCCGGATTCCTCGTCGACCGTGCCCGATATCTCCAGGGCACCCCTGAGCGGCAGGCCCGATGCCGTGAGGGCTTCGATGGCGACCACGGCAGCGGCGAGACCGCCCTTCATGTCGCAGGTGCCGCGGCCGTAGATCCGGCCGTCCCGGACCACACCCGCGAAGGGATCGACGGTCCAGCCGCAGCCGACCTCGACGACGTCGAGATGGCCGTTGAAGTGGATGGTCGGGCCGGGCCGACCGGTCTCCACGCGACCGATCACGTTGGTCCTGGGGTAGCGGTCGCTGTCGCCGGGGGCCCCTTCGGCGCGGATGTACTCGACGCTGAAGCCGGCCGCTTGCAGGCGGCGGCCGAGGAACTCGGCGCAGGGGGTGTAGGCCTCGCCCGGCGGGTTGATGGTGGGATAAGCGACGAGGGCCCGGGTGAGGTCCACCACATCGGCCTCCCGCTCCGCCAGCAACCGCTCGAGCTTCTCGTCCATCACCTTACCCGTTATCAAGGAGCCGAGCGTCGGGGCTCGAGGCGGCGCTGTCAACGACGAGGGGGAGACAGAACGATGGTGATCGAGAGTCGGGTGGCGGAAAACCGGGTCAAGGGCGGCAGGCTCGACGGGCTCGGGATCGACGAGGCGACCGGCTATGCCGTGCAGGGGGATGCCAATGTGGTGCTGGAGGAGGCCTTGGGCCCGGTGGTCGGCCACAAGATCGGCGCCACGGCCGACGGCATGCGCCAGTTGCTTGGGGTTCCGGGACCCATCGCGGGTGACGTGTTCGCTGCGACCGTCCACGCGGGCAGTGCTGTGCTACGCTTTGCCGATTATATCCGGCCGGGTGTCGAGACCGAGATCGCCGTGCGGATCGCCCGCGATCTCATGCCGGAGGAAGCCCCCTGGACGATCGAGCGGATCAGCGAGGTGGTCACGGCCGTCATGCCGGCGATCGAGATCGTCGACGACCGCTATGTCGACTTCAAGGTAGCTGGTGCGGGCACGATCATTGCCGACAACGCCTTCAATGCCGGCAGCATCCTCGGCGCAGCGACGGCGGATTGGCAAAACCTCGCCCTCGATCGGCTCACCGCCCGCACCCTGATCGACGGCAAGGAGGTGGCGACCGGCCTCTCGAGCGAGCTGCTCGGGCATCCCTTGCAGGCACTGGTCTGGCTCGCCGACCGGTATGCCGCACTGGGACGGATCCTGCATGCCGGCCGGTTCGTCAGTCTCGGCACGATCACGCCCGTCCAGTGGATCGCGGGGCCGTGCGAGGTGACGATCGAGGTCGAGGGGTTGGGGGGTGTGGGTGTGGTGTTCGTGTAACCCAGCAAACTCTTGTCGCAAACGCTGTGCGCTTCATGTAAGAAGTAGGTAATTCTTACTGGAGATTGCCATGTCAGCAGCCGAAGCGACGGCCCGGGTGAGCACCAAGGCGCAGCTGGTGCTGCCCAAGCGCATCCGCGAGAAGCTCGGCGTTCGGCCGGGCGATCTCGTGCGGTTCGTCGAGCGGGATGGGGCGGTGGTGATCGAGCGGATGGACCCTGAATGGGTCGAGGATCCTTTCGCCCTTTTCGACGAGTGGTCGTCACCCGAAGATACCAAGGCCTATGCAAAGCTTTGAGCCGCTGGATGTGGTGTCGGTGCCGTATCCCTATGGCGAACGGCCGGTGACGCAGCGGCGTCCGGCCGTTGTTCTGACGCTGCCGCCGAGCGGCAACCGGCACCCTTTGCTTTGGCTCATGATGATCACCAGCCTCGAGAACCGGCGTTGGCCAGGAGACATCGTCATCGTCGACCTTCGTGCGGCCGGACTGCCGGAGCCTTCGGTCATCAGGCTGGCCAAGATGGTGGTCATCGAAGCGCTTGCCGTTGAGCGGAAAGGTCGGCTGGCGAACGCAGACGCAGCGTCCCTGCGGGCCGGGTTGCATGGTCTGCTCGGCCCCGTCCTCGCGGCGCCCGAATGAGCCCGCCCAACCGCGCCACGCCGGAGACCCGGGCCGTGCAGGCGTTGCACGAGATCGATCCTTCGACCGGGGCCGTCGTGCCGGGCATTCAGCCGGCCTCGACCTTTGCGCGGGATGCCGACTATGCGCCGCGGGGTGGCTATGTCTACAGCCGCGACACCTCGCCCACCGTCGAGCATGCCGAGCGGATCATCGCGAGCCTCGAGGATGGGGCGGCAGCACTGCTCTTCGGCTCGGGGCTCGCGGCTTGTGCCGCACTCTTCGAGACGGTGCCACAGGGCAAGCGGATCGCGGCCCCCAGGGTCATGTATCACGGGGCGCAGGACTGGCTCGTGCGGCTGCGCGACAGCCGGGGCATCGGGGTCGACTGGTTCGATGCGGCGGATGGCTCGTCGATCGAGCGGGCGGTAAGGCAAGGCGAGACGGCACTCGTCTGGCTCGAGACGCCGGTCAACCCGAACTGGGACGTGATCGACATCGAGGCGGCGGCCCGGATCGGCCATGCGGCCGGGGCGGTGGTCGCGGTGGATGGGACGTGTGCCTCGCCGGTGACGACGCGGGCGCTCGGTCGCGGTGCCGACATCGTCTTTCATTCGGCGACCAAGTA
>DAIRDJ010000285.1:0-3163 GCA_036796215.1 Geminicoccaceae bacterium
TCAGATCAGCAGGTTCCAAACGTGACTTAATCCAAAATGTCAACAGAACCTAGCCCGGGGCCGCCACGAGCCTCGCCGATGCTCGCTTTTCTCAAGCATTCCTGGCGGGTCGTCCGGATCGGGCGGACACTCGCCCGCTATAACGCCCTCTTCGTCTTCGAGCTCCTGCCCCAGGCCCGCCCGTTCCTCGGGCTCGCCCGGCCGTTCGTCAACAAGAAGGCCGAAGGCAGGCCGGGCCAACGGCTCGCCAAGGCGCTCGAGGAGATGGGGCCGACCTTCATCAAGTTCGGGCAGAGCCTCGCCACCCGGACGGATCTCCTGGGCGAGGCGATCGCGGCCGATCTCGCCACACTGCAGGACCGGCTGCCGTCCTTTCCGCTCCGTCTGGCCAAGGCCACGATCGAGGCCGATCTCGACCAGCCGATGGATCGCCTCTTCAGCGCGTTCGCCGAGCAGCCAGTGGCCGCGGCCTCGATCGCGCAGGTGCACTTTGCGGTGACCAGCGAGGGCCGCGAGGTGGCGGTCAAGGTGCTCAGGCCCGGGATCGAGGCGGCGATCGAGGAGGACCTCCGTTTTTTCATCTGGCTCGCCCAGCTGGTCGAGCGGACCCAGCCGCAGCTCGCACACTACCGGCCGATGGAGGCCGTGGCGATCTTCGCCGCCGGGACGCGACGCGAGCTCGATTTCAGGCTCGAGGCCGCAGCCGCGGTGGAACTCGCCGAGAACAGTGAGGATTACGAGGGGTTTCGGGTGCCGGAGGTCGACTGGCGGCGGGCCGGGCGGCGGGTGCTCACCCTCGAGCGGATCATCGGCCAGCATGTCTCGGGCCGTGCCAAGCTGATCGCGGCCGGCCACGATCCCGACCGGATCATGGAGAACGCGTCCAAGGCCTTTTTCAACCAGGTCTTCAGGGACGGCTTTTTCCACGGTGACATGCACCCCGGCAATTTCCTGATCGATGAGCGGGGGACCATCGTCGCCATCGATTTCGGCATCATGGGCCGGGTCGAGATGGCCGATCGGCGCTACATGGCGGAGATCCTGATCGGCTTTCTCGACCGCGACTACGTCAAGGTGGCGGACGTCTTCTTCAAGGCGGGGTTTCTGCCGCCCGAGGCCGATCGGATGGCGTTCGTGCAGGCGGTGCGCTCGATCGGCGAGCCGATCCTGGGGCTGCCCTTGGAGGAGATCTCGTTCGGCCGGTTGGTGGGCCAGCTGCTCGCGGTCGCCGACAATTTCGAGATGCGGACCCAGCCGCAGCTCCTGCTCCTGCAGAAAACCATGGTGGTGGCGGAAGGGGTGGGGCGGCTGTTGAACCCGAAGGTCAACATGTGGCAGCTGGCCCAGCCCCTGGTCGAGGACTGGATCTTCACCAATCTCGGCCCCCGCGCAAGGCTCGAGCAGTTTGTGGCGGACGGGCTCGAGACGGCAGGGCGCCTGCCGGATCTCGTGCGCCGGCTCGAGGACGCGCTGGAGCGCGGTCGCGAGCCGGCTCGTCAGAAGCCGGAGCCGGCCTGGTCCAGGGCTTGGCTCTGGCCGTTGCTCGTTGGCCTGCTGATTGGCCTTGCCGTCGCCCGCTAGAACGCCATTTCAAAGCTGTGAATAGGCCTCGAAGCACGGCGTGGCTTCGCGAAAGGCGACGATCTTGCAACGGATCCTGTTGATCATCGGCGGCGGCATCGCGGCCTACAAGGTGCTCGAGCTCATCCGGCGCGGCCGTGAGCGCGGGCTCGCCTTTCGTGCCATCCTGACCAGGGGCGGGGCCGAATTCGTCACCCCGCTCTCGGTCGCGAGCCTCGCCGAGACGAAGGTCTATACCGACCTCTTCTCGCTCACCGACGAGGCCGAGATGGGCCATATCCGCCTGTCACGCGAGGCCGACCTCGTCGTCGTGGCACCGGCCACGGCCGACCTCTTGGCCAAGATGGCGAACGGCCATGCCGATGATCTGGCCTCCACGGCACTTCTGGCGACCGACAAGCCCGTGCTCGTGGCGCCGGCGATGAACCCGATGATGTGGAGCCATGCGGCGACCCGGCGCAATGTCGAGCGGCTCAAAGCTGATGGCATTGCCTTCATCGGGCCCGATGCCGGCGACATGGCCTGTGGCGAGGCCGGGGCCGGGCGAATGGCCGAGCCCATGGCGATCCTGGAAGCGATCCTCGCCCGGCTCGACGACGCTCCCCGGCCGCTCGCCGGCCGGCGTGCCGTGGTGACGAGCGGTCCCACCCACGAGGCGATCGACCCCGTCCGCTACATCGCCAACCGCTCCTCCGGCCGGCAGGGCCATGCGATCGCCGCGGCCCTGGCAAAGGCCGGTGCGGCGGTCACGCTGGTGACGGGGCCGGTGACGATTCCCGATCCCGATGGCGTGACGGTCCGCCGGGTCGAGAGTGCAAGGGAGATGCTGGCGGCGGTGGAGGCGGCGCTGCCGGTCGACATCGCGGTTTGTGCCGCCGCCGTTGCCGACTGGCGCCCAGCCGAGATCGCCGGGGCCAAGCTCAAGAAGGAGAAGGGGGCACCGACCGCGATCGAGCTCGCCCTGAACCCCGATATCCTGATGACGCTTGGGCATCTCGGCGAGCGGCGGCCGCGACTGGTCGTTGGCTTTGCGGCCGAGACCGATGATCTGCTCCAGAATGCCGGGAAGAAGCTCGCCAAGAAGGGCTGCGACTGGATCCTCGCCAATGACGTCGGGGCCGAGAGCGGGGTGTTCGGCGGTGAGCGCAATACCGTGCATCTGGTGCGCGCCGGGGTCGAGCCCGAGGCCTGGCCCGAGATGAGCAAGGCCGAGGTCGCGGAGCGGCTGGCGCGGCGGATCGCCGAGGCGCTCGAGACATGACGACGGCACTCACGGTAAGGGTCGAGCAGCTGCCGCACGGTCTGGGCCTGAACCTGCCGGCTTATGCCACCGCACTTGCCGCTGGCGCCGACCTCTTGGCGGCGGTGCCGGGTGAAGCGCCGATCACCATTCCGCCGGGTGGGCGTGCCTTGGTGCCGACCGGGATCAGGATCGCCTTGTCCGAGGGTTTCGAGGCGCAGATCCGCCCGCGCTCGGGACTGGCGCTGCGCCATGGAATCACGGTGCTGAACGCGCCCGGGACCATTGATGCGGATTATCGGGGCGAGGTGGGTGTTGTTTTGCACAATGCGGGCGCTAGCC
>DAIRDJ010000286.1:0-3105 GCA_036796215.1 Geminicoccaceae bacterium
GTCGACGAGCCGACGATGCTGATCTGGTCGCGCGCCTGGGCCTGGCCGGCAACGGCGACGAGGGCCACCGCGGACGCGGTGAGCATGAGATGTTTCATAGGTCCTCCTTGGACGTCGTTCGGTCGGTAGACGGCCCCTCTCTGCCGGCTCTCTGTGAGGCTTTTATGAGTTTAATATGACAAAAGTGTGACGAAGGGGGGGTTAGGCGGGTGCACAGGAAGCTTGTCCGGCCAACGTACGGATGCCATTGTCGAACGCGTTGTCGAGGAGTGAAGCAATGGTAAAGGGCAAGAGTAGCCAGCGAGTGACAGCCGCCTCTGCGCAGCGGGTCGTCCGGGGGCGCGATCGTGCTGAGCCGAAGGTAGCGCCTCCTCGGGAAGCCGCGTCGGGGCGCCTCGCAAACCCGAGGCGGGCCGCCGAACCCGGCTCTGGACATGTCGGTGACACGAGTGCCGTCCGCTCCGAACGGATCGAGCTGCGCGCGACGCCGCAGGTCAAGGCGCTGCTGCAGCACGCCGCTGCCCTGTCGCAGAAGAACGTCACGGCGTTCCTGCTCGACGCGGGCATTGCGGCCGCCGAGGAAGTGGCGGCCGAGCAGCGCATCTTTCGGTTGAGCGAGGCCGAGTGGCAAGCTTTCGAGTCGGCGTTGGACCAGCCGGCTACCAGCAAACCCCGACTAGCCGAACTGCTCCGTGAAAAAAGCGTGCTGGAGTGACAGCCGGGGATGAACCCCTTTCCGTCGTAGCGAGGCTCGATGCGACGCATGACGCAGACGCGTTCGCCTCGGGCAAGGAGGCGCTGGATTTGTTCCTCAAGCGCCATGCCTTGGCGAATGCGGCGGCTGGCAGTGCACGGACTTATGTGGTCTGTCGTGGGTCGCGGCGGGTGGTGGGCTATTACAGTCTCGCTGTCGGCGCTGCCGGGCATGCGGATGCACCCGGCCGGGTGAGCAAGGGACTGGCCCGGCACCCGATTCCGGTAATGGTCCTTGCCCGGCTTGCTGTCGATCGCGGCGAGCAGGGGCGGGGCCTCGGCCGGGCGCTGCTCAAGGACGTGTTGCTGCGCACTGCCCGGGCAGCCGAGATCGCCGGCATTCGGGCACTGCTGGTGCATGCCAAGGACGCAGCGGCGCGCAACTGGTATTCAGGCTGGAATTTCGCTCCCAGCCCAACCGATTCCTACCACCTCTTCTTGCTGCTCAAGGACCTTCGCGCCGCCATTGATATTCAATAAGCACCATTGCCAAATAGCGCGGGGGCGCGGGGGAACTCATTTCCCCCGCCTTTCCGCTTCACCGTGCCGGGAAGAAGACAGTGAAGGTGCTGCCTTTGCCGAGCTCGCTGTCGATGGTGAGCTCGCCGCGGTGGCGGCGGGTGATGTGCTTGACGATGGCGAGGCCGAGGCCGGTGCCGCCGCCGGTCCGCGAGCGGGCCTTGTCGACCCGGTAGAAGCGTTCGGTGAGCCTCGGGATGTGCTCAGGCGCGATGCCCGGGCCCGCGTCGATGACGCTGACGGCAACGGCCCGCCGGCCGGCGAGGGCGCCTGCCGAGGGCGGTGCCGGGTCGAGCAGGGCCGTCTCGATCACCACGGTCTTGCCGTTGCCGCCATATTTGACGGCGTTGTCGATGAGGTTGGTGAAGAGCTGGTGCAGCTGGTCGGGTGTGCCCTGGACCGGCGGCAGGGTGGTCTCGCCGCGGCGCTCGAGATTGACCTCGTGGCGGGCAGCGAAGGGCTGAACGCTGTCCAGCACCCGGGCGATGATCTCGGCCACGTCGCAGGTCTCGGACGGTGGCTGGTCGGCGGCGAGCTCGATTCGCGACAGGGAGAGGAGATCGTCGACCAGCCGCGCCATCCGCGCCGTCTCTTCGGCCATGATGGCGAGAAAGGCCTCGCGCGCCTCCGGGTCGTTCCTGGCCGGGCCCTGCAGGGTCTCGATGAAGCCGATGAGCGAGGCCAGCGGGTTTCTGATCTCGTGGCTGGCATTGGCGACGAAATCGGAGCGCATCCGCTCGATCATCACCTGCTCGGTCTCTTCCCTGAGCGCCAGCAGCGCCCCGCTGCCACCCTTGGGCAGGTCGACCCGCTCGATGTGGGCCGCGAACTGCTTTTTCTGGTCGACCGCCGGGCGGAAGGTGAGATCGGAAGCGGCCTTGCCGTCGAGGGCGGCACCGAGGGCGGCCAAGAGGCCCGGATCGCGCAGGGCGAGGCCGACATGCGAGGGCAGGGCACCGATCGCGAAGTTGCGCCGGGCCGCGGTGTTCGCCTGGACGATCCGGAGCTGGCTGTCGACCAGGACGATGGGATCGGGCAGGGCCTCGACCAGCTGGTCGATCAGGCGCCGGCGGGCGAGATTGTCGCGCTCTGCCCGCCGCAACCGTCGCGCCAGCCCGGCCACGGGGCGGATGATGCCGTCGCTCTCGGGGGATTCCTTGGGATTGTCGAGGGTCGCAGGCGCGCTCTCCGACCGCCCGCCAGCGAGGGCCGCGAGCCAGGCTTCCAGCCGGCGGCGCTCCTGCTGGCGGCCGGCAGCGATGGCGAACGCGACGACGATGGCGGCGACGGCCGCGAGCGTGCCGGTGACGAGCCAGGGGCCGTCGAGCATCGCCAGGACCACGAGTGCCGTTGCCGTCGGCAACAGGACGATCGGCACCTCGCGCCGGGTGTGGCGGGGGGCGGCGCGGATCGTGCTCGCGAGCCGGGTCGCGAGCGGTCGGACGGAGGTCAGCTTCAGCGTGCTTATGTCCTGAGCTCCGGCAGGTCGCGGTAGAGGTCGAGGGCCTGGGGGTTGGCGAGGGCCTCGGTGTTGCCGACCGTGCGGCCGTGGATCACGTCGCGCACCGCGAGTTCGGTGATCTTGCCCGAGAGCGTGCGCGGGATGTCGGCGACCTGGACGAGCCGCGCCGGCACGTGGCGCGGCGTGCAGTTGTCGCGGATCTGCTTCTTGATCCGGTTCTGCAGCGCCTGGTCGAGGGCGACCCCCTCCTTGAGGCGGACGAAGAGCACCACCCGGACGTCGCCGTCCCAGTCCTGGCCGACGCAGATGCTCTCCAGGACCTCCTCGATCTGCTCGACCTGGCGGTAGATCTCGGCCGTGCCGATGCGCAC
>DAIRDJ010000287.1:0-3043 GCA_036796215.1 Geminicoccaceae bacterium
CTGGTCGCGGCCGTCGTCAACCGCACGGCCGGGGTCGAGTGCGAGGTGGTGCTGGCCGCCCCCCGCTCGCTCACCTTCACGACGTCGGGCAAGCTCAGCCGGGCCGCCGCCCGCGACCACTACCAGTGCGGCATGCTGCGCGATGTGGCGACCGGAGCGCCGGCGGCAGCACTCGGCGAGGCGCCACTCCTTGCCGAGGCGAGCTGACGCTGCCGTTCCTCCTGGATGACCGACCGAGGCACCTCGCGGCCGGACCAGCCGCCGGCAAGCCAGCGCATAGCTTGATGCCGGGCACCGTCGCCGTCACCGGTGCCACGGGCTTCGTCGGCCGCCAGCTGGTCCAGCGGCTCGCCGGCACCAGCCTCGGCCTCAGGGCACTTGCCAGGCGCCATGCCGTCGCCGGTCTCGAGACGATCATGGGCGACCTCGCGGACACGGCGGCACTCGGCGCCCTCGTCGCCGGTGCCGATTGCGTCGTCCACGTCGCGGGCCTGGTGAAAAGCCCCGAGCCCGAGGCCTTTGCGCGTGTCAATATCGCCGGCACCGAGCGGCTGGCCCGCGCCATGGCCCCGGGCAGGGCCCGCCTCTTTCTCGTCTCCTCGCTCGCCGCCCGGCATCCCGAGATCTCGGCCTATGCCGCGAGCAAGCACGCGGCCGAGCAAGCAGCCCTTGCCATCCTCGGCGCCGAGCGGGTGACGATCCTCCGCCCACCCGCCGTCTACGGACCCGGCGACCGCGCCACACTCGCGATCTTCCAGCAGCTCGCCAAGGGCCTGCTCATAGCCCCGGGCCCGCGCGGAGCGCGGTTCTCGCTCATCCACGTACACGATCTGGTCGAGCTGATCACAGCCGAGCTCACCGGCGATCTCGCCCTGCCGGCGCTGCTCGAGCCCGACGACGGCCGGCCCGGCGGCTATGGCTGGGGCGATATTGCGGCGATTGCCGGCCGCGCCACCGGCCGGCGGGTGCGCACGATCCGGATCCCTGCGCGATTGCTGCGCCAGCCAGCGCTCCTCGCGGATGCGCTCGCCCGCCGCTTCGGCCTCGATCTGCCGCTCACCGCCGACAAGCTCGGCGAACTCGCCCATGGCCAGTGGGTCGCAGGCGGCCCGCCATTGTCAACGCTGCCGCGACGCATCACCTTCGAGGAGGGGTTCACCTCCACGCTCGACTGGTACAAATCAGCCGGGTGGCTCTAGGATAACCAGGCGTCGGGTCACCCACGCCGCGCGGTGTGCCGGCACGGGGCAGGAGACGGAACGTGGCCGACAAGATCGAGACCGAGATCATGGCGCTGATGCAGCGCTACAATCCCGAGGGCAAGCCGCTCGGCCGGGAAACCGAGATCGGTGCGGATCTCAACATCGATTCCGTGGCGGCGATGGACTTGATCATGGAGATCGAGGACAAGTTCGACATCGACATCCCGATGAACCAGGTGGGCGAGCTGCGCACCATCGGCGATCTCATCGATCTCGCCGCCGGTGAGCTGCAGAAAACCTGAGCCGCAAGGGGCGGCCGACGACCCATCCTTCGAGGAAGCGCAGGGCCATGGACATCTTCGACAAATACGCCGGCATCGAGGAACGGCATCGGGCACTGCTCGGCATCGGCGGCGACCCGTTCGGCGTCAAGGTCGACCGCATCCTCTCGGCGACCGAGGCCTTGATCGACGGTCGCCATACCATCCTCGTCGGCACCAACAACTATCTCGGCCTGACCTTCGAGCCCGCCTGCATCGCGGCCGCCAAGGAGGCGCTGGAAGCCGACGGCACCGGCACCACGGGCTCGCGCATCGCCAATGGCACCTACGACCGCCACACCAGCCTCGAGGCCGCATTCGCCCGCTTCTTCGACCGCCGCAAGGCCATCGTCTTCACCACCGGCTACCAGGCCAATCTGGCCACCATCTGCGGCCTCGCCGGGCCGGACGACATCATCCTCGCCGATGCCGACAGCCACGCCAGCATCTGGGACGGCACGCGGCTGAGCCCGGCCGAGACCGTGGCCTTCCGCCACAACGACCCGGAGCATCTCGACCGCCGCCTCACCCGCGTGGCAGACAAGGGCCAGTGCAAGCTGATCATCATCGAAGGCCTCTACTCGATGCTCGGCGACACCGCCCCCATGCAGGAGTTCATCGAGGTCAAGAAGAAGCACGGCGCCTGGCTCCTGGTCGACGAGGCGCACTCCTTCGGCGTCTACGGCGAGCGCGGCCGCGGGGTCGCCGAAGCCCAGGGGGTCGAGGCGGATGTCGACTTCATCGTCGGCACTTTTTCGAAGAGTCTGGGGGCCTCGGGCGGCTTTGCCGTCGCCAACCACCCGAAGTTCGACCTCCTGCGCTTGGCGTCACGCCCCTACATGTTCAGCGCCTCGCCGAGCCCCGCCACCATGGCCTCGGTCGCCGAGGCGCTGCACCAGATCGAGGCCCGCCCCGAGCTGCGCAAGCGCATCTGGGCCAATGCCGAGCAGCTGCATACCGGTCTCGTGGCCCTGGGCTTCACCGTCTGCTCGCCGTTGAGCCCGGTCGTCGCCATCCGCATGCCGGACGAGGCCACCGCCGTCATGGCCTGGAACCGCCTCATCGAAGCCGGCGTCTACGTCAATCTGGCGCTGCCCGGCGGCACCCCCGGCGGCCTCTGCCTGCTCCGCTGCAGCGTCTCCGCCGCCCACGAGCCGACCCAGATCGCGACGGTCCTCGGCCGCTTCGCCGCCCTCGCGAGCGAGCTCGACAGCGCGCAGCAGGCGGCCTGAGACAAAGGATATGGGGAGGATGATCCTCCCCATGCCCCACCGGAACCTGGCGGCGGTGTCGGGGACACTCTGCGCAAAGTAACGGAGGGGCTCGGGGAGGCGCTGCCTCCCCGTTGTCTTTCCTATCTGACCGCCTTGGTGCGCAACAGCCGCCACAGGATCGGCGGGGAGGCCAGGATCGG
Source organism: Geminicoccaceae bacterium (assembly GCA_036796215.1). Lineage (GTDB taxonomy): Bacteria > Pseudomonadota > Alphaproteobacteria > Geminicoccales > Geminicoccaceae > SLRI01. The sequence continues at coordinate 2,937 of DAIRDJ010000287.1, forward strand.
GTGGCGGCGTTGCCAGTCGGTGAGCTCGATGGCGGTGCCGGAATGGCGCTCGATCTTCCAGGCGAGGTAGTCCGCACCGGCGGTGAAGGTGAAGGCGGCCTTCATCA
>DAIRDJ010000288.1:0-3028 GCA_036796215.1 Geminicoccaceae bacterium
CCACCTCCTCGACGCTCTCGACCACGGGCAGGAACGGTTCGGCCGCATCGAAGTAGGAATTGGCCTGCTCGACCCGGACGACCTCGGGCAACTCCCGTGCATGGTTGGCCGGGTAGTAGCCGAGATGCATCATCGCGACGAACTGCTGGGCGATCGAGCCCGCGCGTTCCGGCGTCTCGGCACGGATGACCACGGTGGCGTAGTGCTCGTCATCGTAGGCGTGGACGCGGTAGTGCGGCATCGGGATCTCCCGACTGGGGCGCCCCGCCGGTGGGCGCCGGCGGGGCTCTCGTGTTGTGTCGTGGCTCAGGCTGATTTGTAGATTCGCCGACCCTGACTGTCCTTCTCCGAGGTGACCTCCAGGCCGAGCTTCTTCTTCAGCGCGCCGGAGATGGCCCCCCTGATGGTGTGCTTCTGCCAGCCGGTGGCCTCGGCGATCTCGTCGAGGTCGGCGCCGTCGGGGCGGCGGAGCATGGCGATCAGGGTCGCCTGCTTGGTGCCTTCGCGGATTTTCGGCTTCGCCTCGGCGGTCGCGCTTTCGGCAGCCGACGCCTCGGCGGCAACGCTCTGGTAGGCGGCGAAGCCCAGGGACGTCAGGCCGACGCTCTCGCCGTTGGCGGTGGCGAGGCCCTTCTTGGTCAGGCTGGCGACCAGCCCCGGCAGGCTCGTGGGCGTGATGGTCTCGGGGCCCTGGTCGAGGCAGTCGCGCCAGACGCTGCCGGCCTCGTCGAGGGTCTTGGGCTCGGCGCCGTTGACCGGGGTCATCAGGTTGCGGGCGATGTTGACCAGCAGCTGGCGCTCGCCCCGGGTGAGCTTCGGCAGGGGCTGGCTCTCGGGCTCCTCGACTGGGGTGGCTTCCTCCTTCGCCGCCCGCTCGGCCGATCCGGCCTTGACCGCGGCGACCACCTCGGCGGTGACCCGCTCGACCTTCTCGCGGCCGTCCTCGGTCACCTCGGCGAGCCAGTCCTCAGGGCTCAGCCGGCCGTCGAGCAGGCCCGGGGCGGCGTCGAGGATCTCGCCGGTGGTCAGCCCCAGGGCTGCGGCCTTCCGCTCGAGCGCGGCCAGCGCCTTGTCGCGGTTGGCGGGGCTGCGGGTCTGGCCGTCGAGGGCCGAGAGGATGGTGGCGAGCTCGTTCTTGGAGAGGTTGGTCGGCATCGTCGGATCTCCGGATCGTGGGCCGCACCTTGCGGCTCCTACGAGCCCGAGCCCCGGCTGCGGCGCAGCGCGGGGCCGTGGCGGTGAGGTCGGGCCTCAGCCGGCGTGCTCGCCCTCGTTGAAGGCCATGTCGGTGATCTGCTTCAGCAGCTCGGCGTGGTGGCCGAGGGTGGCGACCTCGCCCCAGCCGACCGTCTCGGGATCGGCGCCGAAGTGGTCGTCGCTCAGGCTCTGCAGGCGGGCGAGCATCGCGTCGATCTCGGCCTTTTTCGCGATGAAGGCGGCCAGGGCCTTCTCCTGGTTGCTGATCTTCTGGGTGCTGCTGGTCATCGTCGGTCTCCGTCGGCTCGTTGGCGTGGGTACATGAATCGCTTCGATGGGCGTGCTTATCCAGTTGAATATCGCTCTATCGGACGCGATTAAGTCGTTGACTGGCCTTGGCTTTTGATCGTCAAGGCGACGACATTGCCAGCCTTGCCCGAGCGCCTCGACCGCTTCGGCTCGCAGCTCTGCCGACCGGCCTCGTAGGCGGCTTCGAGCGCCGCCTTGATCGACCAGACCGCCATGTCGTGGAAGTCGAGGCTGTCGCTGTTGCGGGTCTCCAGGGTCTCGAGGCGGAGGTGCCGGGTGGCGATTTCGGCGAGGGTCGTGTCGCGCTGGTCCATGGGTCGGCTCCGGTGATTGGGTGAGCGCATGAATGCTTCAATCGACGCGCGAAGCCAGTGGAATTCGCTCAACCGATTGAGATTAAGCCGTTGACTTGGAACGCTGATCGCCATGCGGGCCACGAGTAATCGCAAGCTGGCCGAGGCGCTCGGGGTGAGCGAGACCGCGGTCAGGAAGGCGCTGGCGGCGGGGCGGATCGAGCGGGATCCCGACGGCGGCTTCGACATCGCCAAGGCGAAGCGGCAGTGGGCCGGCAACACCGACGCGGCGCAGCAGCGACCGACGGCAAAGGCGGGACCGAGCCTGCGGCCGGTGCCGGCGGCGGCTCTGGAGAGTGTGCGCGAGACGCTGAAGGAGAGCGGGGATCCTGGCGCCGCCGATCCCTTGCCCGGCGGCCCGAGCTTCCTGCAGGCGCGCACCGCCAACGAGGTCCTCAAGGCACAGGAGCGCAAGCTTCGCCTCTCGCGGCTCAAGGGTGAGCTGATCGACCGGGCCCGGGCGACGGCGCAGGTCTTCACCCTGGCGCGGCAGGAGCGCGACGCCTGGGTGCAGTGGCCGGCGCGGGTGGCGGCGGACATGGCCGCGGAGCTCGAGCTTGAAACCCACGCGGTGCAGACGGCGCTCGAGTCCGCGGTGAAGGCGCACCTGGCGGAGCTCGCCGAGATGAAGCCGCGGCTCGACTGATCGACAACTGCGATGGAAGGATGATGCATGCGACGCTGGCTCGCCACGGCGCTCATCGGCACGCTGCGCGACGCCCTCGTGGGCTGCCTGCTGCTGCTCGTGCTCTTGCAGTCGCTCGCCGGCCTGATCGGCTGATCGTCCCCCATGCGCCTCGACGACTATGACGGTGCGGCAGCGATCGCTGCTGCCTGGGCCGATGGCCTGCGTCCGGATCCCTCGCTCACCGTGTCCGCCTGGGCCGATCGGCATCGCGTGCTGAGCCCCAGGGGTGCCAACGAGGCCGGGCCCTGGCGGACATCGCGGACTCCGTATCTCAAGGAGATCATGGACCACCTCTCGCCGTCGCACCCTTGCCAGAGGGTGGTGTTCATGAAGGGAGCTCAGACCGGAGGTAGCGAGGCTGGGAACAACTGGCTGGGCTATGTCATCCACCACGCCCCAGGCCCGATCCTGGCAGTGCAGCCGACCGTGGAGCTGGCCAAGCGGTTCAGCCAGCAGCGGGTCGAGCCGCTGATCGAGGCGA
>DAIRDJ010000289.1:0-2967 GCA_036796215.1 Geminicoccaceae bacterium
GCGGCGAACGGCACCCAGGCGATGGGGGCGACGAAGCGCAGGCCGTCGAAGAGCGGCGAGACGATCTCGTCGAGCAGCCGGAACCAGCCCATCAGGAGGCCCAAGGGAATGCCGACGACGGCGGCCAAAAGGAAGCCGTAGGCGAACCGCTCGAAGCTCGCGGCCAGATGACCCGGCAGGGTCGCCCCGGCAAAGCGGCGATCGAGGAGGGTGGTGAAGCGCTCGAGGACCTCGCCCGGCGAGGGCAGGAACAATCGCGGCACGACCCCGCCCACCGAGAGCACGTACCAGAGCCCGATGAAGGCGCCGAGCCCGAGCGCGCCCAGGGCGATGGATTGGCCGAAGGTCACCCGTTGCTGCATGGCGCTACCCCTTGGCCGCCAGGGCTGCCGTGTTCCAGCGCAGGGCCCAGGCCTCGAGCACGCCCAAGAGCCGTGTCGTGCCCCAGCCGAGAATGGCAACGGCGATCATGCCGACCAGGATCATGCCGGGATAGAGGTCCTGCTGGGCGACGTTGAGCACCCGGCCGAGGCCGTAGAAGGCGCCGACCAGCTCGGCCGCGACCAGGGTCGTCCAGGAGGCCTGCAAGGACAGTCGCAGGCCGGTGAAGATCATCGGGCTCGCCGCCGGCAGCAGGACCTCGAGAATGAACCGCAGCCGCGGCGTGCCCAGCATGAAGGACGCCTCCAGCACCGGGCGCTCGATCGTCCGCACTCCGGCGAAGGAGTTGATCACCGAGGGCACGAAGGCGGAGAACCAGATCACCATGATCTTCGCGCTGTCGCCCAGCCCCAGCCAGAGGATGGCGAGCGGAATCCACGCCAAAGGCGGGATCGGGCGGATGATGAGGAAGACCGGGTTGATGATCGCCTCGGCGCGGCGGCTCCAGCCCATGAGAATGCCGAGCGGCACGCCGGTCGCGATGGCGAAGAGAAAGCCGAGGACGACCAGCCGCAGGGAGTTGGCGGCGTGGGTGATCAGGTCGCCGCCGCCATAGCCGCGGGTCGAGATGTGGACCAGCGCCGACCAGGTTTCGGCGGGCGAGGGAAAGCGACCCGGCGCGATCAGGCCCAGAAGGGTGGTGGCTGTGAACCACAAGACGAACACGACCGCCAAGGTGGCGAACCCGATCAGCACTCTGCGTGACACGACGTCCTCCCTGTTGATGCAAACGCTTTCATATCTCGCCCAGCGCTGTCAACAGCTTTTTTTCCCTTTGCCGGCTTGAATGCATCGTGTAGGCGAGATCGTGGGAGTGAAATTTTTTCATCGGCAAGTCGCCACCGTGTCTCGACCGCGCAAAGCCCGTCTCGCCGATATCGCCCGCGACTGCGGCACCTCGCTCGCGACGGTTTCCCGGGCCTTGTCGCAGCCCAGCCTCGTGCAGCCCCGGACGCTCGAGCGAATCCGGGCAGCGGCGCTCAGGCTCGGCTACGTGCCCAATCGCAAGGCGCGGGCCCTGGCCTCGGGCCACTCGAGCACGATCGGGGTCGTCGTGCCGACGCTCAACAGCGCCATCTTCTCGGTGGCGCTGCAGGAGCTGCAGCGGGCGCTGGCGGCCAACGGCTACCAGCTGCTGGTCGCCTCCCACGAATACGACCCGGCGGCCGAGACCGCAGCCCTCGCCCAGCTCGTCTCGCACGGGGTGGACGGCCTGGTCGTCGTCGGCGGCACCCGCCCGCAAGCGACCTGGCAGCTCATCGAGGCGGCCGCCGTGCCGCTCGTGCAGATGTGGGAGGGCCGCGACGGCCACGACTGTGTGGTGGTCGACAATCGGCAGGCCGGCCGGCTGGTCGGCGAGCATTTGGCCCGCCTCGGGCATCGGCGCATCGGGGTGGTGTGCGGCAACCTGCGCAACAACGACCGCCAGCGCGCCCGGGTCGAGGGGGTCCGGGCGGCGCTCGGCGCTGCCGGCATCGACCTGCCGGCCCATCAGCTCAGCGAGCAGCCGCTCACCATCGCCGCCGGGCGAAGCGGCTGCGCTGCTCTTCTTGAGCTGATGCCGCGGCCCACGGCGATCATCGGCACGGTCGACCTCCTCGCCATCGGCGCCATGATCGAGGCGCAGGGCCGCGGCATCGCCGTGCCCGAGGCGCTCTCGGTGGTGGGCATCGACAATGTCGATTTCGCCGCCCATTTGTCGCCGTCGCTGACCACGGTCGACATCCCGGCGGCCGAGATCGGGGCCGAGACGGCGGCCCGGATGCTGCAGATCCTGGGCGGCTCAGACGAGCAGCCGCAGCACCTCGAGCTGCCCATCGACCTCGTCATCCGGCATTCCTCGGCCTGCCCGAGCGCGGCCTGAGGGCGTCCAGACGGCGCTTGTCCATCCGCCTTCGCCCTTGCCAGACGGGCGGCGAAGCCCATCGGATCGGAGCGGAAGCGGTCCGGGTGCTCGGCCTGCAGCGAATGGCCGCCATCGGGGTAGATGACGATCGCGATGTGGTCGAGCTCGACGCCGTACTGGCCTGCCGCGAGCGCGGCCGGGATCCCGTCGCCAGCATCGCCGCCGGGCAGCTGCTGCCGCTGGATCAGGGCGCAGGCGAGAGCTGGCGGGAGCGGCGCACCCAGGAGGTCGAGCTGCCGGCGAGCCTGTCCGTCGCCGTCTACCAGCTGAGCGCGGTCGCCGGCCGCGGCTTGCCGCGCGCCGTCACCCTGGCGATCCTCTGATGCCCAGCCCCAACCTCGCTGTCGCCCATGTCGAAGCAAGCCAGAACCAGAAAGAGGTGACGATGTGCTCGCCGCCAAAGGCAACCAGAAGACGCTTTTCGAGGACATCCGACTGCTGCTCGACGACCCCGAGGCCGTGCTCGACGACACCGCGCAGACGGTCGACGGCGACCACGGCCGGATCGAGCTGCTCGCCGTGGGCTAGTGCAAATTCCTATTGCGTGGAATTATTTCCGATTTCCCAAATCTTGATTGTTGTGATTCAAGCTACGTGCTGGATGAGGAGGCCAGCCATGC
>DAIRDJ010000290.1:0-2956 GCA_036796215.1 Geminicoccaceae bacterium
TCCTTCATGCCGCGATAGCCCAAGACCTCGATCTCGCCGCCGCTGAGGCCGTCGACCGGGAAGGGGTCGGCGTCGGTGCCGCGGGGCTTTTCGGCGAGCAGCATCGAGAGGCCCTTGTAGCCGGCCTCCTCGGGGCGGGTGCGGCACAACACGGTCATCAGATCCGCCCGGGCCGCGTGGGTGATCCAGGTCTTGCCGCCGGTGACCGTCCAGCCCTCGGCGTCGCGCACGGCACGGGTCTTCAAGGACGCGAGGTCGGAGCCGGTGTCGGGCTCGGTGAAGACGGCCGTCGGGATGATCTCGCCCGAGGCGATCTTCGGCAGAAAGTGCGCCTTTTGCGCCTCGGTACCGCCGAGGCGGATCAGCTCGCCCGCGATCTCGGAGCGGGTGGAGAGCGAGCCCACGCCGATATAGCCGCGGCTGAGCTCCTCGGTCACGACGCACATCGCGACCTTGCCCATGCCGAGGCCGCCGAATTCTTCGGGCAGGGTGAGGCCGAAGACGCCGAGCTCGGAGAGCTCCTCGATCAGGGCCATGGGGATGAGCTCGTCACGCTCGTGCCAGCCATGGGCGTGGGGGATGACCTTGTCGTCGCTGAACCGCTGGAACTGCTCCCGGATCATCTCCAGCGTCTCGTCGCCGAGCGCCCAGGCGCCGAAGTCGCCCTCCACGATGAGCCCGGCGATGCGTGCCCGGGTCACTGCGGTGTTGCCGTCCCGGATCAGCGAGCGGACGGCAGGGTCGGTGGTGAAGGCCTGGATGGCGGCATCACCCAGGTAGAGGTCCGTGGGGCGCACGACCTCGATCTGGCTCATCGGGATGCCGCCCTGGATGCGGGCCAGGTACTCGCCGAAGGCGGCCTGCAGCATCAGCTGCTCCAGGTCACCGAAGTTGCCTTCACCATCCAGCCGTTCGGCCCAGCCGCGCATCTGGTGCAGCGCCTGGCGGTAGACCTCGAGCCAGGCGAGGCCGTGCGCCGCAAACTGCTCTCGATCCAGAAGGGCGGAGTCGATGCGGCCGGCGGGCGCTACGACGCGTCGGACAGCGTCCTTCGCGGCGGCGAAGAGAGCGTCGGTGGCCGCGAGAGCGGCCGCCGTGCTCGTCCAGAGATCGCCCGAAGGCGCACTTTCGATCGCAGAAAGGGCCGTTGCCAAGGTTCAGTCCTCCAGGGCTTCCTCGAAGGTCCGCATGCCGGGCCGCTTCGCACTCACCAGCACCGCCATGTTGCCGGGCTTGTGCTGGTTCTTGAGCATCTTCATGTGGGCGCGTGGGATGTCGGCCCAGCTGAAGACCTCGCTCATGCAAGGGTCGACCTGGCGGTTGAGGACGAAATTGTTCGCCGCGGAGGCCTGTTTCAAGTTGGCGAAGTGACTGCCCTGCAGGCGCTTTTGCCGCATCCAGAGATAGCGGGCGTCGACCGTGAGCTTGTAGCCGGTGGTGCCGGCGCAGATGACGACCATGCCGCCGCGCTTGCAGACCAGGGCGGAGACCGGGAAGGTCGAGGCACCCGGGTGCTCGAACACCATGTCGACGTCGTTGCCCTTGCCGGTGATGTCCCAGATCGCCTTGCCGAACTTGCGGGCTTCCTTGACCCAGGCGTTGTAGGCCTCGCTGTCCATCGGGTCGGGCATCTCGCCCCAGCAATTGAAGTCCTTGCGGTTGATCGCCCCCTTGGCGCCCAGCGACAGGACGAACTCGCGCTTGTCCTCCTCGGAGATGACGGCGACGGCATTGGCGCCCGAAGCCGCGATCATCTGGATCGCCATGGAGCCGAGCCCGCCGGCGCCGCCCCAGACCAGCACATTGTCGCCCGGCCGCAGGATGTGCGGCTGGTGGCCGAACAGCATGCGGTAGGCGGTGGCCAGCACCAGCGTGTAGCAGGCGGCCTCCTCCCAGGTCAGATGCATCGGCCGCGGCATCAGCTGGCGCGACTGCACCTTGCAGAACTGGGCGAAGGAGCCGTCCGTGGTCTCGTAGCCCCAGATCCGCTGGGAGGGCGAGTTCATCGGATCGCCGCCGTTGCACTCCTCGTCGTCGCCGTCGTCCTGGTTGCAGTGGATGACGACCTCGTCACCGACCTTCCAGCGCTTGACCTTCGAGCCTATCGCCCAGACGATCCCGGCGGCGTCCGAGCCCGCCACGTGGTAGGGCTGCTTGTGGACGTCCATGGGCGAGAGCGGAACGCCGAGGGCGGCCCAAACACCGTTGTAGTTGACGCCGGCGGCCATCACCAGGACCAGCACCTCGTCGTCGCCGACCGCCGGGGTGGGCACGACCTCCTCGAGCATCGAGGTCAGGGGCTCGCCGTGGCGCTCCTTCCTGATCGCCCAGGCGTGCATGTTGGCTGGCACGTGGCCGAGGGGTGGGATTTCGCCCACCTCGTAGAGGTCCTTCACGGCTCCTTGGCGTGCCGGCGTGGTCTCGGGCTTCATCGGGATGACCTGGGCTGTGGACGTCATTGTGGCGACCTTCTGGTTGATCGGTTCGGATTCGATCTGGTGACGAGGCTGCGGCACCGGCCTGCCATCGGTGCCGGTGGCGAGGGTTTCGAAGAACTCGACGGGTGAGAGATCGATCCCATCCCGCTTGGCGATTGCGAGCAGCTCTTCCTGGCGCCTGGCCGGGATGGCACCCCTGCGGACCCAGCCACTGACAGCGGTCTGCCAGATACCCAGGAGCTCGGCGACGCGCTGTTGCGAACCGAACTTCTTGATGATCGTCTCGACCCTGTTGTGCTGCATGGTCATTTCATCCGTAAGGCTTGGTCGTCCGTGAGGCATGGCCGGCACCTAGTGTTGAACATTTGCTGCGGCGCGAAACAGGTGTTAACACGCTTGCTGCATTGCAATAGGCTGCGGCGTTTGCGCGACGTTGTCAACACCATAAATGTTTTGACGGCGGTGCAGCAAAAGTGTTACCGCTTTTCTCCATCCGGCGCTGCATCCGGCGCTGCATC
>DAIRDJ010000291.1:0-2950 GCA_036796215.1 Geminicoccaceae bacterium
AGATCGTCAAGGCCGACAACGGCGATGCCTGGGTCGAGACCCGGGGCGAGAAGAAAGCACCCTCGCAGATCTCCGCCGAGGTCTTGAAGAAGATGAAGCAGACGGCCGAACGCCATCTCGGTGGCACGGTCGACAAGGCGGTGATCACCGTTCCCGCCTACTTCAACGACAGCCAGCGTCAGGCGACCAAGGACGCCGGCAAGATTGCCGGCCTCGAGGTGCTGCGGATCATCAACGAGCCCACGGCGGCCGCACTCGCCTACGGTCTCGACAAGGGCAAGAACCAGACGATCGCCGTCTACGATCTCGGTGGCGGCACGTTCGACGTCTCGATCCTCGAGATTGGTGACGGCGTGTTCGAGGTGAAGTCGACCAACGGTGACACGTTCCTGGGTGGCGAGGACTTCGACCTCCGCCTCATCGACTACATGGCCGACGAGTTCAAGAAGGAGCAGGGGATCGACCTGCGCTCCGACAAGCTGGCCCTGCAGCGGCTCAAGGAGGCCGCCGAGAAGGCCAAGATCGAGCTCTCCTCGACCCAGCAGACCGAGGTCAACCTGCCGTTCATCACGGCCGACCAGTCGGGCCCGAAGCATCTGACGATGAAGATCAGCCGGGCCAAGCTCGAGATGCTGGTCGACGACCTGGTCCAGCGGACGATCGATCCCTGCAGGAAGGCGCTCAAGGACGCGGGTCTGAGCGCCTCCGACATCAACGAGGTCATCCTGGTCGGCGGCATGACCCGGATGCCCAAGGTCATCGAGACCGTGAAGAACTTCTTCGGCAAGGAGCCGCACAAGGGCGTCAACCCCGACGAGGTGGTGGCGATCGGAGCGGCGATCCAGGCGGCCGTGCTCTCGGGCGAGGTGAAGGACGTTCTCCTGCTCGACGTGACGCCCTTGTCGCTCGGTATCGAGACCCTGGGCGGTGTGTTCACCCGGATCATCGACCGCAATACGACCATCCCGACCAAGAAGAGCCAGGTCTTCTCGACCGCCGAGGACAACCAGAACGCGGTCACCATTCGGGTGTTCCAGGGCGAACGTGAATTGGCGGCCCAGAACAAGCTGCTCGGCCAGTTCGATCTCGTGGGCATTCCACCCGCACCCCGCGGCATGCCGCAGGTCGAGGTCACGTTCGACATCGACGCCAACGGCATCGTCAACGTCTCGGCGAAGGACAAGGCCACGGGCAAGGAGCAGCAGATCCGCATCCAGGCCTCGGGCGGTCTCTCCGAGGCCGAGATCGAGAAGATGGTGCAGGAAGCGGCCGAGCACGCCGAGGAGGACAAGAAGCGCAAGGCCGTGATCGAGGCGAATAACCACGCCGACAGCCTGATCTACTCGACCAGGAAGAACCTCATCGAGTACGGCAGCCATCTCGAGGCCGGCGACCGAAGTGCGATCGAGGCCGCGATTTCCGACCTCGAGGGCGTGCTCTCGAGCGAGGATGTAGACTTGATCAAGAGCAAGTCCGAGGCCCTCTCGCAGGTGGCGATGAAGCTCGGCGAGGCGATGTACAAGTCGCAGCAAGCCAATGACGGCGGTGACGATGGCCCCGGCGGCGGCGATACCGGCCGGGCCGAGGACGTCGTCGATGCCGAGTTCGAGGAAGTCGACGACGACAAGAAAAGGTCTGCGTGAGCCTGCCCGAAGCAACGAAGACGACGGCAGCGGACCGGATCGGCAATGATCCGGTCCGCTGCCGTTCGCTCATCCGCCATCTCGATTTGACGTTACCGCATTAGGACCCAGCGCCCATGGCGAAGCGTGATTTCTACGAGACCCTGGGGGTCAGCAAGACCGCCAGCGAGGCGGATCTCAAGCGCGCCTACCGCAAGCTCGCGATGGAGTGCCACCCGGACCGCAATCCCGGTGATGCTGCGGCCGAGGCCCGGTTCAAGGAGATCAACGAGGCCTACGAGGTCCTGAAGGACCCGCAGAAGCGGGCCGCCTACGACCAGTTCGGCCCGCAGGCCTTCGAGCAGGGCATGGGCGGCCGCGGCGCCGGCGGCGGCTTCGACTTCACCAGCTTCGCCGACGTCTTCGACGATCTTTTCGGCGATTTCATGGGCGGCGGCGGCGGTGGGCGGCGGCGCGGTGGTGCGCCACGCGGCAACGATCTCCGCTACAACCTCACGATTACCCTCGAGGAAGCCTTCGCCGGCAAGAAGGCGCAAGTGCGGGTACCGACCTCCGTCGCGTGCGAGGCTTGTGACGGCACCGGCAGCGAAGGCAAGGCCGAGCCCGCCGCCTGCCCGACCTGCCGGGGTGCCGGCCGCGTCCGCTCGCAACAGGGCTTCTTCACCGTCGAACGCACCTGCCCGACCTGTCACGGCAGCGGTCGCGTGGTGACCAATCCCTGCCGGGTCTGCAACGGCAGCGGCCTCACCCAAAAGGAGAAGACGCTCGCCATCAACGTCCCGGCCGGTGTTGAGGACGGCACCCGCATCCGCCTCTCGGGCGAGGGCGAAGCCGGGGTCCGCGGCGGTCAGTCCGGCGACCTCTACATCTTCGTGACGGTAGCACCGCACCGCCTCTTCCGGCGGGAGGGTCACAACATCTTTTGCCGCGTGCCGATCCCGATGACGACGGCGGCCTTGGGCGACGATGTCGAGGTGCCGACGATCGAGGGCAAGCGAGTGCGCATCGCCGTTCCGGCCGGCACCCAGACGGGCAAGCAGATCCGCCTGCGCGGCAAGGGCATGAGCGAGTTGCACGGCCACGCGCGCGGCGACATGTTCGTCGAAATCATCGTCGAGACGCCGGTCAATCTCACCAAGCGCCAACGGGAGCTGTTGAAGGAGTTCGAGGAGGCGGGCGAGGCGGCCAACAATCACCACCCCGAATCCAACGGCTTCTTCGCCAAGGTCCGCGAGCTCTGGGACGATCTGACGGACTAGGTTCTGTTGACATTTTGGATTAAGTCACGTTTGGAACCTGCTGATCTG
>DAIRDJ010000292.1:0-2903 GCA_036796215.1 Geminicoccaceae bacterium
GCAGGTCCTTGTCCGGCTGGGTGATCGGCGACCAGGTCAGCTCGTAGAACAAGAGGTTGCGGCGCCCCTCGGCGTCGGTCAGCCGGCTGACGTTGATTTCGCCGAGGTCCTGGCCCTGAAACCGCGGGTGGGCAATGACGATCCGTTTCGGCCGTGGTGCCCGGACATCCAGGCCCAGCGCGGTCGCGAGGTTCTGCCGCAGCGCCGTGCCGTGGCCGGGCGCATGCGTGCCGATGCCGTGCACGAAGAGGACCTTGACTTCGGGGCGGTCGGTCTCGTCGGGCAGGGCCGGCGGCAGCGCGTCTTGCGCCCTGAGGTAGGGCTCGATCCCCGCGAACGGCTGCCCCTCGACCTCGCAGGCGCGGGTGTCCATCGTCGGCTCGTCGGCTGCTTCCAGGACGGCCTGCGTCACGCCGCGGCCGAAGCTCGCGCAACCGGCGAGCGCCAGCATGGCGATCAGTATAGCACCCCTCGTCACGTGTCGTTCCATGTGCCGGCCGCCCGTTCTTGTTTCAGTCAGCACAGTCTGGCCAATCGAGGATCGACCGCCAAGGCCGAACCTGCCGATCATCGCGGGGCATCGCGCCGCACTGTTCGGCAGCCGATGCCGTCGGCGCCGACGCCGAAGCCAGCCAGCTCCAGCAGCCGCATCACCGATGCCCGCAAGATCACCGGCGATCGGTCGATGCTGATCCTCTGACCCTGTCCTGGCCACCGGCGCAAGATACCGGATGGGCCCGGGAAGGCGTGCCTTCCCGGAATCTCTTCTTCAAATCCCGGTCGACAGGTAGCCGCCGTCGACCCTGAGCGTGGCCCCGGTGACGAAGGCCGAGGCGGGGGATGCGAGGTAGATGGCGGCACCGGTGAGCTCGTGGAGCTCGCCCATGCGGTGCATGGCGTTGCGCTTTCTGGCTTCGGCCTTGCGCGCCTCGGGCATGCGGTCGCGGTTCATGTCGGTCATGAAGAAGCCGGGGGCGATGGCGTTGGCGCGCACGCCGCTGTCGCCCCATTCGGCAGCCAGGGTCTGGGTGAGACCGACGACCCCCCATTTGCTCGCCGAGTAGGCGGCGGCGTTGGCCCAGCCGGTGTGGGATGCGAGCGAGGCGATGGTGATGATCGACCCGGCTTTGCGGTCGACCATGCGGCGGCCGATTTCCTGGCAGGTGAAGAAGACGCTTTTCAGGTTGGTATCGAGGATGAGGTCGTAGTCGGCTTCGCTAACCTCGAGGACCGGCTTGATGATGGTCGTACCCTGGCAGGCGACGAGGATGTCGATAGGGCCGTGGTCGGCTTCGATCGTGTCAGCGATGGCGCGGATGGCGGCGGGGTCGCGGAGGTCGGCGGAATAGGCCTTGGGCTTGCCGTTGGCGGCGGGGCCGAGATCGGCCGTGACCTTGTCGAGCTTGGCCTGGTCGCGGCCGACGACGGTGACCCTTGCACCGGCACCTTGGTAGGCGAGTGCGATTTCGCGGCCGATGCCGGAGGAGCCGCCGGTGATGGTGGCATGGCGGCCGTCGAGGCGGAACATGTCTGTCGTCGAGGTCATGGACTATCCTGGAGGGTTCGAGGGGAGGCCTCGGGGCGGGCGCGCCACTCCATGAGGCCGATGCCGCCGACGATGGCGACGGCGAGGACGTTGGCGATCTCGGCCGGGTGCATGACGAGGACGATGGCGCTGGCGAGGGCTGCCACCTTCCACCAGGCGAGGGAGCGGGTCAGCCAGCGCTCGCCGATGGCGGCCATGGCGACGACGGCGGTGCCGCCGCCGATGATGGCGGCGATGAGGCGCAAGGGCTCGGCCTCGTGCCAGAGGATGAGCGAGGGCCAGTAGACGAAGATGAAGGGGACGAGATAGGCGGCCATGCCGAGGCGCATGGCGGTGAAGCCGGTTTTCATCACGGGTGCGCCGGCGATGCCGGCCCCGACATAGGCGGCCAGCGCCACGGGCGGCGTGATCGCCGAGACGCCGCCCCAATAGTAGCAGAAGAGATGCGCCACGAGGGGGGCGACGCCGAGCTGGACGAGGCTCGGGGCCACGAGGGTCGCGGTGATGATGTAGACCGAGGTGGTGGGCAGGCCGAAGCTCAAGAAGAGCGAGCTGGCGGCCGCCAGCAGCAGGGCCGGGAGCAGCATGCCGTCGGCGAGGCCGATGATCGACTGGGTGAAGAGGAGGCCGATGCCGGAGAGGCCCACGGCGCCGACGATGAAGCCCACGGCGGCACAGGCGATGGCGGTCGAGATGGTGTTCTTGGCACCCAGGACGAGGGCCTCGAAGATGTCCTTCAGGCTCATGCGGGTATGGGCGCGGAGCGAGCTGATCACCAGCACCGCCATGATCGAGAAGAAGGCGGCGAAAAGGGCGGTGAAGCCGAAGATCAGCATGCCGATCAGGATGAAGATCGGCAGGACCAGATGGCCGTGCGAGAGGACGACGCCCTTGACCTTGGGCAGGCGGTGGCGCGGCAGGCCTTCCATGCCGACCTTCCTGGCGCGGAGATGCACCTGGAGGTAGACGGCGCTGTAGTAGAGCAGCGCCGGCAGGAGGGCACCGAGCGCGATGTAGCCGTAGGGCATGGCGAGGTACTCGGCCATGATGAAGGCCGAAGCACCCATGACCGGTGGCAGGAACTGGCCGCCGCAGGAGGCCACGGCCTCGACCGCGGCGGCGAAGTAGTTGCGAAAGCCCAGCTTCATCATGAGCGGGATGGTGAAGACGCCGGTGGAGGCGACGTTGGCGGCGGACGAGCCCTGGATGGTGCCCATGAGCGCGCTGGCGAGGATGCCGACCTTGGCGGGGCCGCCGGGGCTGTGGCCGGCAGCGGCGAAGGCGAGGTTGGTGAAGAAGGTCGTGGTGCCGGATTTCTGCAGGAAGGCGCCGAAGAGGATGAAGAGGTAGACGTAAG
>DAIRDJ010000293.1:0-2828 GCA_036796215.1 Geminicoccaceae bacterium
GTCATTAGAATCGCAGAGCGCTGAAATCCGCAATTCCACAACACGCTGCTAGGCAAGGATGGGAAAAGATGGAGATGGTTGTCGTCGGGATCGACGTGTCGAAGGCCGGGCTGGACGTGCATGTGCTGCCGGCGGGCGAGGCGTTCGCAGTGGGGCGGGACGCGGCGGGCATCGACGGGCTGATCGAGCGGCTGCGGCCGCTGGCGCCGGCTTGCCGGTTGTGGTGGTCAATCCGGCGCAACTGCGGGCCTTCGCCCAGGCGCTCGGCAAGCGGGCGAAGACGGATCCGATCGATGCCATCGTGATCGCCCGGTTCGCCGAGGCCACCAAGCCGACGATCCGGCCTCTGGCCGATGTCGAGACCACGGCGCTGGCCGACCTGATCGACCGCTTCTGTCGAGGTCGGCCCCTGCTGGACGTAGTCGATGTCGAATTCGGCAGCCGCCGCATTCGCCCCGTTCTCCATGGCGACATAATGGGGAATGCCCTGGACCTGCGGCACGAAGGCGACACGGATGGTCTCGGCTCAGGCGGCCTGGCCGCTGGCGAGGGCGAGCACGGCTGCGGCGGCCAGAAGCGAGGTCGCCGAGAGCGAGGTCGAGAGGCGTGACATGAGCGTTGGTTCCTTCCCGTTCAAACGCTAGCCCGCAGGCGCTGCCGGGTTTTCAGCCGCGGCCTTCTGGCCGTCGGGTGATGGACGAAGCTCGTAGACACCGGTGATGAGCGCGATGATCTCCTCGGGCGTGGTCGTGGCGGTCAGCCGCTCGCCGACCTTGCGGCCGCGGCGCAGCACGGTGATCCGATCGGCCACCCGAAAAACGTCCTGGATGTTCTGCGAGATGAGGATAACGGCCTTGCCGGCGTCCCTCAGCCGCTTGATGAAGTCGAGCACTTTCTGCTGCTCGGCGACGGCCAGCGCCGCCGTCGGCTCGTCCATGATGATCAGCCTTGCATCGAGATTGAGGGCGCGGGCGATCGCCACCCCCTGGCGCTGGCCGCCGGAGAGCCGCTCGACCCAGATTTCGGGATCCGGGATGTGCACGTCGAGTTCGTCGAGCAGCTCGATCGCCCGCCGCCGCATGCCTTTGCGGTCGAGAAACGGGATCCCCCAAAGCGGCCGCTTCAGCTCGCGGCCGAGAAAGATGTTGTCGGCGACGTTGATCTTCCCGGCCAGGGCCAGCTCCTGGTAGATCGTGGCGATGCCGAGATCCCAGGCGTCCTGGGGATTGCGCAACCGCACGGCCGAGCCCGCGAAACGCATCGTGCCGGCATCCGGCTGGTAGGCGCCGGCGATGATCTTGATCAGGGTCGACTTGCCCGCCCAATTGTCGCCGACGAGCGCCGTGACCTCGCCCTCCTCGGCGGTGAAGTCGACCGCGGCGAGGGCAGTCAGGCCGCCGAAATGCTTCTCCACCGCTGCGAGTTCGAGCAGGCTCACGCTACGGTCTCCGCGAGTGACGGCAAAGGGGCGGCCGGCTCAGGGGTGAGGCGCGCTGCGAGCTCGGCAGCGGTCGGACGGCATTCCTGGGCACCTTCGCACGTCACCGCGAGCGTGGCGCCGGCGACGGCGAGCCTGGCCGCCCGCACGCTACCCGCCCCGTTCAGCCGGGCCGCCAGGAAGATGCCAGCGAAGGTGTTGCCGGCCCCCGTGCCGTCGACGGGCTCGACCGGTCGGGCCGGAATGTGGACGCCCGCCTCGCGGTCCTCCTCCCACATCACCACGCCCTCGTCGCCGAGAGTGAAGGCAAGGACGGGGCGCGATTCCGGGATGGCGAGCCAAAGCGCCTCCAGCCGCGCGACGAGGCCGATCCGCGCACCACGAAAGCCGGTCACGGCGCGAGCGACGTCGCGATTGACGAAGACGAGATCGGCCGCGGCCAGAAGCGCGCGAAAATCGGCCGTCGTCCGCGCAGTGGCGGGCAGGCCGGTGCTGTGCACGGCGAGCGTCAGGCCGGCCTCGCGCAGCTGGCCGAAACGGCGGGCGGCGGCCACGTACTGAAAGCCCTCGACCAGCAGGCAATGGCGCCGCTCGGGCGTTGCTCGGTCCTCCAGGATCCGGTCGATCGCACGATCGACATCGAGCCCCAGCGGCTCGTTGATGATGGTCCGGCTGCCGTGCGCCTCGACCAGGACCACGCAGCGGCTGAGCCGACCGCCGGGACGGCTGCCGATGCTGAGGACCTGAACGCCCCGCTCGGCCAGCCGGTCGATCGCCCAGTCGCTGTCGTCGTCGTCGCCGGTGACGGTGACGAGCACGGCCTCGACCGGATAGGGCTCGCCGAGACCGGCCGCGGTGGCGGCGACGTTGGCAGCAGGGCCGCCCACGGTCTTGCGGATGCGGTTCGCGGTGATCCGGTCGTCGCGATGCGGCATCACCGCGAGACCGGCGGTGAAGTCGACGCTCAGATAACCCGGGCAGCTGAGCTTCGGCGCGTCGCTGCGGGCCGTGGGGTCGGCGGCGTGTCGCCGTCGGGCGGTCAGCGCCCGGGCGGCACGGTCCGGCCGGTAGTCGAGGGCGGCGGCGGCCTCGAGCACCCGTGTGACCGTCTCGACACGCGCACCCGGCCGATTGTTAAGGACGTTCGAGACGGTCGCCACCGAGACGCCCGCCCGCTCGGCCACTTCACGCAGTGTGCTGCGCCGCTTGCTCGCTGAGGTTAAACGCCTCAACACAGGTCCATTTTCGCGCTCTGGACGATATTTCAGGCGCTGTTTTCGCTGCAATAGCCGACGCAAGCGACCATAAATATGCCTTGCACAGCCTGGCAAGGAGTGAGAGCCTGAAAATGAATCGATTTTCGGGGTGCTGGTAGTGGTGGGACGATGGC
>DAIRDJ010000294.1:0-2797 GCA_036796215.1 Geminicoccaceae bacterium
GCTTGAACTCGCCGCTCTCGTTCACCTTCTCGAGCTGCGGCGCCTCGCCGAGCTGCAGGCGGTGGATCTGCTTGAAGTCGGCAGCACTGGTCCGCCGGGCGATGGGCATGAAGGTGCGCGGCGCCGCCTCGTAGGCCGCCCGCAGCGTCTTGCCGGTGACGGCGGCGAGGATGTGCGGGAAGTCCGAGGTGCTGTGCAGGGCGCGGGTGGCGATCTCGTCGCGGCTGAGCCCGCGCGGCCGCTCGCCCGCGGCCTCGAGCAGCGAGCGGGCCATCTCGATCAGGCTGAGGCCGCGCCAGTCACGGGCGGGCTCGGAGAGCGTGTGGCGGCCCGGATCGTAGCGATGCAGCAGGGCG
Organism: Geminicoccaceae bacterium; assembly: GCA_036796215.1. Lineage (GTDB taxonomy): Bacteria > Pseudomonadota > Alphaproteobacteria > Geminicoccales > Geminicoccaceae > SLRI01. Next base: position 357 of record DAIRDJ010000294.1, read on the forward strand.
TTCTCGACCGCCTCCCGCCGGGTGGCGACCTCGTCGAGCCCGCCGGCGCGGATGTGGTGCGGCCGGGTCTCGACGCTCCTGTCGCGCTCGGCGGCCTGGTCGATCAGCGTGCGCCTGGCCTCGTCGAGGCCGATGCCGCGGCGGATGAGGTCCTCGGCCACGCTGGTCTCGACCCCGAGCTTCCTGGCCGCGTCGGTGATGCCGGCGACGCGCTCGCGCTCCTCGCGCAGAACTCGCTCGGCAATGATGCGTGTCGCTGTCGCGTCGGGGGCCGCCTGGCCGGTCACGGTCTCGACCGGTGCCGCCCGGCGCCGCTCGGCCGCGAGGGCGGAGCGCATGGCGCTGGTCGGCGCCATCACGGCAATCTCGTCCGGCGGTGCCTCCTCCCGCTCGACGGGCTCCGTCCTGTTGTCGTCGGTCTCGATGGTCACGGGTGCAATCTCCTGCTCGTCGGTATCGGTGGGTGCGTCTCGGGTGATGGTCTCGGTCATGGCGCGGGTCTCCGTGCGCTGTGGGATGGGCCGGCGGAGCAGCCGGCAGGGTTGCGGGGGTCGGTCGTCGCTGCGCAGTCCAGCGCCCGGATCAGCTGGCACCGCGACCAGCGACAGCTCGACCGGCTGCCAGTCGACGGCGCGCCAGACGGGCGGGTCGGCATCCTCCTCGATGCGGAAGGTCCGAACGCGATAGCCGACCGAGACGTGGCGGATGATGCCGCTCCTGACGTCCTCCCAGACCGAGGTCACCTCGGCCCGGCTGCTGAAGCGGATGACGGCGCGGCCCTCGGGGCCGGCGGCACCGGTCTCGATCCAGGCCCGCTCGACCACGCCGATGATCCCGGCGAGCGTGAAGGCGGCATGGCTGTCGAGCAATGGGGCACCACTCTCCAAGCGGCTCAGATCGACATGGCCCGGCTCCAGCGACAGCACCTCGTGGTAGGGCTTGCCGGTCCAGGGATCGGTGCGCCGGACCTCGGCCCCGGTCGACCAGACCACCTCGACGGTGCGGGTCTCCGGCACCAGGCTCGCCGGCAGCAGGCGCACGTCGTGGCGGTGCTGCAGCGGCAGGTCGAGGGTGAAGGCCTCGTCCGCCAGGGTCGCCAGCGACGGGCTGGTGGATTCAGGCATCGAGCGACTCCATCTTGTCGTCGGCGGGGACAGCGTTGCCCTCAGCCGTCTTGGCCGCCCCCGTGCGGGTGGCCTTCCTCGGATCGGTGTCGAGGGTGATCCCCAGCCGATCGAGCTCGGCATTGGTGAGACCGATCTCAGCCAGGACCTGGGCCGGGTCGTAGCCCTGCCGGGCGATCGCTTCCTTCAGGGTCATCAGCCCGGCGCGCACCGCCAGGATGTCGGCCTGGATGTCCTTCAGGGGATCGACCGCCTCGAAGCGGGGTGCCGTCCACTCGGCGGCGATCTCGCCGGGCGGCAACGCACCGGTCGCCTGGCCGACGGCGACAAAGCGGCGCCAGACCGGCTGGCAGAGGCCCGGGACCAGCAGCTGCCACTGCAGCGCCTCGATCCGCCTTCGGAACTCGATCAGCCCGGCGCGGATCGAGGAGTAGTTGACCTGGGAGAGGTCGCCGGTCAGCAGCTCGTAGGTGAGCCCGACCCCGGCGGCGATGGCGTGCAACTGCACCCGCATGTATTCGGCATAGCCACCGCTCGAGCTCGGCGTGGCGAAGCGGACGTCCCGGCCCGACGGCAGGTACTCGATCATCCCGGGCTCGAACCGCTCGATCCGCCGACCCTCGGCGTCGATGGCGCTGGCGCCCAGCGTCGCCGCCTCCTCGTCGCCGGTGACGAAGGCGGCGAAGCAGGCCTCGATCTTCTTCCTGACCAGCTCGGCGTCGTCGTACTCGTCGAGGTCGCGCAGCTTGACCATCGCTGGCGCGAACCAGGGCACGCCCCGGACCTGGCCGGGCCGCAAACGCTCGAAGAGATGCAGCACCCGCTCCGCCGGCACGCGCTGGCTCGTCAGCCGTGCTCGGCTGAAGCTCGCCACCTCGCCGGGGTGGACCGGGTACAGCCAATAGGCCCGCCGCCGGCCGAGCGGATCGAACTCGACCCCCTGCAGGACGAAGCCGCCATCCGGCAGCTCCGCCGACTTGCCGGTATCCAGGTGGTCGGGCTCGAGCAGCTGCAGCTGGAGCGGCACCGGCAGGCCGTCATCGAGCCTACGATCCCTGAGCCGGACCAGCACCTCGCCGCTCTCGGCCAGGGTCCGCGCCACCAGTGCCTGCAGGCCGTAGAGGTCGGTCAGCCCGTCGGCGTCCGCCGTCTCGGCGAAGCCCTGCCAGAGCTGGTCCGCGGCCTTGACCAGGCGCTGCCGGGAGGATCGGGCCCGCGGCACGATGCCGGTGCCGACCAGGTTGCTGACCATGGCCTCGACAGCCTTGGTGGCATAGGGGTTGTTGCGCACCAGATCGCGGCTGCGCTCGCGCAGGC
>DAIRDJ010000295.1:0-2780 GCA_036796215.1 Geminicoccaceae bacterium
GGATGCGGCCCGGGCTCGATCCCGGCGCCGAGACGAGCGTGATGTGGTTCCAGGCGGATTGGGTCCACGACGATTTCGTGCTTCCCGGGTCCGAGCTCTTCCTGCGCCATGCGAAGTACTTCGATGCGACCCGCCGCTTCTCGGGCATGGAGGAAGTCATCCCGCATAGCGTCTATGTGAACGTGATGGCGAATCTCTGCGAATCGGGGCCCGGCCAGGGATCGAAAGCGACTCGAGCGGCTTTGTCGCTATGTGGTATCCGTCCGACGAACCGCGTAGCGATCTCCCGCTCGGGAGTCGCTATCTGTCCCCGGGATGTCAGTCGTCGAGCGTAATGCTTCGGATCAGGCTCTGGGCGAGGAGCTGCTGAGTGTGCTCCTGCTCGCAGGTCTTGCGCCAGTGCAGGGGCGAGAGCGCGAGGACGTCGCTCTTCTTCCAGCGCGGCAGCAAGCAGAAGAGGTCGCGCAGATAGCCCCACGGCTCGATGCCGTGGAGCTGGCAGCTGGCCAGCAGCGTCACGAACGTCGTATTCACCTCGCCGCCGTGGTCGCTGCCGACGAAGAGCCAGGCCTTGCGACCCACGGCCTGGCGGCGAAGGGCCAGCTCCGAGCCGTTGTTGTGGATCGGCAGCCGCTCGTCCTCGAGGAACCGGCTGAGGGCCTCGCGCTGGTTCAGCGCATAGCGGATCGCCTTGGCGATCGGCGTCTCGTCGAGCACCGTGTCGCGCGCGGCATCGCACCAAGCGAAGAACCCCTCGACCAAGGGCCGGCTCTTAGTCCGCCGCTCGGCCAGGCGTTTCTTGCGAGGCGCCGTCGCCTGGGCCCGCTCCAGATCGAACAGACCCCGGATATGGGCCAGCGCCGCCCGGGCCCGCTCGGGGTCCGAGCCGAGTGCCTTGAAGAAGTAGCGCCGGCAATGCGCCCAGCAGCCGACCTCGACCACCTCGCCATCGGCGTAGAGGTGGTCGTAGACCGAGTGCGCATCGGCGACCAGGTAGCCCTTGTAGCCCGAGAGCAGCCCATCCACGGCCGCGCTGTCGTGCTTTGCCGAGTAGCGGTAGAGAACGTGCCGCTCCGGAGCCACCACCACCCAGAAGTTTCCCTTGCGACAGCGCTCCTTGGCCTGGACGAGGACGCCGGTCGCATCCGTGCACAGGTAGGGCGAGCTGCTCAAGGCGTCCTGCCACATCGCCTCGACCAGCGGCCGGACCAGATCCGCCAGCTGATCATGCCAGCTGCACAGCGTCGAGCGGGTTATCGTCAGGCCCTCGCGGGCATAGATGCCCTCGAGACGGTTCAGGGGAAGGTGGTCCTGGAAGCGGCGCACCAGCGAGTCGGCCAACAGTCCCGGCCCCGCGACGCCGCGTTCGATCGGCAGCTCCAGCGGCTCGGCGATCTGCACCGTCTGCGAAGCGTTCACTGCTTCGTCCTTGGCCACGTACTTCGGCCGCACGATTTCCACGACGACCATCGAGCAGGGCCGCCGCTCGATCACCTCCCGCCGCTCCTCGCCGATGCGCACGAAGGCGTCGAGTCCCTTGCGTCGGACCTCTTCGGGCAGGATCTCGATCTCGACCCGCGGCAGGTTCTCGGGCGCCATCCTTCGGCCGGTCGGCGGCCGGCGCGGCTTCGCCTGGGCGGGCGGCTCACTGCTCGGCGCGTTCGTGGCCGCGCTCTCCGGCTCGTTCTTCCCGAGCAAGCTCGCCAGAAGCTGCAACGTCAGCTGCGACTGGTCCGGCGATAGCCTTTCGGATTTCTGGGACAGGATCCCGAGCTCGAGCTTGCGGTTGATCTCGAGCATCTGAAGGTAGAGCTCGCGGTACTGCTCCCGCTCGGTCGAGAGCTTCTCGACCGCCACACGGAGCGCCTCGAGCTCACTCTCGAGATCCGAACCGATCGTGGCGTTGATCGCGGCTGCATCCTGCATCACGACGAGACAACTAACACAAGCGTCTCTGTCGATCAACCCGTCATGCGCTGTCGTCGCCGTCCCTCCCGGGCCACGCCCGCGATCAGCTTCGCCAACATGCCGCCGTCGATCCGAACCGATCCCTCTCTCCGGGATCCAGGCAACACGAACGAAGCACGGTGCAGTCGCTTGTAGAGAAGGCAGTACCCGTTCGTGTCGAACCACAGGATCTTCAGCCGGTTCATCCCCTTGTTGACGAAGCAGAAGAGCGCGCCACTCTGCGGGTCTTCGCCGAGAACCTCTCGCACGGCGAGGGCCAGGCCATCGAAGCTGCGCCGCATGTCCTGGGGCTCGGTGCAGACGAAGATGCGAACCGAGGCGGGGATCATCGCCGTGCCTCCAGCACCTGGAGCAGGCGCGTCAGCGACTCGGCCTCGAAGTTCCTTGGCACCCGCACGACGATCCCGGCGACGTCGAGCTCGAGCCGATCCATCCCCGGACTGCCGGACTCGATCGCCTCGACCGTCTGAGCCTGAGTAAGCTCCACCAGCTCGAGAATGGGCCGGACGCGACGATGGCCCCCGCGTGCCCCCGTCGTCGCCGCAGGCTCTTTCGCAAGCTGGCATCGCCACCAGCTGAACGTGTTTGGGTTGAGGCCGGCCTTCGCGGCGTATTCACTGGCCGACAGCCCGCTCGCCTTCCATCCGCGAACGTGACGCCGCCACTCTTCTCTCGGTCTTCGGGTTGTCTTCATGCCGCATAGATCTACTCCGATGCAGCGGGAGCGTCAGCTATGCGGTTCGCTGGACGGATACGATCATATAGGTCAACCGGCCACGCCGGAGGCCCGTCCGGGGACCTTTAGTCATTCC
>DAIRDJ010000296.1:0-2722 GCA_036796215.1 Geminicoccaceae bacterium
TTCGGCGCGTCCGGCCGCTTCGACGCGCTGAAGGAGCACGCGCAGGTGCTGGCGTTTGTGCTGCAATGCTTCGCGGTCGTGGACCCGCCGGTGCGTGCGCGCGATGCAGTGGAAACGTAATCGTGACCTCAGGCCCCTGAACGACGGCTCAACACCTTGTTGGCAACCTGCCAGACAACCATCTCGAAATGTTGGTGTCAACGAGGCTCCGCCTGTGCGCTCTCCGGCACGAGTCGCGTGCCGCGAGCCCAGGGGACGCCATCTGCAAAACGGGAAGGACCGCTCATGACGCTCCCCATCGGCGCTACCGCACCCGATTTCACGGCGGAAACCACCGAGGGCCGGATCAGTTTCTACGACTGGGCTGGTGACAGCTGGGTCGTGCTGTTCTCGCACCCGAAGGATTTCACGCCGGTCTGCACGACCGAGCTCGGCACGATGGCGCAGATCAAGCCCGAGTTCGACAAGCGCAACTGCAAGATCATCGGTCTCAGCATCGACCCGGTCGAGGACCATGCGCGCTGGTCCTTGGACATCGCGGATACGATGGGGGCCGCCCCCAACTACCCGATGATCGGCGACAACGACCTCGCCGTTGCCAAGCTCTACCAGATGCTGCCCGCCGACGCCGGCTCCTCGGCGCAGGGCCGGACGGCCGCCGACAACGCCACCGTGCGCAATGTCTACGTCATCGGCCCGGACAAGAAGATCAAGCTCGTGCTGTCCTATCCGATGAGCACCGGGCGCAACTTCGCCGAGATCCTGCGCGCCATCGACTCGCTCCAGCTCACCGCCGAGCATCAGGTGGCAACCCCGGCCAATTGGCAGGACGGCGAGGACGTGATCATCGTCCCGGCGGTCTCCGACGAGGCGGCGAGGGCGAAGTATCCGGAGGGCTGGCGCGCACCCAAGCCCTATCTGCGCTACGTCGCCCAGCCCAAGGCGCGCTAGGCCGTTTTCAAGCTGGCTGGAACCGGCCGGCGATTCGGAAAATGCGCTAAAACAACGAACTAGAGCGGCCGAAGTGAGCGTCAGCGAACGGCAACCGCGCTAGTCGCGAGGCGTCACGTCAGGGCGAGCCCGGGGCGGACGGACGGGCTACTCGCGGTCGTGTTCGCGAGGGTCGGGGTGCTCGCCCTATGGCGGCGCTTGACGCTCTCGGCAACCCGAGGGGCCAGGGCGACGATGGTGAAGGTGGGGTTGACGAAGCCGCCGGAGGCGAAGGTGCGGCTGCTGGCGACGTAGATGTTCGGCACCGCATGCACACGGCGGTCGGCATCGACCACACCTCGCTTCGGATCGGCGTGCATCCGGGTCGTGCCCATCGGGTGCGCCGTCGATAGCGCGAGGACCAAGGGCTTGCCCTCGTTTCGGGCGATCCGGTACTCGCCGAGACCCTTGGCCTCGAGCTCGGCCGCGAGAAAATCCTGGGACCGGCAGGCCCGGGCGATGTCCTCGTCGTGCCACCGCCACGCCTTCTCGAGCACCGGCCGCCTCATCGGGTCGGTCGCCGTGCCGAGGAAGACGCGATTGTCGTAGCGGGGCGGCTGCTCCACCTGGTGGACGACCTGAAGGGCGCCGAAGGTGGCACTCGGCTGCTGGCGGTTCGACCAGCCGCCGCGGCCGAGCCGGGGGAAGCGGCCGAGCACGTCGCGCGCCAGCGTCCGGACGATCGCATCGGCACCCTGGAGGATCGCCGGCAGGCGGGCGAGATTGCCGAGGCCGGCCGTGCGGAGATTGGCGCGGAACTCGAAGACGGTGCGCAGAGCGCGCTCCTGCCGCGGGCAGAGCCGGTAGCGCTCGCGATGGTCGAGCTCGCGGGGGAAGAGCATCACACTCAGCTGGGCCAGCCGCTGCTCGAGCAGCGGCTCATCGCCGATACGCAGGTGTCCCATTACGTGCTGGTTGTGGATCCGCCGCAGATCGTAGAGCGCCATGGCGTCGACGAGACCGCGGGCACTCGGCACGAAGTCGCCGCCGTCGAGCAGGGGGTGGTCCATGAAGTAGCGGCCCAACAGGCCATGCTCGTCGCCGATGGCGGTGCTGCGGTCTCGCCGTGAAAGGAGCAGCAAATGCGGGCTGCCGAGGCCACCAGCGGCGAGCACGAAGGTCGAGGCGCGAACCTCGAACCTGCGCCCAGAGGGGCTCTGCACCTCGATCGAGCGGGCGCGCGTGCCACCGTCGCTTGTCGCGATTTCCATCGCAGCCGCATTGTAGACGATCCGAGCATGCGGCGATGCGCCGATCGCGTCGCGCAGCCGGCCGTGGAAGATTCCGCCGTCCGCGAACTGGTAGACCGAGGTCTTCATCCGGCGTTCATCGAACGGCAGGCGTCGGGCACCCGGCTCCTCCCAGGCCGCCGCGGCAAAGCCGAAGGGCGAGATGTCGAAGAGCTGGGCGGCACGGGCGTAGTAGGGCTCGAGGTCGTCCGGGCCGATGGGCCAGCCATCGTCGATGACCCCTTCGCGCGCCGTCATGTCCATCGTCTGGAGTGGTGCGAGGCGGACGGCGTTCTTGCTGCCGCGCTCGAGCTCGATCACCCATTTCGTGGCGTTGCCACCGATGCAGGCCCGGCTGCCCTCCTCGAGGACCACGACCGGGATGCCGGCACAGCTGAGTTCGAAGGCAACGGCGAGGCCCGCAGGGCCCGAACCGACGACACAGACCTCAGTCTCCAGGGGTGCCGTGGCATCAATGGTGTTCGCGTCGACCAGCATGACAC
>DAIRDJ010000297.1:0-2692 GCA_036796215.1 Geminicoccaceae bacterium
TCAGCGGGTCTTTTTTGCCTGCTCGCTCTGTTGCAGGCTGTTCATTTGCCGTTGCAGGGCGGCCATTTCGGCTTTGAGGTCCTGGACCTGGCGGCCGAGGGCTTCGGCTTCGGCGGCACTTTCGTGGGCGGCGGCTTCGGCTTTCTCGGCTTTCTTCTCGGCGGTGCCGACCGGGTCGAGGGCCGGGTTGAACATGCTCGCCGCCTTCTGGAACATGGCGATGTTCTGGCGGGCCAGCTCCTCGAAGGGGTTCTTGATGTCGAGCTGCTTGAGCGGGAAGAAGCGACCCACGGTCTCTTCCATGTATTCCCGCATCTGTTCCTGGTGGCGGGCGAAGTTCTCCATCGAGACTTCGAGGTAGCGCGGCACGACGCTTTTCAGGTTGTCGTCGTAGAGGCCGATGATCTGGCGGAGGAAGCCGATGGGCATGAGGTTGCGGCCCTTGGCGTCCTCTTCGAGGATGATCTGCGTCAGCACCGAGCGGGTGATGTCGTCGCCGGTCTTGGCGTCGAAGACGAGGAATTCCTGGCCGTCACGGACCATCTGGCAGAGCTCGTCGAGGGTGATGTAGCTGCTCGATGCCGTGTTGTAGAGCCGGCGATTGGCGTATTTCTTGACGATGGCGACCTTGCCGCCCTTGCCGGGATCCGGCTCTGGGGCGTGGTCGGCGTCGGCGACGCTTTTGGCCGTGGGCTCGTCGCTCTGGGTCTTGTGCGCCGCCATGGTGGTCTCCTCGATCAGCACATCCGCCACAGCTTAGCCGTGGCGCGGCGGCAATGCTACCCGTTCCGAGCTGGTTCCCGCGAGCGGCGAGCCCTCGCCCGGGGCTGCCGGGCGAGGGCTCAGATGCCGAGCTCGTCGAAGCCGGAGCCGCGGGTGAACTCGTCGCTGTCGGGGTCGATCTCGGCCTCGGCCATGACCGGGGCCGCCTTGCCGGCCTGGATGTCGGCTTCCTCCTCGGTGCGGGCGATGTTGACGTGGACCATCACCTCGACCTCGGGGTGCAGGGCGACGATGACGTCGTGGATGCCGAGCATCTTGATCGGGGTGTCGAGGCGGATCTGCTGGCGGCCGAACTGGATGCCGCTGGCGGTGAAGGCGTCGGCGATGTCGCGGGTGCTGACCGAGCCGTAGAGCTGGCGGCCTTCGCTCGCCTGGCGGAGGATGGTGACGGACGCCCCCTGGATGGTCAGTGCGGCCCCTTCGGCGTCGGACCTGGCCTCGAGGTTGTCGGCCTCGAGCCTGGCGCGCCGGCTTTCGAAGACCTTCAGCGCCTCGTCGGTGGCCCTGAGGGCCTTGCCCTGGGGGATCAGGAAGTTGCGGGCGAAGCCCGGGCGGACCTTCACGATCTCGCCCATCTGGCCGAGTTTGGGGACACGCTCGAGGAGGATGACCTGCATGGGGAAAGCTCCGTTGGGTTAGGCGAGGCGGCGGCGGAAGTGGGCCCAGTCCTCGAGCAGGCCGAGCAGCACGATGCCGACGACGAGTGGCCAGCTGAAGAGGAGGAGGGCGATGTAGAAGCCGGCGAGGACGAGGCCGCGGGCCTTGAGCCGCTCGGCGGCGCTGTGGACGACGGCGAGGCCCTGCAAGAGATAGGGGACGGCGAAGAGCGTCGCCAGGCCCTGGGCGAGGTAGGCGGCATCGCCACCGACCAAGACGGCGGCCAGCGTGGCGAGGCCGAGGGCGGGGCCGCACCAGCGGGGCAGCCAGAGGGTGGCAAGGGCGATGGGCGGGCGCTTGGCCTCGCCGCTCCGCACGGCGAGGAACTGGGCGATGGCGGCGTTGACCAGGGTCATCAGCACCCAGGAGACGGCGACCACACCGGGGACGATGGCGGCGTAGTCGAGGATCTCCTGACCGACGCTGCTGGCCGAGCTGCCGGCGGCCTCGAGCTGGTCGAGGACGTGGCCGATGGCCGTGGTGAACGCGGTCTCGAGGCTGCCGGTGGCGATGCGGATCCAGGCCAGCGTCAGGGCCATGACGACGGCGGCATAGAGGACGAGATTGCCCAGCACGAGCCCTGGCGGGTACCAGTCGCGGCTGCCGTCCGCGGCATCCCGGCTGAGCAGGGCCTGGCGGATGGCGAGCAGTGTCGGTGCCAGCTGCACGACGACGAAGACCACTGCCGCGATGCTGCCGCCGAAGAGGATGACGATCCCGAGGGCGCCGAGGCTGGCGAGGCCGGCGGAGGCGGTGCCGAGCGACAGCCCGACGAAGAAGAGCGGCAGCTGGACGAAATAGGCGAAGAACGGGGCGCCCAGGACGCCGAGCGTCAGGGAGAGGTAGAGCGCAGCGCTGGCCGCGGCCGCGAGGCCGGTGAGCATGAGGTCGCGTCGCATCGTGTCACTCTGGCCAGATTCTCGCGCCCGGTGCCCAAGGCGGCCCGGGTCAGCCGGCGACGTAGGGCAGAAGGGCGAGCTCGCGGGCGCGCTTGACGGCCTTGGCGAGCTGGCGCTGCTCCTTCGCGGTCACGGCGGTGATGCGCCTGGGCACGATCTTGCCGCGCTCGGAGACGAAGCGCTGCAAGAGCTTGACGTCCTTGTAGTCGATCGGCGGGGCGTCGGCGTGGGCGAACGGGCTCGCCTTCTTGCGGCGGAAGAACGGCCGGCGGATGGTGATGTTCGGCGGCTCGCCGCCGCGCGGCCCACGGTCGCCGAAGCTCTGGCCGCGGTCGCCGTGCGGGCGGTCGCCG
>DAIRDJ010000298.1:0-2649 GCA_036796215.1 Geminicoccaceae bacterium
CGGCTGAACGACATCTACGTGCAGCATACCGGCCGCACCATGGACGAAATCGACGAAAAGCTGGAGCGCGACACCTTCATGAGCGCCGAGGAGGCGAAGGCGTTCGGCATCGTCGACGATGTCGTGACCCACAGGCCCACGGTGATCGCCGACAAGTAGGCTGCGGCGGGCATTCGGCTTGGTCGAACGCCATCTTGGTATCACAGTCTCGACAACGACCCTTGCAACCCCATCTCCCACGTGGTTGTTTGGCTCTCGGCAACGGCACGTCCACCCGACCGGCCCCGCAATGGGCTCGAGAGGCGGCGAGGCGGCGGTCCATTGCCTAGTTGTGTTAAGTCGGGCGACTGACTACCATATCTCGAACTGGCGCCGGGCTGCGGCGATTGAGGTCCGATTGTCGATGAGCAAATCCAGCGGCGACTCCAAGAACACTCTCTACTGCTCGTTCTGTGGCAAGAGCCAGCACGAGGTGCGCAAGCTCATCGCCGGGCCGACGGTTTTCATCTGCGACGAATGCGTCGAGCTCTGCATGGATATCATCCGTGAAGAGAACAAGAGCGCCATTGCGAAGAGCCGCTCGGGCGTGCCGACCCCGGCCGAGATCAACGAGGTGCTCGACGACTATGTGATCGGCCAGGATCACGCCAAGCGGGTGCTGTCGGTGGCTGTCCACAACCACTACAAGCGCCTGGCGCACGGCTCGAAGGGCGGTGAGGTCGAGCTCGCCAAGTCGAACATCCTCCTGATCGGGCCCACCGGCTGCGGCAAGACGCTGCTTGCCCAGACCCTGGCGCGTACCCTGGACGTACCGTTCACCATGGCGGATGCGACGACGCTGACCGAGGCCGGCTATGTCGGCGAGGACGTCGAGAACATCATCCTCAAGCTCCTGCAGTCGGCCGACTACAATGTCGAGCGGGCGCAGCGCGGAATCGTCTATATCGACGAGGTCGACAAGATCAGCCGCAAGTCCGAAAATCCGTCGATCACGCGCGACGTCTCGGGTGAGGGCGTGCAGCAGGCGCTTTTGAAGATCATCGAAGGCACGGTGGCGAGCGTGCCGCCGCAGGGTGGGCGGAAGCACCCGCAGCAGGAATTCCTGCAGGTCGACACGACCAACATCCTCTTCATCTGCGGCGGTGCCTTCGCCGGGCTCGAGAAGCTGATCGAGCAGCGCGGCAAGCCTCGTTCGATGGGCTTCGGTGCGACGGTCGTGGGGCCCGACGATCGGCGCGCGGGTGAGGTGTTGCGCGAGGTGGAGCCCGACGACCTCTTGAAGTTCGGCCTCATTCCGGAGTTCGTCGGCCGGATGCCGGTGGTGGCGACCCTCACCGATCTCGACGTCGATGCGTTGGTCCAGATCCTCAAGGAGCCGAAGAACGCTCTGGTCAAGCAGTACCAGAAGCTGTTCGAGATGGAGGACGTCAAGCTCACCTTCACCGAGGACGCGCTCAGGGCGATCGCGCAGAAGGGCATCAAGCGCAAGACGGGTGCCCGCGGCCTGCGCTCGATCATGGAGGGCATCCTGCTCGAGACCATGTTCGAGCTGCCGTCCTTGACCACGGTCGAAGAGGTCGTGGTCAACAAGGAAGTGGTGGACAACAACGCCAAGCCCCTGATGATCCACAACCAGCAGCGCAAAGGCGACGTCGGCTCGGCCTCCTGAAGCCGACACGCACCGCAATCACGCACCGCAACCGACCAAACGTGCCGACCTCGCTGGAAAGCGCGGCTGGCTGAAACCGTCGTGGTCGAGCTGGCGGGGAGCTTGCCGCCGCAGCCGCGGCAAGGCCGTCTCGGGCGGCAGCGCAGCGCAGCGCAGCGGTGGGGCTGCCTTGAAAGCCCCTGCCCGCCGGGCCACTTCTTATGCGGTAATCCGGCGTGGCGGGCATCTCCCGCCGGCGCCCCTGTGGTGAGGTCTAATGGTCGAGACACCCAAAACGACAATCTTTCCCGTTCTTCCGCTGCGTGACATCGTCGTCTTCCCCCACATGATCGTGCCGCTCTTCGTCGGCCGGGAGAAGTCGATCGCCGCCCTCGAGGAGGTGATGAAGGAGGACAAGCAGATCCTGCTCGTGGCGCAGAAGAACGCGAGCCAGGACGATCCGGGCCCCGACGACATCTACCGGGTCGGCACGGTCTCGAGCGTGCTGCAACTGCTCAAGCTGCCCGATGGAACGGTCAAGGTGCTGGTCGAGGGCACCGCGCGTGCCGATATCGAAGGCTTTGTTGACAACCCTAGGTTCTTCCAGGTTTCCGCCCGGGTGTTGGAGGACGGCTCGACCGACATGCGCGAGGTCGAGGCCTTGGCGCGTGCCGTGGTGACCCAGTTCGAGCAGTATGTGAAGCTCAACAAGAAAGTGCCCCCCGAGGTCCTGGTCTCGCTCTCCCAGATCGACGATCCGGGTAAGCTCGCCGATACCGTCTCCGCCCATCTGTCCTTGAAGATCGCCGACAAGCAGGACCTGCTCGAGACCGCGTCCTTGGGCGAGCGGTTGGAGCGGCTCTACGGCTTCATGGAGGGCGAGATCAGCGTTCTGCAGGTCGAGAAGCGCATCCGCTCACGCGTCAAGCGGCAGATGGAGAAGACCCAGCGCGAGTACTACCTCAACGAGCAGATGAAGGCGATCCAGAAGGAGCTGGGCG
>DAIRDJ010000299.1:0-2611 GCA_036796215.1 Geminicoccaceae bacterium
CCGTTGCCGGCCAGGCCCAGGCGCGCGACCAGATCAGCATCGTCGGCTCGTCGACGGTGTTCCCCTACACCCAGGCCGTGGCCGAGCAGTTCTCGTCGATGACCGGCGCGCCCTCGCCCGTCGTCGAGGGCACCGGCACCGGCGGCGGCATGCAGATCTTCTGCGGCGGCATCGGCGAGAGCCATCCCGACATCACCGGCGCCTCGCGTTCGATGCGGGCGTCCGAATGGGCGGTCTGCGAGGCCAACGGCGTGACCGACATTACCGAGGTGCTGCTCGGGTTTGACGGCCTCTCGATGGCCACCTCGCAGGACGGCACCGACGTCGATCTGACCAAGGCCCAGCTCTTCCAGGCCTTGGCCGCCGAGGTCGAGGTCGACGGCGAGATCGTCGCCAACCCCTTCACCAACTGGAGCCAGATCGACCCATCGCTGCCCGACCAGACGATCCTGGTCTACGGCCCGCCCCCGACCTCCGGCACCCGCGACGCCTGGGTCGAGCTGGTCATGGAAGAGGGCTGCGCCGAATTCCCGGCGATCGCCGCCCTCGAGGAGGGCCGTCACGACGAGGTCTGCCAGCGCATGCGCACCGACGGCCCGTTCGTCGAGGCCGGCGAGAACGACAACCTGATCGTCCAGCGCCTGGTGGCCGACACCAACGCCTACGGCATCTTCGGCTACTCGTTCCTCTACGAGAACCAGGACACGCTCAAGGGTGCCTTGATCGAGGGCGTCGAGCCGACCCCGGCGACCATCGAGACCGGCGACTACGGTGTGTCGCGCCCGCTCTTCTTCTACGTGAAGAACGCGCATCGCGGTGCGATCCCCAACCTCGCCGAGTTCATCGAGGAGTACATGAGCGAGGAGGCCATGGGCCCCGGTGGCTACCTCCAGGAGCGTGGCCTCGTCCCGCTCGGCGACGAGCGCCGCAAGGCCACCCAGGACAACGCCTTGGCCGCGACGCCAATGGAAGCCCCTGCCAGCTGAGTTCGCTCAGTCGACCGGATGCATGGTGGCGACCCGCTTCGGCGGGTCGCCACGCCTTCTTCTCCCTCGACCGCTGCCAATCGAGATCGTGAATGACCCAATCGCTGGTGATCCCCATCCTGATCGTCCTGTCGGTCATCGGCTTCTATCTCGGCCGGCAGCGCGCCAATGCCTTGCGGGACGCCAGCGCCAATGGCGGGCTCGCCACCCTGCCGCAATATTACGGCTACTACGTGGCCTTGATCGCCGGCCTGCCGGCCTTCGTCGTTTTCGTCGCCGGTGTCCTGTTCCAGAGCAGCTTCGTCGACTGGCTGCTGCTCAACAGCGTCCCGGCCGAGATGACCACCGACATCTCCGCCGCCGAGCGCAACCTCCTGCTCTCCAGCATCAGGAACGCCGCCCGCGGCACCACCTTCGGCACACCTTCGCCCGAGATCCTGGCCGCTGCCCAGAGCTTTGCCACCTACCAGTCGATTGTCCGCTTCTCGGTGATCGCCGCAGCAATCGCCCTGGCCGTCGCCGGAGTGACCTGGGCGCGCTCGCGGATCGCCCCCGCCTTTCGCGCCCGCCACCAGGTCGAGGGCATCGTCTTCGGCCTCATGGTCCTGGCCTCACTGGTCGCGATCGTCACCACGCTCGGCATCCTGGTGTCGCTGATCTACGAGGCCTGGCGCTTCTTCGAGCGCGTGCCCGTCACCGAGTTCCTGTTCGGCCTCAACTGGGAACCGCAGATCGCCATCCGTGAGGACCAGGTCGCCGGCCTCGGCTCGTTCGGCGCCGTGCCGGTCTTCTGGGGCACCATCGTCGTCAGCGTCTGCGCCATGTTCGTCGCAGTACCCATCGGCCTGATGACCGCCATCTACACCGCCGAATACGCGACCCAGCCGGTGCGCGCCACGATCAAGCCGGTCCTCGAAATCCTCGCCGGCATCCCGACCATCGTCTACGGCTTCTTCGCGGTCATCACCGTCTCGCCGTTCCTGCGCAATATCGCCGCTGCGATCGGCGTCGACATGGCGCCGACGGCAGCCATCGTCGCCGGCGGCGTGATGGGCATCATGCTCATCCCGTTCATCTCCTCCTTCGCCGACGACGCCTTGAATGCCGTGCCGCAGTCCTTGCGTGACGGCTCGGCCGCCCTCGGTGCCACCAAGTCCGAGACCGTCCGCCAGGTGCTGCTGCCGGCAGCCCTGCCCGGCATCATGGGCGGCGTCTTGCTCGCCTTGAGCCGGGCGATCGGCGAGACGATGATCGTGGTCATGGCCGCCGGCCTCACCGCCAATCTGACCCTCAACCCGCTCGAGGGCGTGACCACGACCACCGTGCAGATCGTCACGCTCTTGATCGGCGACACCGAGTTCGACAGCCCGAAGACCTTGGCCGCCTTCGGCCTCGGCCTCGTCCTCTTCCTCTCGACGCTGCTGCTGAACGTCCTCGCCCTCGGCATCGTCAAGAAATATCGAGAGCAGTATGATTGATACGGAACGCCTGCCTGTGGACGTCGAGATCGACAACAACTGGGCCAAGTCCGAGGCCGCGCAGCAGCGGCTGCGGCAGCGGCGGCGCGCCGACACCCGGCTCTGGCTGCTCGGGCTCGGTGCGGTGGGCGTCGCGATGGGCTTGCT
>DAIRDJ010000300.1:0-2606 GCA_036796215.1 Geminicoccaceae bacterium
GTTGCCATGGGCATCACCTCAGAGGGGCTCGTCGACGTGGCCGTGGCGGTTGGTCGGGTACCACGTCTTGTCGGTCAGCTGATCGAGGGTGTAGGGGCAGGCGAAAGGCAGGCCTTCGGCCGTCTCGACGCCGTCTGCATCGAGCAGATCGCGCCGAGCGGCCCTGCGGGCCCAGATATAGAGTTGCGGCAAGAGCGGCGACACAATTGCGACGACGCTCGATGACAGTATGTCATCGAGCTCCTGGCGCGCATCGTCGATACTGTTCAGCCACTGGCGGCGCGGGTGGTCGGCGGGCGAATACTCGAGCTTCAACACGTGCAGGATCAGCCGGCGGAGCTGGCTCTTGGCGGCTCGCACGTCACGCCTCGCCAAGTCTTCGACCTCCTCGATCAGGTGTGCGAAGTCGAGCGGCAGGCTGGGGTGGCTGACCTGGAGCCCACGCAACGTCGCTGCCTGCTGCTCGGCCCAGGCGTAGAAGTCCAGGTCGTAGAGGGCAGCGGGGTCGATCTTGTCCTCGAGCTTCGTGGCCATTGCTGCCAACTCAGAACGGCTCGTCGACGAGGCCGTGGCGGTTGGTCGGGCGCCAGGTTTCGTCGAGCAGTTGGTCGAGGGTGTAGGGGCAGCACTCGGGCAGGGCGGCTGCGGCGACGGGCTCGTCGTGATCGATGATTTCGCCTTTGGCGATGCGACGGGCGACGCGGTAGAGGCGATCCATCTGGCCCACCAAAACAGGCCGCATCGAGCGGGTCAGGCGCCGGTCGATCGCACCCTGCGCGTCGATAATCGATATCTGCCATTTGCGGCGAGGCGGTCGCGCCGGTGAATATTCGAGCTTGAGGTAATGGATCAGAACGCGTTGGAGCTGGCTTTCGACGGTGGCGAGGGCGTTGTCGCCCAAATCTTCGACCTCCTCGATCAGGTGCTCGAGGTCGAGCGGCAGGTTGGGACGGGAGGCCTGAAAGTCGCGGAGCGCTGCTGCCTGGTTCTTGGTCCAGGCGTAGAAGTCGGTCTTGTAGAGGTCGGTGATGGTCTTTTGGTCCTGCAGCTCGGTCGCCATCGGCGTCAGCCCTCGTCCGGGACACGGTCCTTGGACATGAAGGCCTTGAACGCGGGCCAGATGTCCTCGCGCCGCTCGATCAGCACCGATTGGAAATTGTCGGCGGCGAGCTTCTTGAAGCGGTCGATCATCGAGCTTTCGTAGTAGTGCGAGCCCATCGGCTTGATCTCGCCGTAGCCGAAGAGGTTGCAGGTCTCGCAAAGCGCGGTCGCGGCCTTCATCGCCTCGGCGTTGTCGGAATCGAAGTTGTCGCCGTCGGAGCAGTGGAAGGCGTAGATGTTCCAGTGCGTCGGATGGAAGCGGTTCTGGATGATCTCCAAGGCCTTGTTGTAGCCCGAGGAGATCAGCGTGCCGCCGCTTTCGCCCTTGTGGAAGAACTCGTCCTCGGTGACCTCCTTGGCCTGGGTGTGATGGCCGATGAAGACCAGCTCGGTATTCTGGTACTTGGTGCAGACGAACTGGTAGAGGAGGAAGAAGAAGCTCCGGGCGAGATACTTCTTTAGCCGGTCCATCGAGCCCGAGGTGTCCATGATGCAGATGACGACGGCGTTCGATTCCTCGCGGGTGTCGACCCTGAGCCGGCGGTAGGTGAGATCCGATTTGTTGAAGGGGAAGCGCTCGGCGGGCTCGGCCTCGCCGGTTGGCCGGTCGGCCTCGAGCGCCGTCGTGACGCCCCTGGCGATCTGCCGCTTGATCCGCTGCTTGGCGGTGCGCTTGCGGTCGAGATGCGCCCTGACCCCCTGCTTGCGGTAGCCGAGCCGCTTGGCGACGCGCTCCGACAGGGCCTCCTTGAGGATCTTGCGCTCCATGTCGGGGAGCTCGAGATCCTCGAACATGATGTCGACCAGCTCGTCGAGGCTGATCTCGGTCTCGTAGATGTCCTGCCCGGGCTCGCTGCCGCCGGGGCCCTGGCCCTGCCCCTGCCCCGGCTTCTGCCCGGCCTTGCCGACGACCTGGCCGGGCTGGGTGTCGCCGTCGCCGGTGCCGACCCCGCCCTCGTTGTCGCCGAAGACGAAGCGGTACTCCTTGATGCCGCGGATCGGGACCTTGACGATGCGGTCCCGGTCGCGGCCGATGATGCTTTCCTCGGCGATGATGTCGGCGATGTTGTCGCGGATCGAGCGCCGCAGCTTGTCGCGGTGACGTTTCCGGTCACCAGCGCTTCGATCCGAACGGAGCGCGTCACCTTGGGCGTAGGGGCGAAAAACCGTCATACGCTAGAACGTGGCATCGATCGGCCGCGTTCTCAATCCTTCCAGAGGTGGTTGGCGGCATATTTGAGGATCGTGTCGATGCTGTCCTCGGTGTAGCCCTGGCCGATGAGGTTCTCGACCATCGAGTCGTATTTCTGCCGCTGCTCGTCGTCGCGGGTCCGCGCCTTGGTGATGATCCGGCTGATGTCGCGGACCGAGTTCATCAGCTTCTTCTCGATCGCCTCCTTCAAGGGCTCGTAGCTCTCGTAGTCGATCCGCTCGCCGCGGCGGGTGGCGGCCCAGAGATAGGCGATGACCTCCTGGCGGAAGCCGTCGGCGGCGGGGCCGATGAT
>DAIRDJ010000301.1:0-2576 GCA_036796215.1 Geminicoccaceae bacterium
TGGCGTGGATCGTCGGCGGCTGCACCGTGTCGACGCGGATGCCCTTGATGCCGAGATCGACCGCGAACTGGACGTTGGCCTTGAAGCTCTCGAGGTAGTGGGTCGGATCGTCGGTATCGAGGAGATGCTCGCTCCAGAGATCCTGGGCGAAGCCCGAGAAGGCGAGGCCGTGGCTCGCCACCTTCTTCTTCAAGGCCTCGCGGTCCTCCCTGGTCGGATGGTTCTGCGGGTTGGGATAGCCGTTGAAGCCGCCGAGCTCGACCCCGTCGAACTCGAGCTCGGCCAGCTTCTCGAGCACCGTGTCGAAGGGAATGGGGTTCTCGCCATAGGGTCCGACATTGTAGGCCCAGCTGCCGATCGACGTCCTGCGCATCGACTGTCTCCCCGATGGGCGCGTCAAACGACCTGGTCGTCGGCGCCGATGACACCTTTGGTCAAGATGAAGCAGGCATAGCCGCGGCGATCGAGCGTGGTGATCACGGCCGCACACTTGGCCGCCTCGGCATAGAAGGCGAAGCGCTCGATGCCGCCCATGGTCCAACGCTCGCCCGCCATCTGCTGCACGGCCGCGAGCACGTCCCGATGCGCCTCGTTGAGCTCACCCGGGGCATGGCCGTCCTCCATCCGCCGCACCGGATGCTCGACGAAGCTGTCGAGCGGCATCACCGAGAGGACCGCCCGGGTGGCCCGTGCTGTGTCGGCGGCGAGCGGGACGCAGGGGACGGCGGCCCGCCTTGCGATCTCGTGCGCCGGGAAGTTGCAGTCGGCGATGCAGATCGTGTCGCCGTGTCCCATGTCACGGAGGACCTGCAAGAGATCGCCCGAAAGCAGCGGGTCGAGCCCGATCAGCATGGTCAAAAGCCCCCTGGTGTCGTTATCGGCCGGCGGCTGCCGCGGCCGGTCATGTCATCACCCCGACGATAGGGGCTCGGGCGCCAAACCGGAAGCCGATTCTGCAGCCCTGCGAGCCGCCCGCCGTCGCCCCGGCCTCGAGCCGGACCAGAGCGTCGGGCGCTGCAGGTCACGTCGTTGTCGCCACGGTGTAGCCGCCGGCTGATACACCCTGGGGCATCCCAACGGGCCGCCCTGCGGCCGCCACCGATCCGATCGATGAGGTCCCCGTGCCACAGCAATATCCGCTTCGGCGCCATGCCGGATTGCCCTGCCTCGCCATGGCCCTGGCTGCCGTCGTTCTCACGGCTCAGACTGCCGACGCCGACGACGCCACGCGCAATCCGCTGACCTACGCCGTTGCCTGGAAGCAGACCGCCGCCGAGTACCGCGCGCTTTATCACCAGGGCTTCAATGTCGCCCGGATGCATGTCGAGGCAGCCCTCGCCGCACACCAGGAAGGCGACCGGCCGCTCGCCGTCGTCACCGATGTCGACGACACCATCCTGTTGCCGCTCGCCTACTGGTCGATCCTGGTCGAGGAGAACATCGACTTCTTCGATGATCCGGTCTGGGATGCCTGGGTCCCGAAAAACGAGGTGGTGGCCGCCCCGGGGGCTGCCGAGTTCCTCGCGTTCTGCGCCGAGAACGATGTCGAGGTCTTCTATGTCACCAGCCGCGATCAGGGCGAGAACACCTACGACTACGCGATGGGCCACCTCCGGCATCTCGGCTACCCGTTCGCCGACGACGACCACCTGACCGTGTTGCGCGACACCTCGAACAAGGAGACGCGCCAGGACGAGATCATGGCCGACTACGAGGTCGTCGTGTTCCTCGGCGACAACCTCAACGATTTCCGCCGCAAGTACTACCTCAAGAGCGACGTCGACGGCCGGATCGCCGCGATGGAGGCCGACCGGGAGCTCTTCGGCCACCGCTATGTCGTCTTTCCCAACCCGACCGATGGGCACTGGATGGCCGCGATCTTCGGCGAGTCGGAGCCGCCCGCCAGCGACGCGAACCGGGCGATTCTGACGACCGCCGCCAGCCACCAGCGGCCCGCCCGCGACTGACGGAGCCTCTCGAGGCGGAGCCGGCGCTCCGCTCAATCGTTAACGCCCGTAAAGGGTACCGGGTACCCTTTACACGCCCCCGGGATCAGCCGCCGAAGCGGGCCTTCAGCGCATCGCGCCCGCCCTTGAACACGGCACCCGCAAAGGTCGAGACCCGCTCGTCGATCCTGGCGACATCGCAGTCGAAGGTGGTCGACCACTCGACGAACGCCCGATCGCCGTCGGTGGCCGGCCGGACCCGGAGTGTCGCGTGATAGTTCCGCACGTCGAACGGCGTCTTCTCGAAATTGTAGCCGTGGCTCATCTCGGTATCGGAGAAGCTGAGCAGGCGCTCGCGCAGATGCGCCCCGTCGGCGAGATGAAAGTTGCGCACGCAGCCGACGTCCCTCGCCGCCCTGTCGTCCTCGATCTCCCTGTCCTTGACTGCCGGATGCCAGTCCTTGAGCCCGTTGAAATCCCGACCGCCCAGACCTCGCTCGCCGGTGCGTGCAGCACCGTGCTGGCATAGGCCATAGGCATCGCCGTCTCCCTGAAGCGTCGTTCTTTCTAGCTCTGCACTAGGCTCTGTTGACATTCTACCGCAAGAGGATGCAGGCGGCGACGAGATGA
>DAIRDJ010000302.1:0-2571 GCA_036796215.1 Geminicoccaceae bacterium
CCCGGCACCGACCTGCCGCGCGAGGTCGAGCTCATGGACGAGTTCAAGGCCTCGCGCACGGCGGTCAGGGAGGCGATCAAGGTCCTGGCCGCCAAGGGTCTCGTCGACTCGCGGCCGAAGCGCGGCATGCGGGTCCGCGCCCAGGACGAGTGGAACCTGCTCGATCCCGACGTGCTCGCCTGGTACGCGGCCTCGAGCCCGTCTGCCGAACTCGTGGCGCAGATGGTCGAGCTTCGGCGGATGATCGAGCCCGCGGCCGCCCGCCTCGCCGCCGCGCGGCGCCATGCCGACGAGCTCGAGGCGATCGCCGCTGCGTTCGCCGCGATGCAGGCCGCACTCGACGACGACACCGCCTACTACCATGCCGATCTCGCCTTTCACCGTGCCGTCTTCCGTGCCTCCGGCAACCCGTTCATCGACCGGCTCGGTGCCATCGTCGCGGTCATCCTCGAGGTGAGCTTTCGGCTGCAGCGCCGCTCGCTGCTCCCGGCCTCGGCTGGCCTCGCCCTGCACGCGCCGGTCCTCGATGCCATCCGGGCGCGCAACCCCAAGCGCGCCGAGGCGGCGATGCTCGCGATCATCGACGCGGCCGCGGACGAGCTCGAGGCCGCGGTCGGCAAGGGCTGCGCTTGATCTCCGGCAACCTGCGACAGACCAGCCGGCTGTGGCCGTTGCAACCGGCGGGGCCGGCGGCGGGCTCGGGGCGTCCAGGCCGGAACGACATCGGTCGCCGTGAAATCATCGCCTTTGAAGAGCAGCGGCGCGTCCAGGGAGCGGGCCAGCGAATAGGCGAAGAGATCGCCGAAATTGAGCACGGCAGGTGCTGCCCCCCGGCCCTTGCCGAAGCGCTCCATGCCGTCGCGGGCGAACGCCACCTGAGCGCTGTCGACTGGTGTGACGGCTACCTTGAGACGGCGAATCAGGCAGTCGACGTCGTCAGGCGCTTGTCGACCCGCGCGTCGGCTGGTGATGCGGTAGCATTCGATAACGGTGCCGGCCGAGATCTGTACATCGGGCATCGCGGTCACCATGAGGTCGGTGAAGAACTTGGCCTCGGCCTCGCCACCGAGAACGGCGATGATCGCCGATGTATCGATGACCAGCGTCAAAGAATGGGGTCACCATTGTCGTCGTAGAGAAAATCATGATTGGATGTGATCGGCCCCTTCCAGTTCGCTCTGATCCGCTTTTGAATTTCTTGAACGTCGCGCCACGCCGCCGCTCGCTCGGCCTCGAGGTCTCGCGTCTCCCGTTCGAGCGCCCGGCGGATTACCTCATCGACCGTGCAACGCCGTTGCCTGGCCAGATCGTGCGCAAGCGCGCTCACCTTCTCG
Organism: Geminicoccaceae bacterium; assembly: GCA_036796215.1. Lineage (GTDB taxonomy): Bacteria > Pseudomonadota > Alphaproteobacteria > Geminicoccales > Geminicoccaceae > SLRI01. The sequence continues at coordinate 1,335 of DAIRDJ010000302.1, forward strand.
TCCTCGATCACGAGTGGCATCAAGCCCTCCAACCAACTGTCATCTTCAAGTATAAGCCTTGTGCGCCATTCGCGAAAGCGCTCCCATGCCCAAGCCCATCCGCATCACCCGCATCCGCCCGACCACCGTCACCGTGCCGCTCGAAGCCCCCTTGCGCCATGCCAATGGCTGCCACTGGGGGCGGTTCGTGCGGACCATCGTCGAGGTCGAGACCGATGCCGGGATCACCGGGCTCGGCGAGATGGGCGGTGGCGGCGAGAGTGCCGAGGCGGGCTTTCGCGCGCTCGAGCGCTATCTCGTCGGCCACGACGTCTTCCAGCTCGCAGCGCTCCGCTTCTCGATCGCGAACCCGACCGCGAGCCTCTACAACAACCGCACCCAATACCTGGCGGCGCTCGAGTTCGCCTGCCTCGACATCATCGGCAAGGCGCTGGACCAGCCGGTCTACAACCTTTTGGGCGGCAAGCTCAGGGATGCCGTACCCTTCGCCTCCTACCTCTTCTTCCGCTACCCGACCGATGCCGCACGGGCAGGTGAGGTGCGGACGGCCGAGCAGCTCACGGCCCACGCCAGAGCCCTCAAGGCCGAGCACGGTTTCACCAGCCACAAGCTCAAGGGCGGTGTCTTCCCGCCCGCCTACGAGCTCGCCTGCTACCGGGCCATGGCCGAGGCCATGCCCGGCGACAGCGTCCGCTACGACCCCAACGCCGCCCTGCCGCTCGAGGATGCCATCCGCTTCGGCCGCGCCATCGAGGATCTGAACAACGACTACTACGAGGATCCGGTCTGGGGTCTCAACGGCGTGCGCCAGGTGCGGCAGGCCGTGCGCATCCCGACCGCCACCAACACCGTCGTCGTCAATTTCGAGCAGCTGGCAGCCAATCTCCGCGATCCGGCGGTCGACGTGATCCTGCTCGACACCACCTTCTGGGGCGGCATCCGCCCGTGCCTCGAGGCCGCCGCCGTCTGCCGCACCATGCAGACCGGCATCGCCGTGCACAGCTCGGGCGAGCTCGGCATCCAGCTCGCGACGATGCTGCATCTGGGGGCCGTCCTGCCCAACCTCACCTTCGCCGGTGACGCGCATTACCATCACCTGACCGACGACGTGATCCTGGGCGGCAAGCTCGCCTATCGCCAGGGCGCGATCGCCGTGCCGGACGCACCCGGGCTCGGCATCACCCTCGATCCCGAGCGCGTCGCGCGCTATGCCGAGCTCTATCGCAGGCTCGGTGGC
>DAIRDJ010000303.1:0-2566 GCA_036796215.1 Geminicoccaceae bacterium
TTCTTCTCGCCCCGGGTCTCGACCCAGGCATCGCCGTTGTCGGCCTTGACGATCTTGTAGGAGACCATGCCCTTGTCCTTGGCCACCACTGGATCGTCGAAGCGGCGGCCGATCAGCCGTTTGACCGCAAAGAGCGTATTCTCGGGATTGGTCACCGCCTGGCGCTTGGCCGGCATGCCGACCAGAACCTCGCCGTCCTCGGTGAACGCCACCATGGACGGGGTGGTGCGCATGCCCTCCTCGTTCTCGATGACCCGGGCGTTCTTGCCCTCCATCACCGCCACACAACTGTTGGTGGTGCCGAGATCAATGCCGATAATTCTGCTCATTCGAACCCCTGCGTGTTCCGCGAAAACTGTTGTTGCCTGCCGCCCGGTGGCCCCGCAGCGGGAGCGCCACTGGCCGGTCGATCGTGATCCGCTCGACGCCCAAACCGCGAACGGTCGTTGCGCGACCGATCATTGGCTGCTCGAAGGATCGCTCTTCGACCCGGCGCTCGACCAACCGTCCATATAAGCACCTGTGCCAAACCCTGCAACCGGCAGGCCCAGTCGGCCGCGGCAGCGCGTCGCGCTCGCTTCGGCAGGCCTCTCGCATCGACGACGGCGCATGTGGGAAGGGCAGGCAGTGACGACAAGCATCGGTGTGCACGATCGCGCGCCATGCTTGCGCCGGCATCGGCAAGGGCCATCTCCCTGATGCTGCCTCGGCAACTCGAATGCGATCCAGGGGAGACCTTGCGCGATGAATGCTGTTCGCACCGGCATCCTGCTCGCGGCGATGACCGCGCTCTTTCTCGCCATCGGCTTCGTGCTCGGCGGCGAGGGAGGGTTGCTGATGGCACTTCTCGTCGCCGGTGGCATGAATTTGTGGGCCTATTGGAACTCCGGCGACATGGTCTTGCGCATGCACAACGCCAAGGTCGTGACCAAGGCGTCGGCGCCGGAATTCTATGGCATGGTCGAGGATCTGGCCCGTCGCGCCGAGTTGCCGATGCCCAAGGTCTACGTCATCGAGACCGACCAGCCGAACGCGTTCGCCACCGGCCGCAATCCTGAGAACGCCGCCGTTGCCGCCACCACGGGGCTGCTCCGCTCGCTCTCCCGCGAGGAGATCGCGGGTGTGATGGCGCATGAGCTGGCACACGTGAAGAACCGCGACACGCTGACCATGACGGTGGCGGCGAGCATCGCCGGGGCCATCGGCTTTCTCGCCAATTTCGCCCTCCTCTTCGGCGGCCGCGGCGACAACCGGCCCAACCCGATCGCTGCAATCTTGATCATGATCCTCGCCCCCTTGGCCGCGGCCCTCGTGCAGATGGCGATCTCCAGGACCCGCGAGTACTCGGCCGATCGCGACGGGGCGCTGATCTGCGGCAATGCCGGCTGGCTCGCCTCGGCATTGCGCAAGATCGAACAGATCGCCAAAGGCAGGGTGATGCAGACGGCCGAGAACAACCCGGCCAGTGCCCACATGTTCATCATCAACCCGCTGATCAAAGGCGGGGTCGACAACCTCTTTCGCACCCATCCGCCGACCGAGGAGCGGGTCCGACGGCTGATGGCGATGGGTGGCACATCGGGGCCGCGCACCGATTCGGCGCCGCGCGCCACCACCCAGCGGCGTTCAGGCAGCGTGCCGCGCGCGGGCTCGGCGCGACTCTTGACGGTGCACGGGCCGCTGCCGACATCCGGCGTGATCGGCACCGGTATCACCTTCGGCGTGCCGAAAAATGGCACTTCGCTGCTGATCCAGATCAACGTGCGGAAGCTGATGATCGGTTAATATCTGATGGTCGACGCCCGCGCGTTCTGGAGACAAGGGTGCACGGGCACTTCATGACGAACTGCGGAGGAACAGCCATGGACATGAAGTCATTGATCCCGTTCGGCCGGTCGTTGAGCCCGACCAGGAGCGGCGGCGAGGATGACCCCTTCGCCATGATGCGGCGCGAGATGGACCGCTTGTTCGACAGCTTCTCGCGCGACTGGAACGTGCCCGCGGCCATGGGCAGCGCCTTTCTCAGCCCCAAGGTCGACGTCGCCGAGACCGACAAGGGTCTCGAGATCTCGGCCGAGTTGCCCGGCATCGATCAGAAGGACATCACCCTCGACCTCGCCGACGGGGTGCTGACCATCAAGGCCGAGTACAAAGCGGAGAAGGACGAGAAGGACGAGAAGAAGCACTACCATCTCGTCGAGCGGTCGCATGGCAGCTACATGCGCCGCTTCGCCATCCCCTTCGAGCCCGAAGCCGACAAGGTCCAGGCCAGCTTCGAGAAGGGTGTTCTGCACATCACCGTGCCGCGCTCCAAGGCCGCCGAGAAACAGGTCAAGAAGATCAAGATCAACGGCGGCTGACACGCTTCTGGTCAGCACGATCGCAAGGGCCGGCGCCACTCATGCGCCGGCTCTTTTCCGTCCGCGCTAAGGGGCGTCAATGGTACTTGGTACGCCTAACGGGCACAGGCCACTTGGGTACGCCCTCGCGCTCAGAAGATCAGGACGAACAAACCTTGCCTATCCGGTTGACGCAGACACCCACTAGGGATAGTAGATGGGCGTGA
>DAIRDJ010000304.1:0-2553 GCA_036796215.1 Geminicoccaceae bacterium
CGCCGATCACCCCATCAACAAGATCGACGAGCTGCTGCCATGGCGATGGCGTCCAGCCCGCGAAGCGCGAGCGCCAACCGAAAAGGCCGCGTGAATAAACGGACGCTTACGGCGAAGGGGGACAACTTCCGACCCTCCGCCGCCACCAAGCCCCCCCGAAGCCCGATCGCTATGCCAAACCGTTCACCCGACCACCAACCCAAAGTGACGGTGGAGCGCCAGGAGGATCATCCTCCTCGCCGTTTTCCACAGCAAGCGCTTGTCGCGACAAATCCGGACGGCTCTCTTCATTGCACCGACAGCAACGACCATCGATCGGCATCGCTTGTCCTGACCGCGCCGCCGGCTCAGAGCGAGCGGTAGAGGTCGATCGTGGTGGCGGCGATGGCGTCCCAGCTGAAGTGATCGAGGGCCCGCTGGCGGCCGGCTTTGCCCATCCGGATGCAGAGCTCCGGATCGGCGGCGAGGCGGTTGATCGCCTGGGCGAGGCCGGACGAGAATGCCGCGGGGTCGGCCGGCTCGAAGGTCCCGGGCTGGAGCTCGAGGTCGACCAGAAGCCCGGTCTCCTCGGGCACCACGACCTCGGGGATGCCGCCGACCCGCGACGCCACGACGGCGGTCTCGCAGGCCATTGCCTCGAGATTGATGATCCCGAACGGCTCGTAGACCGAGGGGCAGCAGAACACCGCGGCATGCTCGTAGAGCTGGATGACCTCGGCGCGCGGAAGCATCTCGCTGATCCATTTCACGCCGGGCCGGGCGGCGCTGACCTCGGCCACCCGTTCCGCCATCTCCCGGCCGATCTCGAGGGTGTCGGGTGCGCCGGCACAGAGCACGATCTGCAGGTCGGGATCGATCTCGGGGATCGCGTCGACGAGGTGAATGATCCCCTTTTGCCGGGTGATCCGCCCGACGAAGAGGAGATAGGGCTCGGCCGGATCGATCCCGTGCCGCTCGAGCGCCTCGGTCCGGCCGGACGGGCGGTATTCGGCGGGATCGATGCCGTTGTGGACGACGTGGACGCGGGCCGGGTCGATGTCGAAGTGGCGAAGCACGTCCTCGCGGGTCTCGCGCGAGACGGCGATGATCGCATCGGCCGCTTCGAGCGCGGTCCGCTCCATCCAGCTCGAGAGGTGGTAGCCGTTGCCGAGCTGCTCGACCTTCCACGGCCTGAGCGGCTCGAGCGAATGGATGCTGAGCACATAGGGCACGCCCCAGAGCTTGCTCGCGATCAGCCCGCCCATGTCGGTGTACCAGGTGTGGCAGTGGACGACGTCGGCGTCGATCGTGTCCTTGGCCATGGTGAGCGAGCGGTGGAAGGCGTCGAGCGCACCCGCGAAGCGCGGATCGGTGTTCTCCTTGGCAGCGGGCCAGGCCGGGTAGCCGCGCACAGCCAGGCTCGGATCGTCCGCGCGCTGCTCGCCGAAGCAGCGGACATCGACCGCGATGTGCCTCGCCATCGCCCGGCTCAGATACTCGACATGGACGCCGGCGCCGCCATAGACGTTCGGCGGATACTCGTTGGTGAGCAGCGTCACCTTCTTGATGTCCGTCACGTCGGCCTCCCTCGCTACAGCCTCACCGGCGGCTCACGCCATCATCGCACCGAGCGAGGCATCCGCCAACCGCGGCCTGACCGGCAATCGCGGTCACTGCAGCCGTCGCGCGCCGGCTCGACGGTCGGCCGGCGTCAGGCCGGCAACCTCCAACACCAGCTTGCGGCGCATCGCCTCGACGAGGTCGTCCGGGTGGCGGACGGTCATGACGAAGGCCGCGGGGCCACCGATCAGCGCGTCGGCGAAGTAGCGGTCGAGGGTCGCGGCATCGTCCATGGCCCGCGGGCTCGTCCGCAGCATGATGGCGAGAGCGTTGATGGTGACGCCTCGGGCCAGCGCCTCGGCCCTGGAGTCGGCGAGCGGCCGACCGGCATTGTTGGGCTCGTCGCCGGCGATGTCGATGATCTGGCGCAGCCCCGCGTAGCCGTTCTCCTCCAGCAGGTCCCTGGCCCGATCGAGGGCACCCGAGATCGAGGTGCGGATGCCGTCGAGCGGCGGGGCGGCCTCGATGGCGCGGGCCGCAGCCTCCGCCGTGGCCGCGTCCTCGACGATGGTCCAGGGCAGGATGACGCGCTGCAGGTAGGGGTCGGACCACTCGAAATAGGTGACGGCGATGCGGCCGAAGAGGCCGGCCCGGATGGCGCGCAGCACGTCCGGGTGGCGGAGTGCTTCGATATGGCCGCGCCGCTGCAGATAGCGCTCGCCCATGTCCATCGAGTTCGAGATGTCGGCGGCGAGCACCAGCTCGACATCGACCTCGATCCCGCCGGTCTCGCTTTGGCCCGCGGCCGGCCCGGCCAGCGCAGCGAAGCCCAGGGCCAGCCCGACGACGGCAGCTCGCAGCGACTCCATGGCCTCGTCCCGCTGCCCATCCTTCATGCTGCCCCTGAAACTGGACCGGCGGGTCCGGGCGGTCAACCCAGGGGAATCGCACAAGAAGAATGTAGACTCTTTTGGTGTTGAATTCTGCTCGACTGCCGCCGTGTGATCTTTCGGG
>DAIRDJ010000305.1:0-2530 GCA_036796215.1 Geminicoccaceae bacterium
GATCGGGCCCTATACGGCGCTGGTGTTCTCGCAGGACGCGTGACCCGCATCACGGACAGTCAACTCGCAGCTTCGTATCCACCACGATGTCATCTAGAATCGACGGCAAACGAGCAGCCGGTGTCGAGCCCGTCCGCGGGAGTCCGGCCTGCCGGCAAAGCCAAGTGGGTGGAGATCGGCGATGAGGGACGACGGTGGGAATACGCGGAGAGCCCCCTCGCGCACGCTGGTCGTCTGCTGCGATGGCACCTGGAACGACCCCGAAGATCGTACCAACGTCTGGCGCACCTTCGTCTTCCTCCGCGATCACTGCGGGGTGGAACCGGAGGAGCCGGATCCCGTCACGGGTTCGCTCTCGTTCGAGAGCCAGGTGCGCATCGCCTTGCCGGATGGCCACGAAGCCGACATCCCGATCTTCGCCTACTACGACAGAGGCGTCGGCGAGAAGAGGGGCGGCGGCGCCTTCGGCGTCGGTCTCGGTGACAATGTCCGCGAGGCCTACGCCTTTGTCGCCCGGCATTGGCGGCCGCGTGCCAGCATCTTCATCTTCGGCTTCTCGCGCGGCGCCTACACCGCCCGCTCGCTCGCCGGCATGCTCGGCTCCGTGGGCGTCGTCGATGCCGGCGACCAGCGCGCGCTCGATGCCGTCTGGGCCCATTATCGGCTGCAGCCCGATGAGCGCACCGCGTCGCGCAAGGCGGCCATCGACGCCTTGCAGCGGCCAGGTGCCAAGCGCGGCACCACGGTGCGCTTCCTCGGTGTCTGGGACACGGTGGGCTCGCTCGGCGTGCCGGTGCCGCAGCTGCGCGGGCTCAGCAACAAGCTCTTCGGCAACATCTACCGGTTCCACGACACCGCCCTCGGCAGCAATGTCCTGAATGCCTGCCAGGCGCTGGCGATCCACGAGAAGCGTGGCGCCTTCAAGCCCGTGCTCTGGACCCGCCGCCACGACCGGGTACTGGACGAGGAGGGCAACGAGACGAGGCAGCGGCTCCTGCAGGTCTGGTTCACCGGCAGCCACGGCGACGTCGGCGGCGGCTACCACGGCGACCGCCGGCTTGCCGACATCCCGCTCACCTGGATGCTCCGCCGGGCGCTGGAGAGCGGGCATCCGCTGGTCGAATCCGCCTGGATGCCGTTTTGCGAACCCAGCCCAATGGGGGGCCGGCACGACTCGCTGAGCCGCGGCTGGCGGTTCGCCTCGGGTGACCGCTCGGATGTCGCGAACGCGCTGCTGCAGCAGGTGCCCGTGGTGGGCAAGATCATCCTCGTGCTGCTCGACCTGCTGGCGGTGCGCAATGCGCCCCGAACGATCGGCGGCGAGATTGCGACCGACGACGGGCAGTTCGTGGTCGGCATGGGCGAGCGGCTGCACGCCTCGGTCCTCGAACGCTATCGTGGCGATCTCGCTCCCGACAACGTCAAGCAGGCCTTGGCCGCCGGCCTGCCGGTGTTCCACGAGCGCGTTGACGAGCGCCTGCCGGCGGCCGAGACGCCGATCACGATCGACGACGACGAGGCCGTGCTGCTCGATCGCTCGGCGGGTGGGATCGGCATCAAGGGCGTGCCCTGGCTGCAGGACAATGCCCGCTGCAAGGTGGCGCTCGACGGCGAGCGCTGGGGCGCCAGGGTCGCCTGGACCAAAGGCGACCGCGCCGGACTGGCGCTGATGTACAAGCTGCGCCAGCCGGCCGAACGGCGCCCGGCCCTCGCCTGACGGCTCAGTGGATTTCCGGTTCCGGCAGCCGCTCGGTGCCGGTGAGGAAGTCGAAGTCGCAGCCGTCGTGCGCCTGCTGGATGTGCGCCGCGAACATCCGCTCGTAGCCCCGGGCCGCCACGGGCTTGGGCTGCCAGGACTCGCGACGCCGGGCGAGCTCCTCGTCGTCGACGTGAAGATGGATGGTGCGGGCCTCGACGTCGACCTCGATCAGGTCGCCGGTCTGGACCAGAGCCAAGGGGCCGCCGATGCCCGATTCCGGCGAGACGTGGAGGATGCAGGAGCCGTAGGACGTGCCGGACATCCGCCCGTCGGAGATGCGCAGCATGTCCCGGACCCCTTGCTTCAGGAGTTTCTGCGGGATCGGCAGCATGCCCCATTCGGGCATGCCGGGAGCACCGATGGGCCCGGCCATCTTGAGCACGAGGACCGAATCGGCGGTGACGTCGAGGTCGGGATCGTCGATCCGGGCCGCCATGTCGTTGTAGTTCTCGAAGGCGACGGCGGGGCCCTGGTGCTTGAGGAAGCGGGGGTCGGCGGCGGACGGCTTGATGACGCAGCCGTCGGGTGCCAGGTTGCCGCGCAAGATGGCGGTCGCCGCCTCCTTCTTGATCGGCTTCGTCAGCGGATGGATGACGTCCTCGAGGTGGACCTTGGCGTCCTTGATGTTCTCGCCGATGCTCTTGCCGTTGACCGTCAGGCAGTCGAGCGAGAGCACGCCCTCGAGCTGCTTCAGAAGAGCGCGGATGCCGCCCGCGTAGTAGAAGTCCTCCATCAGGTACTTGCCCGACGGGCGGACATTGGCGATCACCG
>DAIRDJ010000306.1:0-2503 GCA_036796215.1 Geminicoccaceae bacterium
TAGAAGCCGCGCTTGACCTTGCGGCCGAGCCAGCCGGCCTCGACGTATTTCACCAAAAGCGGGCAGGGGCGGTATTTGCTGTCGGCGAGCCCGTCGTAGAGCACCTGCATGACGGAAAGGCAGGTATCCAGGCCGATGAAGTCGGCGAGCTCCAGGGGGCCCATCGGGTGGTTGGCGCCGAGTTTCATCGCGGTGTCGATGCTCTCCACCGTGCCGACCCCCTCGTAGAGGGTGTAGACCGCCTCGTTGATCATCGGCAGGAGGATGCGGTTGACGATGAAGGCCGGGAAATCCTCGGCGGTGACCGCGGTCCTGCCGAGCTTCTCGCACAAGGTCTTGATCGACTGGTAGGTGTCCTCGGCGGTGGCGATGCCGCGGATCACCTCGACCAGCTTCATCGCCGGCACCGGGTTCATGAAGTGCATGCCGATGAAGCGCTCGGGCCGGTCGGTGCTGGCGGCCAGCCGGGTGATCGAGATCGACGAGGTGTTGGACGCGATGATCGCATCGTCCTTCGCGTGCTCGACCAATTCCTTGAAGATCTTGCGCTTGATCCCTTCGTCCTCGGTCGCCGCCTCGACCAAGAGGTCGCAGTCGCCGAGCGGCCCCATCGAGGTTGCGGTCGTGATCCGCCCGAGTGCCGCGTCGCGGTCGCCCGCGGTGATCGTCCCTTTCTTGATCTGCCGGTCGAGCAGCCGGTTCATCAGGTCGAGGGCGCCATCGAGCGCCTCCTGCCTGACGTCCATCAAGACGACGTCCAAGCCCGAGACGGCGGACACGTGGGCCACACCGCCGCCCATCTGGCCCGCCCCGATCACCCCGATGCGCTTGATTTCGGGGAGAGGTGGATAGTCTTTTTCCGTGTAGACGGGCATCAGGCCGCTCCTGCGTTTGCCGCTCAGTCCCGGGCCGCTTCGAGCTTCAGGGTCAGCTCCGGGACGAGTTTGAAGAGGTCGCCGACGAGGCCGTAATCGGCCACCTGGAAGATCGGCGCCTCCTCGTCCTTGTTGATGGCGACGATGACCTTGCTGTCCTTCATCCCGGCGAGATGCTGGATCGCCCCGGAGATGCCGACGGCGACGTAGAGCTCGGGGGCGACGATCTTGCCGGTTTGCCCGACCTGCCAGTCATTGGGCGCGTAGCCGGCATCGACCGCGGCACGGGACGCACCGACGGCGGCACCCACGGTGTCGGCCAACTTCTCGATGATCTGGAAGTTGTCGGCGGAGCCCAGGCCGCGGCCGCCGGAGACGACGACCCGGGCAGAGCCGAGATCGGGCCGGGCACTGGATTGCACCTCGCGGCCGATGAAGGTGGCAAGGCCCGCGGGATCGACGGCTGCCGCCGTCTCGATCGCGGCGTTGCCGCCCTCGGCCGGGGCCGGATCGAAGGTGGTGGTGCGGACCGTGATGACGCGCTTGGCGTCCTTGCTCTCGACCGTGGTCAGCGCGTTGCCGGCGTAGATGTAGCGCTTGAAGGTCGAGGGGTTCACAACTTCGACGATGTCGCTGATCTGGGCGGTATCGAGGAGGGCCGCCACCCGCGGCATGACGTTGCGGCTGAAGGTGGTCGACGCGGCGACCAGGTAGTCGTAGCCGTCGGCCATGGCGACCAGGAGCGGAGCCAGGTCCTCGGCCAGGGGATCGGCGAAGGCGTCGTGCTCGACGCGCAGGACCTTCTCGATCCCCTGGATCCTGGCCGCGGCCTCGGCGACGCCGGCGCACTCCTTGCCGGCGACCAGGAGGTGGCAGGGGCCGGGAAGCTGGCTCGCGGCGGTCGCGCCGTGCAGGGTGGCCGGATCGAGCTCCTTGTTGTCGTGCTGGGCGAGGACGAGAACCGCCATCAGATCACCCCCGCTTCGCTCTTGAGCTTGGCGACGAGCTCGTCGACGCTCTCGACACGAACGCCGGCCTGCCGCCTGGGTGGCTCCTCGAAATGTGTGTAGACGAGCCTGGGGGCCACATCAACGCCGAGCTCGTCCGGGGTAGCCGTATCGATCGGCTTTTTCTTCGCCTTCATGATGTTGGGCAGGGACGCGTAGCGCGGCTCGTTGAGGCGAAGGTCGACCGTGACGATGGCGGGCAGCTTGACCTCGATCGTCTCGATCCCCTCGTCGACCTCGCGGCCGCAGCGCACCTTGCCGTCGCTGAACTCGAGCTTGGAGACGAAGGTCGCCTGCGCCCAGCCGAGGAGTGCGGCCAGCATCTGGCCCGTCTGGTTGCTGTCGTCGTCGATCGCCTGCTTGCCCAGAAGGATGAGCCCGGGCTCCTCTCGAAGCGCAATCGCCTTCAGGCACTTGGCCACGGCCAAAGGCTGCAGCTCGACCTCGCTGAGGACGTGGATGGCGCGATCGGCACCCATGGCCAGCGCCGTGCGCAGCGTCTCCTGGCACTTCTGCTCGCCCATGGAGACGGCCACGACCTCGGATGCGATGCCCTTCTCCTTCAGCCGGATCGCCTCCTCGTTGGCGATCTCGTCGAAGGGGTTCATCGACATCTTGACG
>DAIRDJ010000307.1:0-2495 GCA_036796215.1 Geminicoccaceae bacterium
CGCTGGGCGAGCTCCCAGGCGGTCAGGCTCTCGGTCGGCTTCTTCCGGGCGAGCGAGCGCTCGTGCGCGCCGATCTCCGGTGCCACCGCCGTGACGATCGCCTGGGTCAGCTCGTCCTGGAGGTCGAAGAGATCCGCCATCGTCCGGTCCCAGCGCCCGGCCCAGACATGCGCGCCATCGGCCGCGTCGATCAGCTGGGCCGTCAGCCGCAAGCGATTGCCGGCACGCCTGACCGAGCCCTCGACCACGTAGCGCACCCCCAACGCCTCGGCGATCCGCCGCACGTCGAACGCCTGGCCGCGAAAGCTGAAGCTGGAATTCCTCGCTATGACGGTGAGATCACGGAAGCGGCTGAGCTCGGTGATCACGCCCTCGACGATGCCGTCGGCGAGAAAGTCCTGGTCTGCATCGCGGGACATGTTGTCGAACGGCAGCACCGCGATCGACGGCCGGCTGCCGGTCGCAACGGCAGCGGTGGCGCTTTCGACGCCCTCGATCTCGACCCGCCAGACTTCGACCGGCTCAGGCAGGTTCTTGACCGCCTGCGGCCCGAGCGGCGTCAGCACGGCATCGAGCTTGCCACGCACCTGGTCGTGCACGGCGCGCGAGATGCAGAGCCCGCCCGGCGGCGCCAGGGTCTCCAGCCGGGCCGCGACATTGACGCCGTCGCCCAAAATATCGTCGCCGTCGATGACGATGTCGCCGAGATTGATGCCGACGCGGAACCTGAGCCGCGCCTCCGCCGGCCCCGTCTCCCGCGCCGCCATCGCCCGCTGCACGACGAGCGCCGCCCTGACCGCCGCCACGGGCGACGTGAACTCGACCAGGAGCCCGTCGCCCATCGTCTTGACGATCCGCCCGCCGGCCTCGGCCAAGGCCGGATCGATCACCTCGGCCCGCGCCGCGCGCAGCCGCGCGATGACCCCCTCCTCGTCGGCCGCCATCAGCCGCGAATAGCCGACGAGATCGGCAGCGAGGATGGTGGTCAGCCGGCGGTCCATCGGGTGGGCTCTCCCCTCGCGGGTCGCGAGACCAGGAACCTAGAGGAATCGCCGGCTTGCCGATAGGCGGTTCGCCACGCGCCAGTCGCCGTTTCGTGCTATCTCCCCCGCAGCACCGCACGCTGCGGACGGGAGGCCCCGAAACTTGAAATGCCTGCTCGTTGCCGACCTGCACTACGATCTGCGCAAGTTCGACTGGGTGCTGGCCGTCGCTGACGCGGTCGACGTCGTGGTACTGGCAGGGGATCATCTCGATGCGGGCTCGGCCGTCGCACGGCCCTCCCAGGCGCTGATCGTCGAGAAGTATCTCAGGCGCATCCGCGAGCGGGCGGAGCTCCTCGTCTCCTCGGGCAATCACGATCTCGACAGCCTCGACCGGCACGGCCGCAAGGTCACCCGCTGGATCGCCAGGGCCCGCCGCTGGGACGTGCCGACCGACGGCGATTCGCACCTGATCGGCGACACGCTCTTCACCATCTGCCCCTGGCACGACGGGCCAGGGGCCTCGGCCGCGATCGAGGCCCACATCGCCCGCGACGCGGCGGTCCGGCCGCAGCGCTGGGTCTGGGTCCATCACGCCCCGCCCGAGGGCTCGCCGATCAGCTTCGACGGGCGGAAATCGTTCGGCGACGAGGCGTTGCGCGCGTGGATCGAGGCTTATGCGCCGGATGTCGTGCTCTCGGGCCATGTCCACCAGTCACCGTTTCGCCAGGGCGGCTCCTGGGCGGATCGCATCGGCACCACATGGGTCTTCAATGCCGGCCACCAGATCGGCCCATTGCCGTCGCACATCGTCGTCGACATGGACGCCCCCGGTGCCTTCTGGATCTCGCTTGCAGGGGCCGAGACGGTCCCGCTCGACGGTGCGCCCAGCCGGCCGTTCGCACCGTTGGCTGAATCGCCGGATTGGCTCACCGCACTCGCCCGCTCGACGGCTCAGGCGGGAGCTCATCCGCCGGCAGAAAGCCCTCCCCCTGCTCGTGGCTGAGCGACTCCAGCACCTCGTCGACCATGCCCAGATGATCCGAGCGGTCGGCGAACTGCCGCTTCAGATCGACCAGATACGAGGTCACGTTCTGCAGGCGCCGGGCCAAGAGCCGGGCGATCGGCATCGCCAGCGCCGGTCGGTCGGCAAGAAAAGCCTCGGCATCCTCGATGACGTGGACCACAGCCTCGCTCGCCGCCCGCACGCTCGCGGTGTGCGGCCGATCGAGCAGCACCGCCATCTCGCCGAAAAGCGCTCCCGGCTCATCGATGAACGCAATCTCGACAGCACCGCGATAGACCTCGAGCATGCCCTCAGCGAGCACGAAAAGCTGACCACTCCGGCCATGCTCCGTGATCAGGACATCGCCCGCCGCCAATCTGCGCTTGGGGCAATTACCGCAGTGTTCCAGGAACTCGCGCATCGGTCGCCCCTTGCAAATTGAAGAAAGCGGGGAGGCAGCGCCTTATAACTCGAAATCACCGTCATCTGGTATGATGCCAGTCGCG
>DAIRDJ010000308.1:0-2473 GCA_036796215.1 Geminicoccaceae bacterium
TGATCGGCATCAGCCAGCCGGGCCTCACCGCCTTCGAGCCGGCCTTCGCCGACGAACTCGCCGGCATCATGCGCTGGGCGTTCGCACATCTGCAGGAACCCGGGGGCGGCTCAGTCTATCTCCGCCTCACGACCCGGCAGATCGACCAGCCCGAACGCGCCGCGGCACCCGACGGCACGATCAACGGCGGCTACTGGCTCGTCCCGCCGGGCGCCGATTGCGAGCTCGCTTTGGTCTATAGCGGTGCGGTGGCACCGGAGGTCCTCGCCGCCACTGCCGAGATGGCCGACGACCTGCCCGGCCTCGGCATCCTCGCCGTGACCTCGGCCGACCGGCTGCACCGGGATTGGCTGGCCAACGCCGAGCAGAGCCATATCGCCCGCCTCTTGGCTGCACTCCCGGCCAGCGCGCCGCTCGTCACCGTCCTCGACGGCCACCCGCTCACCCTCTCCTGGCTGGGTGCCGTGCGTGGCCAGCGGCTCAAGGCCCTCGGCATCGAAACCTTCGGCCAGTCCGCCGACATCCCCGACCTCTACCGAATCCAGGGCATCGACACGGCCGCCATCATCGACGCCGTCGCCAGCGTGCTCATTGCCTGACCGTGGCGGCGGGGCCCGCGGCATCACCCTTGTCGAGTGCAGCGCGCTTCGCCATAAGAAGCTGACGCAAATGGCACCAGCAGGTGAGGCAGAGCCACGTCCCACTTTGCATGGGCGAACGAGGTCGGTTAACGATCGCACCGCGTCGGCGCGAGGGGAGCGTGCAGGCCGGCCAAAAGGGAGTGCAGCCATGGACATGTCAGGCGAATACCGAATACCGGCACCGCGAGAACGCGTCTGGCTCGCCCTCAACGATCCCGAGATCCTCAAGCGAGCGATCCCCGGCTGCGAGGAGCTGACCAAGACCTCGGACACCGAGCTCGAGGCCAAGGTCACGGCCAAGGTCGGGCCGGTCAAGGCCAAGTTCGGCGGCAATGTCCGGCTCGAGAACATCAACGCTCCGGTGAGCTACTCGATCGTCGGCGAGGGCAAGGGGGGTGCGGCCGGCTTCGCCAAGGGTGGCGCCGACGTGCATCTCGAGGCGGACGGCAGCGACACCATCCTGACCTACAGTGCCAAGGCCGAGGTCGGCGGCAAGCTCGCCCAGATCGGCTCGCGGCTGATCCAGGGCACGGCCAAGAAGATGGCCGACGATTTCTTCGGCAAGTTCAGCCAGATCGTCACCGACGCCGAGATCGCGGCCAGTGGCCCGCGACCCGGACCAGCCGAGGCGGCGGCCCCGACACCGCCGCCCGCCGTGCCGACCACCGAGGCAGTGGCCGAGGCGGCGCCGAAGCCGGCACCGGCCGAAGCGGTGACCCAGCGGGCCAGGGAAGCGGCGAAGCCCGAGGCGGCACCGCCGACGCCGGAGCCCAGCCGTCCAGGCTTCCTGGGCGGGCTCGGCGTGCCGGCCTATATCGGTATCGGCGTCGTCGTGCTGATCCTGCTCTACCTCATCTTCGCGTGAGGCGGCACCGGCACCTCACACCATCATTTGGCGACATGCCCGGCAACGAGCGCCGGCAACGGGAGGGTTTCCAACAATGACCAAGGTATCGATGACCGTGAACGGCAAGGCGGTTGCCGGCGAGATCGAGGGGCGCACGCTGCTCGTCGATTTTCTGCGCCAGACTCTCGGGCTGACCGGCACGCATGTCGGTTGCGACACCTCGCAATGCGGCTGCTGCGTCGTCCATGTCGATGGCCGGAGCGTGAAGGCCTGCACCATGCTCGCGGCGCAAGCCGAGGGCAGCAGCGTCACCACCGTCGAGGGCCTGGCCCAGCCGGACGGCACGCTGCATCCGATCCAGGCGGCTTTCCGCGAGCATCACGGCCTGCAATGCGGCTTCTGCACCCCGGGCATGCTGATGTCGGCAGCCGACCTCTTGCAGCAGAACCCGAGCCCGACCGAGCACGAGGTCCGCGACTGGCTCGAAGGCAACCTGTGCCGCTGCACGGGCTACCACAATATCGTCAAGGCCATCCTGGCCGCGGCCGAGACCATGAGGGGCGGCATGCCGCGCGCCGCCGAATAGGCGCTCGCAAGAGAAAAGGTCAAACGGGGGCGGCTTCAGAACAGAGAAAGCACGAGCAATGGTAGAGAACGGCATCGGCGCCCGGTCGCTCCGCAAGGAAGACCAGCGCTTCATCACCGGCAAGGGCCGGTACACCGACGACATCAGCCAGCACGGCGAGACCCATGCGGTCTTCGTGCGCAGCCCGCACGCCCACGCCAGGCTGATCAGCGTCGACAAGGCGAGCGTGGCCGGCATGCCCGGCGTGCTCGCGGTCCTCGACGGCACCGACGTCGCCGCCGACGGACTCGGCAACCTGATCTGCGGCTGGCTGGTCAAGTCCAAGGACGGCTCGCCCATGAAGATGGGCCCGCACCCGCTCCTGGCGCAGGGCAAGGTCCGCTATGTCGGCGACCGGGT
>DAIRDJ010000309.1:0-2391 GCA_036796215.1 Geminicoccaceae bacterium
CAATCAAGACCTTCATCGAGTCAGCCAACCGACGCCCAGGCCGTTCGTCCGGCAAGCCGAGCCAAGAGCCATCATCGCGGCCGCCAAACAAGCACATCAACTGTTGGAGACAAGCCATTAATAGGGCAGGATGATGTCGAGGACTTGCGCGCCATAGCGGGGCTGCTGGACGTCGGTGATCTGGCCGCGGCCACCATAGGCGACACGGAGCTCGGCGATCTTCTCGTGGCTGATGGTGTTGTTGGGCGTGATGTCCTCGGGCCGCACGATGCCGGCGATGGCGATCTCGCGGACCTCGAAATTGACGCGGATCTCCTGCTTGCCGTCGATCACCATGTTGCCGTTGGGCAGGACCTGCACGATGGTGGCCGCGAGATTGAAGGCGATGCTCTCCTGCCGCTGGACGTTGCCGCGGCCCTGATTGTCCATGTCGCTCGAGGCACCGACGAGCGAGCTCGGGTTGACGGCATTGGGGAAGATCTTGTCGAGCTTGGTCTCGAGGCCGAAGAAGCTCGGGATGCCGATGTCATCGGAATTGCTGCGCGACCGCGCACTCTGGTTGGACAGGCTCGCCCGATCGTCGACCGTGACGCTGACGGTCAAGAGATCGCCCACCCGGCGGGCGCGCTGGTCACGGAAAAAGCCGCGCGCGCCCTCGCGCCAGAGCGAGTTGGCACCGGCGCTGCGCGGCTCCTCGGGCGGTGGCATCGGTATCGAGACCGGTTGATAGCCTTGCCGCTCGACCGGATTCTCGACCGGTCGCAAGGGTGGCGGCTTGCCCACGTTCTCCAGCCTTTCCAAGGTGTTGCAGGCACCGAGCAGCAGCAGCCCCAGCACGATCGGCGCTCGTTCGAGCCGCCTCATCGAGCCGCCCCCGGCGTTCCGCCGACGCTGATCCGCCGCGCCCCCGTGACGACCCCGGCGAGCCGCTGGCCGCTGTCGAGATTGCTGACACCGACGACGCTGCCGCGGCTGCCGTCCTCGAGCGCCCGGGCCATGGTCACGAGCTCGATCCCGGGGGCCCGGTAGACGATCTCGACGGTCTCACCGCGGCGGACGAGCCGCGGCGCCTGGACGTCGCCCTGCCGCACCGGCCGGCCGGGCAGCAGCCGCCGCCGCGCCTCGACGTCCTGGAGAGCCGCGGGATCGGTAAGCGTATCGGCCCTGAGCTGGCGTTCGGCCACGACCAGCGGCTCCAGAAGGCCGGCCGTGAGCATCTCGCCGGTGCTGATCGAACGCACCGGCACCAGAACCTCGACGAGGGCCTGGGCCAGCCCGGCCAGCCCCAGGACCCGCTCCTCGCCGCTTTCCAGACGCACCAGGAAAGAACCGGAAAACCGCTCGGTGCGCCGGTCGAGGCGCAGCTCCAGGAGCTGCAGTAAAGCGTCGTTCGACGCCGGGTTGTGCAGGGGCAGCGAGGGCTGGGTGAAGCTGAGCGTGAACTGCTCGCCCGGCGGCAAGGCGGGCTCGACGAGCGCCTGGAGATGCATCTCGCCGAGGGGCTCGCCCGGCGCGAGCCAGACGGCCGTCCGGGCAGCGCCCGGCAGGCCCGCGAGCAGCAACGAGAGCAATGCGAGGGCGAAACAGCGAGACGGACGGGTCATCAGGGTCACCGCAGCTGCGTTACGGTCATCATCATCTCGTCGGAAGCCGAGATGACCTTGGAGTTCATGTCGTAGGCGCGCTGGGCGGTGATCAGGCTGGTGATCTCTTGCACCGGGTTGACGTTCGAGCTCTCGAGAAAGCCCTGCAACACACTGCCGTAGCCGGCACTGCCGGGCGTGCCGAGAGTGGCCGGCCCCGAGGCCTCGGTCTCGAGCAGGAGGTTGTCGCCGAGGGCCTCCAGCCCGACCGGGTTGACGAAGGTCGCAAGCTCGAGCTGGCCCAGCTGGCGGAGCGCGACCTCTCCTTGAATCTTGGCGGTGACCATGCCCTCGGCGTTGATCGCGATCTCCACCGCATCCTCCGGCACGGCGATCCCGGGCGAGAGGAGATGGCCGTCGGCGGTCACGATCTCGCCGTCGGGGCTCAGCTGGAAATTGCCGGAGCGGGTGTAGCCGAGCTCGCCGGTCGGCAACTCGACGACGAAATAGCCCGAGCCCTGGACCGCGAGATCGAGCCGATTCTCGGTGTTGACCAGATTGCCCTGCTCGTGCACGCGGTAGACCGAGGCGGTCTTGACACCCAGGCCGAGCTGGACGCCCGCCGGGATGATCGTCCCGTCGGCCGACGAGGCGGCCCCGATCCGGCGCTGGCTCTGGTAGAGCAGATCCTGGAACTCCGGGCGCATCCGCTTGAAGCCTGTCGTCGTCATGTTGGCGATGTTGTTGGAGATGACCTCGACATGCAGCTGCTGGGCCATCATGCCGGTGGCGGCGACGCTCATCGAGC
>DAIRDJ010000310.1:0-2342 GCA_036796215.1 Geminicoccaceae bacterium
ATCGGCCATCTGGGCTATCTCAACGAGCCGATGATCCTTGGCACGCTCGCCGCGACCGAACTCGCGCTTCGCCATTTCGGCGTACCGCACGGCTCGGGCGGGCTCGGGGCCGCGATCGAGAGCCTCGCCCTCGACGACGCTGCCCTCACGCCCGAGGCGGCAGGTCGGGCTTGATGTCGACCAGCGGCGTGCCGTCGAGGCAGTCGAGGCCGCGCACCAGGAGGCAGGCCCCCTCGACGCCGACCAGACGCACCCGCGAGGTGGCGATCGGGTTGGGCCGGACGGGCGAGCGCAGCGCGAACGTGCCGACCGGGCCATTGCCCGACCGCGGGCTCTGCAGGACGAGATCGCGCCTGGCTTCGTGCATCCAGTAGAGCAGCTCGAGCCAGTCGTGCCGCTCGATCCCGGTGAGTGCCGGGACCCAGGGCTCGGCGACCTCGAGCCGGCAGACCGGGCCGCCCTCGGGATCGCCCCGCCTTGGGCAGTCGGCCCGCTTCGTCCAGGGTGTGCGGATCCGGCCGATGAACCGCAAAACGGCATCGGCGGGCGTGCCCGCCTCGACCCGGACCTCGCCCGGGCGGATGTCGTCCGCCACGACCCGCCTCAGGCGACCGGCACCGTCGCCTGCATCGACGGCCGCTGGGCGAAGGTCGCATACCAGGCTGCGAGCTTCGGCCGGTGCTTCCGCCAGTCCTCGTCGGCGAAGCGGAAATCGCGGTAGGCGAGAGCCACCGCGACCGCGATCTGGCCGATATCCGGCAGGACCGGGAAGCTTTCGACCTCCGCCTCGAGCCGGTCGAGGGCCCGTTCGATCTTCTGGCGCTGGCCGTCGAGCCAGTCCTGCCACTGGCGGTCCTGGGGCCTGAGCACGGTCTCGTAGCGGCAGAGAATCGAGGCATCGCAGATGCCGTCGGCCAGCGCCTCGCGCCTGAGTGCAATCCAGCGGGCCGGCCCCTCGTGCGGGAAGAGCTTGTGGCCGCTGTGCCGGCTGTCGAGATATGCCGCGATCACCCGGCTGTCGTAGAGTGTCTCGCCCTCGTCGGTGACGAGACACGGAATCTTGCCCAAGGGATTGCTGGCCACGACCGTGGTGTCGACCGCAACCGGGCTGACGCTCGCAGGCACGGTCTCGATATGGGCCTCGAGCCCGGCCTCGTAGGCGGTCACGAGCACCTTGCGGACATAGGGTGAGGCTGGGCTGTAATGCAGGCGCATGGTCGGTTCCCTGGCGTGGCGCGGGCCGCCGGCATGGCGCCGGGCGACGCGCTGACTTATGTTCTGTTCGAGGCCGCGAACCTGCCGGAGCTTTCTTGCCCATGCAACCCGCCGAATCCCTGTCACCGCTCGAGCTCCTGCAGAGCCTGGCCCAGGGCGACCAGTTGATCGTCCGCCCCGAGGCCGGCCAGCGCTTCGCGCTCTCGGCCGAGTTCACCCCCTCGGGCGACCAGCCCACGGCCATCGCCGAGCTCGTCGCCGGCCTCCAGCAGGGCGACCGCGACCAGGTGCTGCTCGGCGTCACCGGCTCCGGCAAGACCTTCACCATGGCGCAGATCATCCACGAGCTGCAACGCCCGGCCGTGGTCCTCGCCCCCAACAAGATCCTCGCGGCCCAGCTCTACGGCGAGTTCAAGTCGTTCTTCCCGAACAACGCGGTCGAGTACTTCGTCAGCTATTACGACTACTACCAGCCCGAGGCCTACGTCCCGCGCTCGGACACCTATATCGAGAAGACCGCGGCCATCAACGAGCAGATCGACCGGATGCGCCACTCGGCGACCCGGGCCCTGTTCGAGCGCGACGACGTCATCATCGTGGCCTCGGTCTCCTGCATCTACGGCATCGGCTCGCCCGAGACCTATGCGCGGATGACCCTGCAGATCCAAAAGGGCCAGCGCGTCGAGCGGCAGCGGCTGCTCCGGGCACTGGTCGAGCTGCAATACAAGCGCAACGACCTCGACTTCAGCCGCGGCGCCTTTCGGGCGAAGGGCGACACGATCGAGGTCTTCCCGGCGCACAAGGACGACGAGGCCTGGCGGATCTCGATGTTCGGCGACGAGATCGAGGCGATCTGGTCCTTCGATCCCTTGACCGGCCAGAAGAAAGAGAAGCTCGAGCAGGTCCGCCTCTACCCCAACAGCCACTACGTCACGCCCAAGCCGACCCTCGCCCAGGCGGTCGAGAACATCAAGGCAGAGCTGAAGGACACGCTCGAGGACTTCCGCCGCACCGGCAAGCTGCTCGAGGCCGAGCGCATCGAGCAGCGCACCGTGGCCGACATCGAGATGATCCTGACCACCAACTCCTGCCCCGGGATCGAGAACTATTCGCGCTACCTGACCGGC
>DAIRDJ010000311.1:0-2318 GCA_036796215.1 Geminicoccaceae bacterium
AGTACGACAAGCGGCAAGCGCTCAAGGATCGCGACTGGTCGCGCGAGAAGCAGCGTCTGCTCCGGCACAGTGCGAGGGACAGTTGAGCGGTACGATTAGCGGGGCCACGGTTACGGAATTTTAACGCCTGACCCGCTAAAACCGCGCAAGTGCGCCCCATGCCGGGGCCGCTTGCACGGGAGCGGCAATGCTTGCTATCGTCGGCATCGTCATGGTCATCGGACTCGTCTTCGGCGGCTACACGCTGGCTGGCGGCAAGTTCGGGATCATTGTCAAGGCGCTGCCGTTTGAGATGATGATGATCGGCGGGGCCGCTGCCGGCACATTTCTGATCGCCAACGGCTCGACCGTGGTGAAGGGGGCGCTTTCCGACCTCAAACGCGTCTTCAAGGGTGCCTACTGGACCCGGGAGGACTATCGCGACCTCCTCTCGCTGATGTACATCATCGTCAAGCTCCTGAAGACTCGCGGTGTCCTCGCCCTCGAGCCGCACGTCGACGATCCGGCGGAAAGCAGCCTTTTCGCCAAATACCCTAAGATCCAGCACGATCACTTCGCCCTCGACTTCATCACCGACACGCTGCGGATGATGACGATGAGCATGGACGATCCTTATCAGGTCGAGGATTGCATGCAGCGACAGCTGAAGAAGCACCACGCCGAACTGCACGCCCGCTCGGGTGCCTTGCAGAATGTCGCGGACGCGCTGCCCGCCATTGGCATCGTCGCGGCCGTGCTCGGCATCATCAAGACCATGGCCTCGATCGATCAGCCGGTCGATGTGCTGGGCGGGATGATCGGCGGGGCGCTGGTCGGGACATTCCTTGGGGTCTATCTCGCCTACGGCTTCGTCGGGCCGATGACGGCAAAGCTCAATCAGACCTACGAGCAGGACGGGCAGTTCTACGCCATCATCCGCGACTGCCTCGTGGCCTATCTGCAGGGCCATTCCGCACCCATCGCGGTCGAGCTCGCCCGCGGCAATGTTCCAAGCGAGCTGCAACCGAGCTTTCAGGAGATCGACGAGGTTCTGCAGGCGTTGCCCGCCGATCCGCTGGCTTCCTGAGCCGCGGACCGCCAGGGAGCATCGCCAGAGGCATGGCCGACAACAGCCCGATCATCATTCGCAAGGTTATCGAGGAGGGTGGCCACGGTCATCACGGGGGCGCCTGGAAGGTCGCCTATGCCGATTTCGTAACCGCCATGATGGCGTTCTTCTTGATGCTCTGGCTCTTGGCCACCGCCGACCAGCAGCAGCTCAAGGGCCTTGCGGAGTATTTCAGCGAGGCCACTGCGAATGCCGGCCCCCCGGGCGGGGCCGGGGGCGTGCTCGACGGTATCACCATCACGACCAGCGAGATGAGCGTGCAAATGCCGGTGTCGCCCTTCGCAGCCGTGACGCCGCCGCTGTCGTCGACGCCGCGCGAGCTCGACCCGGAGGCCTTCGTGCTCGATCTGGCAGCCGAGTACCGGGAGACCGAGGGTGAGGCGCTCGCCGGAGAACTCGCCGACGAGGCCTTCGAGGCGGAACGCCAGCGGCGCGAGCAGGCGGCGTTCGATGCGGCCAAGGAAGCCATCATGAACGCCCTGAGCGAGACGCCGGAGCTCGCCGAGTTCACCGATAGCCTGATCATCGACAGCACGCCCGAGGGCCTGCGCATCCAGATCGTCGACCGCGATCAGACCGCGATGTTCCCGACCGCGTCGGCCGAGCTCTACTCCACGGCACAGCAGCTGATCGGCCTCGTCGCCCGCTCGATCGGGGCCCTGCCCAACCAGCTCTCGATCCGCGGCCATACCGATTCGCGGCCGTTCGCTCCCGGTGCACGCTACGACAACTGGCGCCTCTCCTCCGACCGGGCACATGCGACCCGGGAAGCCCTGGTCGCCGCCGGTGTATCGCCTGGACGAATCGCCAACGTCATCGGCAAGGCCGATTCCGAGCCGCTTTTCCCGGATGATCCGACCGACGCCCGCAACCGCCGCATCTCTCTTGTCATGCTGCGGCACGGCGAGGCCGGTGTCGGTGCCGCTAGCGCCGCTAGCCAGCCCTAGCTTCTATCGCCGTCTCGGATTAAGTGCGGTTCTGAACCTGCTGATATGATATCAATAGTGCCGCCGAGGGATGGCCGGAGCACGGCTTTCGGACGACGAGTGGCAGCGGGTCTGGGCGTGGCTAAAGGGGACCACGGGATCCATCTTCCCAGGGGAGGTTGCCGACGCGTCCTTTTGTCGAGGCGGGGCTCTAGGCTCTATTGACATAGCTCAATTAGCGTTAGCCATGCAGAGCGCTTTTCCGACCGGCGTGAGGCCGGTCA
>DAIRDJ010000312.1:0-2300 GCA_036796215.1 Geminicoccaceae bacterium
GTTCCTCCCTCGAGCCGCTTAGCGTGCAGTTTTGAACAAATCGTGCGGCGACCCCCAGAACGACGCCTGGCTGCGCGAGCTCGTCTGGCAGGCCAAGGGCGTGGGCTTCATCCTGCTCGGTCGCGACGACGTCGAATGGCCGGGATTCGAGCATTCGCCGGTCCGCGATTGGCAGGCGGTGATCGACGCGCATCGGTTCGGCGAGCTGAGCGATCCCGAGGTGGCCTCGATCCTCGCGGCCTTTCCCGTCCCGGACCCGGACGTGGCGGCGGCGATCCGCGAGGGTGCCGCAGGGCTGCCCTTCTATCTCGGCCTGCAGCTCGACATTTTTCGCGATCTCGTGGGCGAAGGCGTCACGCCCACACCCGAGCACTTCGCCCGGGCACCCGAGGCGGTGCTGGCGCGGTTCGCCAGCCAGCTGGGCGAGCGCCTCGCCACCGCGTTCACCACGCTCGCCCATGCCCGCCGCTTCGCCGAGCCGCTCTTCGCGCATCTGAAAACTCGGCCCGGCGCGCTGATCGGGCCCGTGGGCCTGCCCGAAATCACCCGCTACTCGCTGATCGAAGGCGATCCCGATGGCTTTCTCCGCCTGCACCAGCATTTTCAGGACCTGCAGCGCGAGGAACTGGCGCGCACCCGGCCGGGCGACCAGTGGCGGATCGACGAAGCGCTCTTCGCCTACTGGGATGCCGCCTGCCAGCCGAGCGAGCTGCGCCGACTCGACGGAGGCCACGAGTCGGGGCTGCGCGAGACGGCGCACCACCAGCGGCTGCTGGCCCCAGCCGAACACGCGGGCTGGCTGGCGTCGCGCTGGTGGCCGTTCCAGCAGGCCGCACGGTTGCAGCTCTGCCTGGATCTCTGGCAGGCGGCGCTTGCGACGGCCGAGCGGGCGAACGGCAGCGGGAGCGCCGCGACGGCCACAGCCCTCGGCAATCTCGGCATCGTGCTCCAAGACCTGGGCCGGCTGGACGACGCCCGGGAGGCCCAAGAGCGCGCGCTCGGCATCAAGGAAAAGGTCTACGGGCCGGAGCATCACGAGGTCGCCATAACCCTCGGCAATCTCGGCGTGGTCCTGAAGCAGCTCGACGACCTGCCGGCGGCGCGAGCGATGGAGGAGCGGGCGCTGGCGATCTTCCAGCGGCGGCTGCCGGCGGCGCATCCCTCGATCGCGCAGGCTTGCGGGAACCTCGCCTATACGCTGGAGCGGCTGGGCGAGGCCGGGCGGGCGGCGGAGCTGAAGGCGCGGGCGGCGGCGATCCGGGGTGATGGTGACACAGGATAGGAAAGAAATGTGGGGAAGATGATCTTCCCCACGCCCCATCAGGACTTTGCGGCGGCGGCTGTCCCCGGCGTAGGTGGGTGTGCTTAGGTTGCGGGGGACCACAGGAGAGGTCTGAAGATGTCCCAGCCAGCCGACACCGTGCTCAGGCACGTCGTCCTCTTCGCCTTCAAGCCCGAAACGACCGCCGAGGAGATCGCGGCCGTGGAGCAGGCCTTCGCTGCCTTGCCGGCGCAGATCCCCGCGATCGTCGGCTTCGAGTGGGGCCGCGACGTGAGCGTCGAGGCCAAGGCGCAGGGCTTCAGCCACTGCTTGCTGGTCACCTTCGCGAACGAGGCCGGGCGCGACGCCTATCTGCCGCATCCAGCCCATCAGGCCTTCGTCGAACTCGTCTCCCGGCATCGCGAGAAGGGGCTGGTGTTCGACTACTGGGCGCCGGCCGCCGGCTGACCGCTTAGGCTCAGCCCGCGATGCTGTAGAGGTCGGCGGGCGGCAGCACGAGGTCGAGCGCCATCTTGCCACAGACCGCGAGCACCAGAAGCGCGAGCAGGATGCGCAGCCGCTCGGCCCGCAGATGGATCGCGGCACGGGTGCCGAACTGGCCGCCGATCACCCCGCCCACGGTGAGCAGCAGCACCAGGACGATGCGGATATCGACCCGGCGCCGCTGGGTATGGGCGATCGCCCCGGAGGTCGAGGAGGCGAGCAGCTGGGCCGCGGCCGAGCAGCAGAAGGACATTCACCGACATCTCGGCGATGGGCAGGTAGATGTCCATGGACAGAGGCCGCTCCCGCTGGGCGCGCCGTTCCGACGCCAACAGCCGCGACCTGTCAAGGACAGGGTCATCGCAGGAGAGATACCGCCGCCGCCGATCCCGCTCGGCACCCGACCCGGACGGTGATTATGGTGGATAGCGTGCAGATCCTGCCGGATAGCAAGAATTGAGAGATCTGGGGAAATCATTCGGCTCAATTAGCGTTAGCTATGCCGACTTTCTTTTGCTAAGCTGCCGCAAGCAGT
>DAIRDJ010000313.1:0-2299 GCA_036796215.1 Geminicoccaceae bacterium
CTCGATCCTCAAGGAGCTTTCGACCTACGTGCTCTTCCAGTCGATCGGCATCTCCATCAATTTCGGTGTCTATTCGCTGCTGATCGAGCGCTACGTCTTGTTCTATGAGCAGCCGGCGCTCGCCGTCGCCGCGGGCTCGCTGGTCGCCATGGTCTTCAATTTCGCGACGGCGCGCGGGATCGTCTTTCGCCATGTCGGCGGCACCAGGACGCGGCCGATCTGATGCCGGCCCGGTGCCGCGGGTGCCGGTGCCTCGGGTGCCGGTGCTTCAGGTAAAGGCGTTGAAGAGCAGGCCCAGAGCCAAGGCGCCGCCGAGCGAGAAGCCGAGAAAGGCGAGGAAGACGGGGGGGCGGGCGAGCGCCCAGACGGCGATGGCAGCCGGCATCGAGGTGACGCCACCGGCGATCAGAAAGGCCATGCCGGCGCCAGGCGTCATGCCCTGGCCGATGAGCCCGCCGATCAGCGGCAGGGCGGCGTAGCCGTTGAGGTAGGCCGGCACGCCGACGAGCACGGCGGTGATCACCGGCAGCAAGCCTTGCCCGCCCAGGGTCGAGGCGACGAGCTCGGCCGGGATCCAGGCAATCATCAGGCTCTCGAGCAGGAAGGCCAGGGCCAGCCACTTGCCGAGGAAAAGCGTGGTATCGAGGCTGCTCTTCGCAAACGTCGTGCGCCTGGCCGGCTCCTCCCAGAAACGCCAGACGACCTCCTTCGGATTGCGGATCTTCGCCCCGCCGCAGCCGCCATTGCCGACCTCGGGGCGCAAGGGATCGCTGAAGGCACCGTTCTTCATCAAGAGAGCGGTGCCGAAGCCGCCGATCAGGCCCATGGCTACGGCGGCGAACGTCTTGTAGAGGGCGAAGGTCATGCCCAGCGTGCCCAGGGTCAGAACGAACATCGACGGGTCCATCAGGGGCGAGGCAAGCCAGAAGGCCATCACCGCCGGCAGCGGCACGCCCATGACGAGGAGCGCCGCGATCAGCGGAATGACGCCGCAGGAGCAGAAGGGCGAGAAGGCGCCGACGATGCTGGCGACCACGATCATCGGCAGGAGCCGGCCGGTGAACGCCCGGGCGATGAGGTTGTCCGCACCGCTGGCCTTGGCGTAGGCGGCAATCGCGATCGCGGCGAAGAGGAAGGGGGCCACGCCCAGGAGGCTGTCCACGACGAAGCCGGCGCTGGTCCAGGCCTGCTCGGGTGCTATGGCCGCCGTGACGGCCAGAATGGCGAGGATCGCGAGGACGACCTTGTCCGGCAGCCGGGCGGCGTCACCGAGGCGGGCAACGAGGGCACTCATCGAGCGGTTCCTTTGTCGGTCTTTCTAAGAGAATGGGAATAACGGACAAACACCATCAGGCCGC
Source organism: Geminicoccaceae bacterium (assembly GCA_036796215.1). Classification (GTDB taxonomy): domain Bacteria; phylum Pseudomonadota; class Alphaproteobacteria; order Geminicoccales; family Geminicoccaceae; genus SLRI01. The sequence goes on from DAIRDJ010000313.1 coordinate 1,359, forward strand.
ATCCGCCCGGCAGGCCGCATCGGCGCAGCATTCGCGCTCGAGAAAGCCCATGGTGGCGTGCATCACCTCGAACTCGGCGCGGCAGATGAGCGTGGTGCCCTGCCGTTCCTGGCTCACCAGGCCCACCGCGATCAGCTTGTGCAGGTGGTGCGAGAGGGTCGAGCGCGGCACGCCTGTCCGTTCCTGCAAGTCACCGACGGCGAGGCCGTCAGCTCCGGCGCGCACCAGATGCCGATAAATCCCGAGCCGGGTCGGATTGCCGAGCGCTTCGAGGCGCGACGCGATCAGGTCGATGTCCATGGCGCACATATGCGCCGCACGGCGGCGCCTGTCAAACGGTATTTCCAGGAATATGGTTATATAGCCCCTGGGCAGATGGTGCCGGGCGCTCTATGCACGAGCGTCACGTGAAGGAGCGCCCATGCCCACGGCCTTGCGCGACCCCAGGGTCGTCATTGTCGCCGCCTGCCTGATCGCCGTCGTCACCTTCGGCGCCAGGGCGGGCTTCGGGCTCTTCCTGGAGCCGATCTCCTCCACCCATGGCTGGGGCCGCGAGATCTTCGCGGTCTCGATCGGCCTGCAGAACATCATCTGGGGCATCGGCCAGCCGATCGCCGGGGCCCTGGCCGACCGCTTCGGCACCCGGCGCGTCCTCATCGTGGGCTCCATCGTCTATTTCCTCGGCTTCGTCCTGATGAGCTGGTCGACCACGCCGGCCATGCTGCACATCTCGGCCGGCTTTCTGATCGGCGTCGGCGGCGCCGGGGCCTCCTTCGCGCTGGTCATGGCCGCCGTCAGCCGGATGGTTTCGGACGAGCGGCGCTCCTGGGCACTGGGCCTGATCGTGGCGTCGAGCTCGCTCGGCCAGTTCCTCCTGGTGCCCCTGGGCCAGGCCTTCATCGACCTCTACGGCTGGATGACCGCGCTCGTGCTGATCGGTT
>DAIRDJ010000314.1:0-2286 GCA_036796215.1 Geminicoccaceae bacterium
TGTCCCTCTGAGCCGAATTCGCCAACCGGATCGGTCTGTCGGGTCCACCTGGAATACCTCCCTCTCTCAACCGTTCATCCCGCTACCCCAACGGCCACTACCCTAAAAGTCCGGTGGGGCCGGCGGGGAGGCTAGCCTCCCCGCCATCTTCTTCCTATCCGGCTTTTGCCTGCACGGCGGCCATGATCGCATCGGCAAACGCGTCGACGCTCGCCCAATCCGTGTAGTCGATGGTGCTGGTGCCGTCGGTGGGGCCGCCGGAGAGATACATGATGAGGCGGATCATCTGGCGGTCGAGCCAGCCGTATTTGGGGTAGTCGAGCTGGCCCGCGAAGACGGCGGTGGTGGTGGGGTGGAGGTCGAGCCTCGTGATCAGCTTCTTGAGGTAGGGGTTGGTGTCGGCGGTCTGCTTCTCGGGCTTGCGGGCGGTGAGGTTGACCGAGGCCAGGGCGAGGGGTGGGGCGTTGGGGTGAGTGCGGTAGGCCTCGAGGAAGCGTTGGGCGGGGGCGAGGTGCCTGCCGTAGCGGACGGCGGCGACGACGACCATGAGCGTGGTGCCGGCGAGGATCTCGGCCGCCGGGCGGTTGCCCGCGAGGTCCAGGGTTTCGGCGGCGAGGCCGGCGGAAGCGAGGCGGTCGGCGATGTGCCGGGCGATGCTGCGGGTGTGGCCATCGTGGCTCGCGAAGCCGACCCGCACCAGACCGGTTGCCGCAGGCGCCCGCGCCGCCACCCCTGTCTCGACCGCGCACAGCGCCATGCGTTCCTCCATCGATCCGACGTGGGTCGGCCCCGATGCCGGGGCCATTGCCGACGGGACTTTGGGCTCTTCGGATACCATCGGCGTCGAAAGGGCGGCAAGCCGATTGCCGCGAACGGGGCCGACCGGCAGCGGCGGGGCTGCTCCTACCCCATCGTCGGCATCTGGAACTCGGCCCCGGCGCGGATGCCCGTGGGCCAGCGCGTCGTGATCGCCTTCTGCCTGGTGTAGAAGCGGACGGCCTCGAGGCCGTGGGCGTGGTGGTCGCCGAAGAGCGAGCGCTTCCAGCCGCCGAAGCTGTGGAAGGCCATGGGTACCGGGATCGGCACGTTGATGCCGACCATGCCGATCTGGACCTCGTTGGCGAACGCCCGGGCGGCGTCGCCGTCGCGGGTGAAGATCGCGGTGCCGTTGCCGTATTCGTGGTCGTTGATGATCTTCACGGCCGACTGGTAGTCGGGTTTCCTGACCACCGAGAGGACCGGGCCGAAGATCTCCTCCTTGCAGATCCGCATGTTTTCGGTCACCCGGTCGAAGAGGCAGCCGCCGACGAAAAAGCCCTTCTCGTAGCCCTGCATCCTGAAGTCGCGGCCGTCGACGACGAGCTCTGCCCCTTCCTCGATGCCGAGGTCGATATAGCCCCGGACCTTGTCGAGGTGCTCCCTGGTGACGAGCGGGCCCATCTCCACCCCTGGCTCGGTGCCGGGGCCGATCTTCAGCTGGCGGACCTTGGGTGCGAGCTTCGCGATCAGGGCATCCGCCGTCTGGTCACCCACCGGGACGGCGACCGAGACCGCCATGCAGCGCTCGCCGGCCGAGCCGTAGGCGGCCCCCATCAGCGCATCGACCGCCATGTCGAGATCGGCGTCGGGCATCACGACCATGTGGTTCTTCGCACCACCCAGGGCCTGCACCCGTTTGCCGTGCATCGTGCCGGTCCGGTAGATGTACTCGGCCGTGGCCGTGGCCCCGACGAAGCTGACAGCGGCGATGTCCTGGTGCGCCAGGATGGCGTTGACCGCCTCCTTGCCGCCATTGACCACCTGCATGATGCCCTTGGGTGCCCCCGCTTCGAGCAGCAGCTCGGCCAGGAGCAGCGGGCAGGAGGGGTCCTTCTCCGAGGGCTTGAGGATGAAGGCGTTGCCGCAGGCGATCGCCATGGGCGCCATCCAGAGTGGGATCATGGCGGGGAAGTTGAACGGCGTGATGCCGGCGGCGATGCCGACGGGATGGCGGACCGAGAGCAGGTCGACGCCGGCGCCGACATTGTGGCTGAACTCGCCCTTCAGGAGCTGCGGGATGCCGCAGGCGAACTCGACCACCTCGAGGCCGCGGGTGATCGAGCCCTTGGCGTCGTCGAGCGTCTTGCCGTGCTCGGCCGTGACGCGCCGCGCCAGCTCGTCCATGTTCTGCTCGATCAGCTCCTTGAAGCGGAACATGACCCGGGCCCGGCGGATCACCGCGGTGTCGGCCCAGCCGGGCTGGGCGGCCCTGGCGGCGTCGACCGCGGCCTGGACCTCGGCCTCGGC
>DAIRDJ010000315.1:0-2251 GCA_036796215.1 Geminicoccaceae bacterium
CACGATCAGGCGGATTTCGTCAACACGCTGTTAACGCCCGTTACCGAGAATCGTTTCGGCTGCCTCTGAACTCAGCGAGCGCCTCCAGCCAAAGCGCGTCGATCTCCGCCAACGCTGCCCATTCGAGTGCGGCACCCTCCCAGTAGCGACCCGAGGGCACGACAGCACCGAGCGCCGCCTCGGCTGCGAGCGCGCGCGTGACGGCTGCTTCGGCCACCGGCGCCGGCCGCAGCGTCGTCAGCGTGGCGACCTCGGCCCGGGTGAAGCTCAGCCGGGTCACCTCGGCCGAAAGGTTGACCACCGCACACCCGGCGCGCGCCGCCAGCAATTCCAGCCGCCCCGACTTGGCGCGGAGATCCTGCAGGGTCGGATCGGGGCGCAGCGGATCTGCGGTGCCTTTACCGTAGAAATGCGTCCGGCCAGCTCCGTAGAGCATGTCGCAGCCGAGATAGGCCAGCACTCTCGGCCGCAACGCGTGCAGCGCCCAGTAGCCGGCGCTGAACGCCATGGTTGCACCGGCATAGACGACCCCGCCATGAGCGTTGTTGGCCGGGACATACTCGGCGGCGGTCACCACCCGCTGTGCCGGGCCGAGGCCTGAAGGGCGGCGATCATCTGGAAAATCCTCGGGATGGATCAGAACATCCCAATCGTCGCGCACCGCCCAGGCATTATTGATCGCCACGATCCGCTCGAAGGGTGCCCTGGGCCACGTGCGGCATCGCACCACGGACGGGCCGCTGCCCAGCATCAGAACGATCATGTCCAGTCCACGCAGCCTTTGAGCCAGCTGCCGCAAGCTCGTCGTTTTGCCACTTGCGATCAAGTGGCAGTCACCAGTCGAGGGCGTCGACCGTCCCGGCCGTCGTTTTCGACCGCCACAAAGCCGGTTGCCGGGGTTTTCTCGTGATCCCGATGCGCCACATTGGTCTCGAGTCAGGCCTTTGACCAACAACCGAAGGACGTCTCTAGGTGTGCATTGCGCTGCGAGGTCGTGACGAATGAGCGTGTCTTCGACCGCGACCCTCTTCACCCCACCGACGATCGCCCCACCGCCGCGGCCCTTGGGCGTGCTCGGCAGCGCCCGTGCGGTGCGTCGCAACGTGCTCAGCATCGTGCCCGACATCGCCTATGACCAGCCCATCGTGAGCGGCAAGACCGGCCCCGGCCGCTGGCACATGGTGCAGGGCCCGGAGGGTCTGCGCCGGATCTTTTTGGACAATGTCGACAACTACCCGAAGTCGGAGGTGATGATCCGGATGCTGCGCCCCGCCGTCGGGTCGAGCCTCTTCACCGCCGAAGGGGCAGAGTGGCGCTGGCAGCGCCGGGCCATCGCCCCGGTCTTCACCGCCCGCAACGTCGAGACGCTGGCCCCGTTGATGACGGCGACCGCCGAACGGGCCGCCGCACGGATCGGCCGGCGGGCGCGGCGGGTCGAGATCGTGCGCGAGATGCTGTCCGCCACCTTCGACGTCATCTGCGAGGTGGCCCTTTCCGGCCGCGAGCATTTCGACGCCGAGGCGTACGGTGCAGCGATCACCCGGTATTTCCAGACCGTCGGTCGGGCCTCGCTTCTGGACTTTCTCGACGTCCCGCTCTGGCTGCCCCGGCCCGGCGAGATCCTCGGCCGCGGTGCCGTGCGGACGATGCACCGCATGGTGGCGGCCGCGATCGAAGCCCGGCGGGCGCGGGGGCCGGCGTCGAGCGAAGATCTTCTCGACTACATGATCCGGGCGCGCGATCCGGAGACCGGGCGGGAGATGACCGCCCAGGATCTCCTGCACAATATGCAGTTCTTCATCGTCGCCGGCCACGAGACGACCGCACTCGCCCTCTCCTGGGCGCTCTATCTCCTGGCCAATGACAGCCGGGCGCAGGCGCGGGCGCAAGCCGAGGCGCGGGCCGTCCTCGGCCTGCGCGCCGCCGAAGCGGGCGATCTCGCGGCCATGCCCTATGGCCGTGCCGTGCTCGAGGAGGCGATGCGGCTCTACCCGCCGGTCGGCCTCCTGGCGCGCAACGTCCTCAGCCTGGATCGGCTCTACGACCGTGAGATCCGGCCGAACGACACGGTGTTTTTGAACATCTATTCGCTGCACCGCCACCGTCTGCTCTGGCAGGAACCGAACGGGTTCGATCCCGACCGCTTCGCGCCCGAGGGAGCGCCGCGCGATCGCTATGCCTATCTGCCGTTCGGCGCCGGCCCGCGGGTCTGCGTCGGCGCCAACTTCGCGATGATGCAGGCGCAGATCAT
>DAIRDJ010000316.1:0-2010 GCA_036796215.1 Geminicoccaceae bacterium
GGCAAGGTCATGCAGGTCACCGAGGTTGCGGCCGAGGGTTTGAAGCGCGAGTACATGGTTGTGGTCGCGGCCACCGAGATCGAGGGCAAGGTCGAGGCCCGCCTGAAGACGATCGCCAAGACCGCCAAGGTGCCGGGCTTTCGCCCCGGCAAGGTGCCGATCTCGCTGTTGAAGAAGCAATACGGCCGCCAGGTGATGGGCGAGATCCTCGAGCAGGCGGTCGACGAGGGCTCGAAAAAGGCGATCAGCGACAACCAGCTGAGGCCGGCGCTTCGCCCGAAGATCGAGGTGACCAAGTTCGACGACGGCTCGGATCTCCAGTTCAAGATGGACGTCGAGATCCTGCCCGAGGTGCCGCCCGTCGAGCTCAAAGGCATCAGCCTGACCCGCCAGGTGGTCGAGATCGATGACGCGCGGGTCGAGGACGCGATCGCCAATGTCGCGAAGGTGCGGCGGCAGTTCGAGCCCCTGGCCGAGCCGCGACCGGCAGCCGACGGTGATCAGGTGACGCTCGACTTCGAGGGCAGCGTCGACGGGACGCCGTTCGAGGGCGGCAAGGTCGAGGATTTCACCATCGTCATCGGCAGTGGCCAGATGATCCCGGGCTTCGAGACGGCGCTGATCGGCAAGTCGATCGGTGAGGAAGGCGAGATCGAGGCGACGTTCCCCGACGACTACGGCCGCGAGGAGCTCAAGGGCAAGACCGCGACCTTCAAGATCAAGGTCAAGGACATCAAGGCCGCGACCGAGCGCGCCATCGACGACGACTTCGCCAAGGAGCTGGGAGCCGAGTCGCTCGACGACCTCAAGGCCAAGATCAAGGAGCGCCTCGGCAGCGACTATCGCGGCATCGCCCGGCAGAAGGTCAAGCGGGCACTGCTCGATGATCTCGCCGAGCGCTGCCAGTTCGCGGTGCCCGAGGGCATGGTCGACCTCGAGTTCAACGCCATCTGGAAGCAGCTCCAGGACGAGATGCAGCGGACGGAGAGCACGTTCGAGAGCATGGGCCAGACCGAGGAGGACACCCGCAACGAGTATCGGCAGATCGCCGAGCGCCGGGTGCGACTGGGCCTGGTGCTCTCCGACATCGGCATCAAGAACGAGGTCAAGGTGGAGGTGGCCGAGCTGCAGCAGGCGGTGATGGAGCAGGCGCGGCGCTATCCGGGCCAGGAGAAGCAGGTCTTCGAGCACTTCCGCGACACGCCAGCCGCCCTCGAGCAGCTCAGGGCACCGATCTTCGAGGACAAGGTCGTGGATTTCATCCTCGAGCTCGCCACTGTGACGGACGAGACGGTGAGCATCGAGGAGCTCATGAGGGACCCGGACGAGGACGAGGCTGCGGCTTCGGCCGAGGATGCTGCGCCGGCCGAGGATGCTGCGCCGGCCGAGGAAGCGGCGCCGGCAGCCGAGCCGAAGAAGAGCAGGAAGGGCAAGAAGGAGGCCGAGGCCTGATGGTGCGCAACGTTCCGACCGAAACGCAGCTCCTGGATCGCCTGGCGCAAGCGCCACAGGCTGCCCTCGTGCCGATGGTGGTCGAGCAGACCAGCCGCGGCGAGCGGGCCTACGACATCTTCTCGCGGATGCTCAAGGAGCGGATCATCTTCGTCACCGGCGGGATCGAGGACCAGATCGCGTCCCTGATCGCGGCCCAGCTCTTGTTCTGCGAGGCGGAGAACCCGGAGAAGGATGTCTCGCTCTACATCAACTCGCCGGGTGGCCTCGTCACCTCGGGCCTCGCGATCTATGACACGATGCAATACATCCGCTGCGACGTCGTGACACTGTGCATCGGTCAGGCCGCCAGCATGGGCTCGCTGCTCTTGGCCTCCGGAACGAAGGGCAAGCGCTTTTCACTGCCCAATGCCCGCGTGATGACGCATCAGCCATCGGGTGGCTACCAGGGCCAGGCCTCCGATATCGAGATCCACGCGCGCGAGATCCTCAACGTCAAGCGGCGGCTGAACGACATCTACGTGCAGCATACCGGCCGCACCATGGACGAAATCGACG
>DAIRDJ010000317.1:0-1981 GCA_036796215.1 Geminicoccaceae bacterium
AGGATCCGTTCTCCGGCCATCTCTTCGTCTTCCGTGGCCGGCGAGGCGATCTGGTGAAGGTGATCTGGTTCGACGGCCAGGGCGCGTGCCTTTTCAGCAAGCGGCTGGAGCAAGGAAGATTCGTTTGGCCGTCGCCGGCGGATGGTCGGATCTTGATCACCTCGGCGCAGCTGGCGATGCTCTTGGAGGGCATTGACTGGCGCGCCCCGCAGCGCACCTGGCGGCCGCTCACTGCGGGCTGAAGATCAAGAAAATCAGTACATTAGAGGATGTTCGAGTTTCCCCTCGAGCTGCCGTTGTGCTAGCCGTGGCCATGCTCGAAGAGACCCAGAAACTGCCCGACGACCCGGCCGAACTGCGCCTCGCCGCCGAGCGTCTGGTGGCGCTCGCCAAGGCCCAGGCCTTGCGCATCGCCAAGCTGGAGCACCAGCTGGCGGGGCTGCGCCGGCAGCGCTTCGCGCCACCCCATGCGATCAGGATCGCATGGGGACCCCGGGGGGGCGACCTCGGAGACGCTGGATCAGCTCGATCTGGCGCTCGAGGAGACCGAGATCGAGCTGGCCCGAGTTGCCGATCCGGCGGCGCCGGAGGACATGGGCGAGACCAAACGGAGGCCCAGGCGCAAGCCGCTGCCCGAGCAGCTGCCGCGCACCGAGACGGTGCTGACGCCGGGCGAGGCCTGCGCCGGCTGTGGTGGCAGACTGAAGCGACTTGGCGAGGACGTCACCGAGGAGTTGGACTACATCCCCGGCCGCTGCGTCGTGAACCGCTACGTCCGGCCGCGACTGGCGTGTTCGTGCTGCGAGGCGATCGTCCAGGCCCCTCTGCCGCCCCGGCCGATCGAGCGTGGCCGGCCGGGACCGGGTCTCTTGGCGCATGTGCTGGTCAACAAATACGGCGTGCATCTGCCGCTCTACCGACAAAGCCAGATCTTCGAGCGCGACGGAATCGACCTCGATCGCTCGACACTGGCCGCCCTCCAGGGCCTGCTGGCCCTGTCTCCTTCGGAGATCGGATGATTGGCCTCCTGGCCAATCATGGGTGGGCAAGTCGACGGCACTCCTGGAGCCCCTGGCCGACGCCATCGGCCGCCATGTCCTGGCCGGACAAGCCATCTTCGCCGACGACACCCCGATCAAGCTGCAGGCACCCGGCAACGGCAAGACCAAGACCGCCCGCATCTGGACCTATGTCCGCGACGAGCGTCCCTGGCTCGGACCCGATCCGCCGGCGTTTGGTATCAGTTCAGTGTCGATCGCAAAGGTGAGCACCCAGGGAACCACCTCAAAGCCTATCGGGGCTGGGTCCACGCCGACGGCTATGCCGGCTTCAACGAGCTCTACCGCTCGGGCACCAGCCGCGAGGTCGCCTGCCTCGCCCATATCCGGCGCAAGTTCGTCGACATCGTCCAGAGCCAGACCTCGCCGATCGCCGAGGAGGCCATCAAACGCATCGCCGGCCTCTACGCCATCGAGAAGCAGGCCCGCGGTCAGCCTCCCGAAAGCCGCGCAGCACTCCGGCAGGCGCACGCCGCACCGATCCTCGGCGAATTGGAGACGTGGTTGCAAAGCCAGCTGCCGCGCATCTCCGGCAAGTCCGAACTCGCCAAGGCGATCCGCTACGCCCTGAGCCGCCTGAAAAAGCTGCGCCCCTATCTCGACCACGGGCACCTCGAGGCCGACAACAACTGCGCCGAGCGAGCGATGAAATCAGTGGCTCTGGGCAGGAAGAACTACCTCTTCGTCGGCTCGGAGGGCGGCGGCAAGGCGGCCGCTATCGCCTACACCCTGATCGAGACCGCCAAGCTCAACGGCATCGATCCCCAGGCCTGGCTCACCGACATCCTGAGCCGCATCGCCGACCACAAGATCAACAAGATCGACGAGCTCCTGCCGTGGACATGGGCCGAAGTCCGAGCCGAACCTGCGTCAACGCCAAAGGCCGCGTAGCTCACCGGACGCTCACGGCCAAACCGCCTTTC
>DAIRDJ010000318.1:0-1910 GCA_036796215.1 Geminicoccaceae bacterium
GGCCTGGCCGGCGATGGGTGCGGTCGGGGGTGGGGTCGGGCTGGCGGCGGGGATCGCCTTGCTGCTGGCCTGGCCCGGCACCGGTCCGGGCGGGCCACCCGCTGCAGGCGACGTCGACCGTCTGGTCGCCCAGGCGCTGGAGACCGCGGCCGGTGGCGAGCCGGTGCGCTTCGAACTGGCGGACGGCACGCTCGAGGTCACGCCCGTGGGCACGGTGCGCACGGCCACGGGCGAGATCTGCCGGGAGTTCAGCACCGCGCTCGAGGTGGCGGGGGGGGATCCCGCGGTGAGCCACGGCGTCGCCTGCCGGGCCGGTGAGTCGGCGCATTGGCAGACGGTGGCGCGAATCGAGCTCTTGCCGCTGGCCGCGGACGCACCGGGCTTCGCGCTCGCCAGCGGCGCGCCGCAGCTGGTCCTCGATGCCGTGGTCGAGACCCTGGGCGAGGTCGAGCAGCTGCCGGCCGATGTCGAGCGGGCGCTCCTGGCGGCGGGCTGGCAATGAGGCCGGCTGGCGGCCGGCCGTCGTCGTTGCGGGTGCCAGCGGTCGTGGTGAGCCTCCTGGTGCTCGTTGCCGCGTGTGCCGATTCGAAGACCGTGCGGCTCGAGCTCGAGTCGGCGCAGGCGCGGGCCCGGGTCGGGTTCGGCGACCGCGGCGCGCCGCAGGAAGAGGCAGCCCTGCGCGCCGCCGAGCTGCCGGCCGCAGCCCGGCGCCATCGGGTGGGTGACCGCTTCCTCTACAGCGACGAGACGATCCACGAGGTGGTCGAGGTCGAGGGCCAGGTCGTGGCCTGGGGCGAGGGTGACGAGCGGCTCAGGGTCGCGAGCTTCAACCCGGTTTTTCCGGCGTGGCGCGAGGACAGTCGCCGCTATGCGCGGGTCGCCGAGATCGGCGGTGACGCGCCTGCCGGGCTCTGGCCGCTCGGTGGCCAGCCGCGCCAGGCCTACAACGTGGTGGTGCTGCGGACCGACCGGGAGACCGGCGAGACGCGCCGCTTCGGCTCCAGGCTCGAATGCGATTCGCCGGCCCCGGTGACGGTCGAGGGGCCGCTCGGCGCCTATGCGGCGGTGCCTGTGACCTGCCGCTATTTCTCCGGCCGCCGGCTCAACCAGAGCCGGGTCAGGCGCTACGACATGGTGCCCGAACTCGGCCATTGGGTCCGCCATGTCGAGACCGAGCTCGACGGCGCGGTCCGCATCGAGCGCGAGCTCGTCGGCATCGAGCCCGGGTCGTGGCTCGAGCCCGCCGCCCGGCGGCGGCTCGGCGAGCAGTTGCGCACGGTGCTGGAGACGCGGCCGAGCGGCGAGCCCGTGGCTTTTGCCGATGGTCGTTCCGGGCTCGAGGGCCTGATCATGGCGACCGCGACCTTTGCCGATCCCGTCGAGATCGATCGGCTCTGCCGGAGCTACACGCTGAGCATCGCCGATGGCGACGGGACGGCCACCGACTATCCGGGGCGGAGCTGTCGCGCGGCAGAGGGCTGGAGCCTGCCGGACGGTTTCTAGCGAGCCGTCCTCAGCCGCTCGCTCCACAAGGCGTGACGCGGCGGACGAGGCCGTGGCCGAACACCGGGTCACGGCCCTTGGCACCGAGATCGGTGCTTTCGGCGGCGAGGCGGGCCAGCACCGCATCGAGCGGGTCGCCGGTTTGCGCCAGCTCGTTGGCGAGGATGGCGGTGAGCCAGGGGGCGGCGAAGGAGGTGCCGGTCTGCTCGCTGCCGGCCGGGCCGACATCCGTCCAGACGGCAACGCCCGGGGCGGCGAAATCGATATGCTCGCCGCGATTGGCGAAGCGGTAGATGCGCTGGAAGCGATCGACGGCGGTCACGCCCACGACCTCGGGGTAGGCGGCGGGGTAGACCGGCGCCTCGATCGGCCCGTCATTGCCGGCAGCGGCCACGACGGCGATGCCG
>DAIRDJ010000319.1:0-1895 GCA_036796215.1 Geminicoccaceae bacterium
CACGCTCAGCCTCGGTCGCCCATTCGAACAGATAGCCGAACATGGCCTTTGGCCCAGCGTGCCCATCGTCGGTGTGGCACTGCGCCTGCAGCTTGCCGAACAGGTCCCGGATTGCATCGGGACCCTGTTGGGCAATGCCGATGCCGACGGCCTCCGCCTCGTCCCGTTCGGCATGACTGAAGGCAGCGGCGTTGGGCCTCGCACCCCGCAAGGCAAGCGCACCGAGGACCTCACAAGCCTTGGCCGCGAGATGGATTTGCTGATCGTCCAACCATTGCGGTCCCTTCTCGCCCTCGAGGCGCCCCAGGACGTAGCTCTGCAAGGCCCCTGGCGCCGCTTCGACGGCCACCTCGGCGGCCTCGCGCACGGCTTTCCAGTTCTCAGTCGCGTATAGGGACATAGGGCGGCGCGCGAAAATCAGAAGATCGCCGCGTATGTCGATGAGCGGGACATGGTGCGTTGGGCACACGCGTATCGTCGGGAACAGCCAGTGAAGCCTCCCTCGCAGCAACACACGCATATCATTCGGCCCACTGGCGACGTCGTCCACGAGGCAGCGGGGGCAGATCCTCGACTGAATGCCGAGAGCAAAATCGTCGTGGAACTCTTCACCACGCAGACTCGCGCGCCCTCGGCCAAGGCGCTGAATGGCATTGCGCTGTACGAGCTCGGGATCGGCGCCGCCCGCCGCGGAAAGTCGCGCGATGGTTTTCGGGTCGCCGCGCATGAGCGCTTGAGAGGAGAGTCCCAGATCGGTGAGAAACTGATCGGGACCGCAATTCGCGTGCAGCGCGGCCAGCCGCGCCGCCCACGAGATCGGCGTCTCGTCCTCGGCAAAGGGAAGGCTGGGATTCATCAGGATCATCGACGTCCCCTACCCTTGCGCTTCGCCTTAACCTCTTCGACTTGCGAGGGCGGGACGCCCAGCGGGGGCGTGTCGCCCCACGCCTCGGCGAGGAAAACGTTGTCGGCCGGGGCACAGCCGCGCCCAAGCCCCCAGGCCTCGGCGAAATGCTGGCGCTCCAGCACCTTGGCTTTGCGGGACATCGCATGAGCGATCGCGTCGACCACCGTTTCGACGCAGAGGCCGAAGCGGCCGTCCACGCCGTGCAGAAGTCGCTCGACGAGGCCCGGCTCCTTCGCGGTGCCGAGGCCCGCCTCTTTGGAGTAGCTCGCGATCATCCTGTCGACACGCCGCGCAAATCCTGGCGAGCGGCCTTCGGTCAGCTTCATCTGTGAAAACCGCCGACCGATCTGCTGATCGGTCGCCGCGATGCGAACGAGTTCCGGCACACCGGAGAGAACGACGGCGACGGCGTTTGGGCCCTGCATCAGCGTTTTCAGGGTGTCGAGCGCCTGTTGCACCTCGGCCTTCCGGTCCATGAGATGCTGCGCCTCGTCGAGCCACAGCAGCTTGACGCCGATGACGCCGAAGCGGTGGCGGACCGTTGACCAGATGTGCCACCGCTCCTGCCTCATCGACATCATGTGGTAGCCGGTGGAAGCGAGCAGTTCGCAGCCGAGCGACTTCAGCGTCGCCGGCGCGGGCACGGTGACGCGCAGGATCGGGTGATGCCCGTCCCCCATGACAGTGCCGGTGGCCTCCATCAGGCCGTCCAGCGCGGCGTTGACGAGGCGGGTTTTGCCTGCGCCCGGCGGCGCCGTGACGATGACACCGCGGGTGTCGCCTTCGTCCCCGTGCCGGATCGGCTCCAGCTGCAGGGTTCCGTCGTCCTTGGCGACGAGGATGCGGGCGAGGTGGCGCAGGAACTCGGCGTCGTCGCCCGTCGCGACATAGTGCCGGCGGAGCTGCTCGATCAGGCTCGGCTGCGAGGGCTCCGGCTCGAAGCCCGTGGCGATGATGTTCATTTCCGGATCTCCCACTCATGGATGTC
>DAIRDJ010000320.1:0-1884 GCA_036796215.1 Geminicoccaceae bacterium
AGAAACGAGTGCTCGTAATAGGCGCTGTTGTAGAAGCCCGGGGTCAAGAGGGCCACCACCGGCTCACCCGGGCAATTCGGTGGGGCGACGCTGGTCAGCGTGGCGAGCAGCTCCTCTGGATAGTGCGAGACCGGCTGGATCGCCTGGCGGGCGAAAAGATCCGGAAACAGCCGCATCATCACCTCGCGGTTCTCCAGCATGTAGGAGACCCCGGACGGGGTGCGGCCGTTGTCCTCGAGGACGTAGAACTCCTCGGGCCCGACCCGGACCATGTCGATCCCGGCGATATGGGTGTAGATGCCGCCCGGCACCTCGACCCCGACCATCTGCGCCTCGAAGGCCTCGTTGCCCCGGATCAGCCGCTCGGGCACCGTGCCGGCCTTGATGATCTCGCGCGGCCCGTAGACATCGGCAACGAAGCGATTGAGCGCCTTGACCCGCTGCTCGAGGCCGGTCGCGAGCAGCTCCCACTCGGCGGCATCCAGCACCCGGGGGATGAGATCGAAGGGAATGAGCCGCTCTGGATCGCCCCCTTCGGTATAGACCGCAAAGGTGATCCCGATCCGACGAAACAAGGCTTCGGCCTCGAGCTCCTTGCGCCGCATCAGATCGTGCGGGGTCCGCTCCAGCCACTCCTTGACCAGCGCATAGGCCGGCCGGCACGCGTCTCCGTCACCCCGCATCTCATCGAACATCGCTCGTTCCCTCGAACCCCCACCGCCACTTTCGGGTCAGTCGTCGGAAACCATGCCGCTCCGGCCGGCAGCCTGTCAATCATGCCCAAAAAAGCGGCAGCGACCTTGCGCCGCTCGCTGCCAACGCTACTTCCGGTGGCAACGTCGGACGGCAAGAAAAGGGACGCGGTATGGCAGCACGACTTCGGCAAGAGTGGATCAAGCTCTACGACGCCTACACCCACGAGCATCTCGATCGCCGCCGCTTCATCGACCGCATGGTCCAGGTGACCGGCGGCACCGCCGCCGCCGCCGCCGCCATCGCCATGCTCGAGAGCAACTATGCCAAGGCAGCGATCGTCGCCCCCGATGACCCCCGCCTGACCATCGAGCGCGTCACCTTCACAGGCGCCACCGGCGACATGACCGGCTATCTCGCCATGCCGGCCGACGCCACGGAACCGCTGCCCGGCATCGTCGTCATCCACGAGAACCGTGGCCTCAACCCGCATATCGAGGACATCACCCGCAGGGCAGCACTCGAAGGCTTCGTCGCCCTCGCCCCCGACTTCCTCTCGCCCCTGGGCGGCACCCCCGCCGACGAGGATCAGGCCCGCGAGATGATCGGCCAGCTCGACGGTACCCAGACCGTCGCCAACAGTGCTGCCGCCGTCCGCTTTCTCGCCGACCACGAGGCGACCACTGGACGCCTCGGTGTCACCGGCTTCTGCTGGGGCGGGGCGCTGACCAACCGCACCGCCGTCGCCGTGCCCGAGCTCGGTGCGGCGGTCGCCTGGTATGGCGGCCAGCCGGGTGCGGAGGATGCCGCCCGGATCCAGGCCCCCCTGATGCTCCACTACGCCGAACTCGACGAGCGCATCAACGCCGGCATCCCCGCCTACGAGGCCGCCCTCCAGGCCGCCGACATCCCCTACACGCTTCACATGTACGCGGGCACCAACCACGCCTTCCACAACGACACCAACGAAGCCCGCTACAACCAGGAAGCCGCCGAACTGGCCTGGTCGCGGACCATCGCCTTTTTCGAGGAACACCTGGTCGAGTAGCTGATCGGAAGAACAACGGATGCGGGGAGGATGATCCTCCCCGCCTGACCAAAAAAAATGGCCGCGGCGGGAGCCGCGGCCAAGCTAATAGGGAGGAAACGCCTCAAGTCGGGTGTCACAGGAGAAACCCATGAACACAGTCA
>DAIRDJ010000321.1:0-1882 GCA_036796215.1 Geminicoccaceae bacterium
GCCTTGGTGGCATAGGGGTTGTTGCGCACCAGATCGCGGCTGCGCTCGCGCAGGCGAGCCAAAGCCGGGCCGATCTCGGCATTGGCACTGGTCCCGGCTGCCACCCACCCCTCCGTCCGCCGGCCGCTTCTCGCCCCCTCGTAGGCCCGGGTGAGATGGCCCAGCGCCCGGCGCTGCCGGGCACGGCGCAGGGCCGCCCCCGGTGCCACCGCACCGATTGCCCGATCCAGCCAGTTCATCAAGCTCAGCCCTTGGCAAACGAGGCGAAGCTGCGCCGCGGCTTCGGCTTGCCCTGGGCCTGGGCCATCTCGCCCTCGATCAGCCGGATCCGCCGCAGCAGATCATCGGCCGAGCCGTACTCCACACTGCGCCCGTCATAGCTGACCCGTAGCGTACCCGAGGCGTAGGCGCGCCTGAGGGCCTGAAGCTCGGTCTCGGTCCAGGTGGTCATGGGTTGCCTGTGACAATAACCCGGTTATATTACCGAGAGATGATCGGATATCGAGGAGCAGGCGTCGTGAGCACTGCCCAGAAGCGCGCGACGCGCGCGCATCGCCAACGCGCCGAGCGGCGTGGCCTGGTCCGCGTCGAGGTCACTGTCGATGTCGCCGATCGGGCGCTGGTGCGCGAGGTGGCTGGACGCCTGCGCGACGATGCCGAGAAGGCCCACGCGCTGCGTGACGCCCTGCACCGCCTCCTGACCGGAGAGCAGGACCGCTCCCTGCTCGACGATCTGGCCTGCGAGCTGCCGGACGAGCTGGTCGACGAGGCTCTGGCCCGGCCACGCGATCTCGGCCGGCCGGTCGAGCTTTGAGCTATCTTCTCGACACCAACGTGCTCTCCGAGCTGCGCAAGGGCCGGCGCTGCGACGCGAGCGTATCCCGCTGGGCGCTCTCGGTGCCGCGCTCGAGCCTGCATACCAGCCTGCTCGTGCTCGGCGAGATCCGCCGCGGCGTCGAGCGGGTCCGCCGCAAGGACCAGGGCCAGGCGCGGGTGCTGGAAGGCTGGCTCGAGCAGGTCCGCCGAACCTTCGCCGGGCGGATCCTCGGCCTCGACGAGGCGGTGGTGGACCTCTGGGGACGGCTGGACGTGCCCGATCCCGTGCCCGTTGTGGACGGCTTGCTGGCGGCCACCGCTCGCCGGCACGACCTGGTGCTGGTGACCCGCAACGTCGCCGATGTGCGACGCACCGGGGCCCGGCTGTTGAACCCCTTCGAGCCTGCCGGCTGAGCTCATCGCGAGAACCAGTTGCGCTGCCGGCCGCCGAGCCAGTCGCCGCGGCCGGGCTGACGATGGGCGGGACGTTCGGCAGCCTCGCGGGCAGGAGCGTTATGGCGCGGTGTTTCCGTCGTTGGGATTGGCGCCGCCGCCTTGACCCCGAGCTCGCGTTCCATTTCGGCCCATTTGCGCTCGGGCCAGCGGTCCGCCCCGGCGATCCAAGCAGCCGCCCGGGCGTAGACCCGGCAGTCGAGCGCCTCGTTGCGCTCCCGGAGCTTTTGCCATTCGAGCTTCTGGAAGCCGCGCTTCGTCTTCACCGTCACCAGCTGCTCGGCTACCAGCTGCTTGACCCACTCACTCTCGACCCAGCCCGGCAGGTGGACCCGGCCGCCGGGTGATCGGCCTGCCGTGGCGATGGCATCCTCGCCCGCCCGGTCGAGCCGGAGGAAGCGATAGGTCTCGGCCTTGAAGGTCGCAACCGCCACGGTCCAGAGCCGGGCGCCTCTGCGCAGCCGCCGGCCACCGTCCGTGGCATCGACGAAGGTTGGGCCCGAGACCGGGCTCGCGCGGTTGAAGCCCTCGACACCCTTCACCGGCGCCACCTGCGCGAAGCCGGCGCGCCTGGCCCAGGCATAGACGGCGGGCGCCTCGTAGCCGGTGTCGA
>DAIRDJ010000322.1:0-1873 GCA_036796215.1 Geminicoccaceae bacterium
GCAATCGTGTGGCGTTGGCCGCCAACGGCACGAGCCAGCTCCCACCCCAAAATACCGGTGGGGTCCAAGGGGAGGCTAGCCTCCCCTTGCTTCTTGCGTCTCTTCCACCATCCCGGGCTCGTTGCCGTTCGAGGCGGTTTTGTCGAGGGAGTAGCCTTCGGCGCGGACGGTGCGCAGGAGGTCGGCGTGGGCGCCGGTGTTGATGGCGCGGCGCAGCCGGCGGATGGTGGCGTCGACGGTGCGGAGTTCGATGTCGAGGTCGGCGCCCCAGACGCGGTCGAGCAGTTGGCTGCGGCTGAAGACGCGGCCGGGGTTCTCGAGGAAGTGGCGAAGGAGGCGGAATTCGGTGGGGGAGAGGTGGACTTCGTTGTCGCCGCGGAAGACGCGGTGGGCGGCGAGGTCCATGCGGAGGTCGTGGAATTCGAGGACCTCCTCGGCGAAGGCCGGGCGGACGCGGCGCAGCACCGCACGGATGCGGGCGATGAGCTCGGCCGGGGAGAAGGGCTTGGTGATGAAGTCGTCGGCGCCGGTATCGAGGCCGCGCAGGCGGTCGGGCTCCTCGCCCCGGGCGGTCAGCATGATGATCGGGACGTGGGCGGTGGCCTGGCGGCGGCGCAGGCGGCGGCAGAGCTCGAGGCCGGAGAGTTGCGGCAGCATCCAGTCGAGCAGCACGAGGTCGGGGGTGCGCTCGTCGAGCATGACGATGGCTTCCTCGCCGTCATAGGCCTGCGCCACCTCGAATCCCGCTGCGGCGAGGTTGTAGGCGAGGAGCTTCTGGATCGGTGGCTCGTCCTCGACCACCAGGATGAGCGGCTTCACTGGTCGTCGTGCTCCCCGCTCTGGCGCGGCCGGTTGATCTGCACGCCGTGCACCATGTAGTGGATCTTCTCGGCGATATTGGTCGCGTGATCGCCGATGCGCTCCAGGTTCTTGGCGATGAACAGGAGGTCGATGGCGGTCGAGGTGGTGCGCGGGTCCTCGAGGATGAAGGTGACGAGCTCGCGGAAGAGCGAGTCGTAGAGGTCGTCGATGGCTTCGTCGCGATGCCAGACCGCCATGGCCTTCTCGGCATCGCGGGTGATGAAGGCGTCGAGCACGTCCTTGAGCATTGCCTGGGCGAGCTCGGCCATGCGCGGGATGGTGACGAAGGGCTTGAGCTGCGGGTTGTTGTTGAGCCGCCGGGCGCGCTTGGCGATGCCCTTGGCGTAGTCGGCGATCCGCTCGAGGTCGTTGGAGAGCTTGAGCGACATCGAGATGACGCGGAGATCGACCGCCATGGGCTGGCGGGTGGCGAGCATCCTGATCGCGTGCTGGTCGATCGCCTCCTCGAACCGGTCGACGATCTGGTCGCGCTCGATGACCTGAAGGGCCAGATCCTCGTCGCGCTCGACCAGCGCCTTCAGGGCCTGGGCGATCTGCTGCTCGGCATAGGCACCCATCTGGATGATCTCACCGGCAAGATCGGCGAGATCCTCGTCGAACGACTTGACCGTGTGCTTGCGCTGCATGGCCTCGGTGGGGTTTTCCATGGATCCGTGTTCCCTCAGCCGAACCGGCCGGTGATGTAGTCCTGGGTCATCTGGTGCTGCGGCGAGGTGAAGATCGCGTCGGTCGGGCTGTACTCGATCAGCTTGCCGAGGTGAAAGAAGGCGGTCTTCTGGCTGACCCGGGCCGCCTGCTGCATGTTGTGGGTGACGATGACGATGGTGAAGTTGGCGCGGAGCTCCTCGATCAGCTCCTCGACGATGGCGGTGGCGATCGGGTCGAGGGCCGAGCAGGGCTCGTCCATGAGGATGACCTCGGGGCTGACGGCGATGGCGCGGGCGATGCACAAGCGCTGCTGCTGGCCGCCGGAAAGGCCGAGCCCCGGCTC
>DAIRDJ010000323.1:0-1834 GCA_036796215.1 Geminicoccaceae bacterium
CCGCCCTCCCGAAAGATCACACGGCGGCAGTCGAGCAGAATTCAACACCAAAAGAGTCTACAATTTCCTTGTGCGATTTCCCTGGGCCGGCATCGCCGGGCCTTTGGGCCACGACCCGGTGGCGGCAGCGGCGGCGCTGCGCTATCGAGCGTCGCGACTGGGAGGGCCGACCGAAAGGAACCGTCGATGGCTATCGAGGCATGGCTCGGCCGGCTCGGTCTCCAGCGCTTCGCCGATGCGTTCGTTGCAGCCGAGATCACGGTCGACCTCCTGCCCGAGCCGGCCGATGCCGACCTCGCGAGCCTGGCCCTGCCGCTCGGCCCTCGCAAAGCCGTGTTTCGGGCGATTCGCGAGGGTCGAGACGAACCGATTGCCACGGCGCCCGCTGCCACCATCCCTGGCAGGGCCAAGCGCCGGCAGCTGACCGTGATGTTCGTCGACCTCGTGGGCTCGACGGCCCTCTCTGCCCGGCTCGACCCCGAGGAGATGGGTGCTGTCCCGCGCGCCTATCAGAACGCGGTGGCAGGCGAGATAGCTCGCTTCGAGGCCATGTCGTGAAGTTCATGGACGACGGCGTTCTGGCCTGTTTCGGCTGAAGGAGATCTACAGGGCCGCGGACGCCGAGGCCGCCACCAAGGTCCTCGAGGCCTTCGCCGAGAGCGACTGGGGCCGGAAATACCCTGCGATCGCGATTTCCTGGCGCCGGCGCTGGTGCGAGGTTATCGCCTTCTTTGCCTTCCCCGACGACATCCACCGGGTCGTCTACACCACGGATGAGATCGAGGCCAGGAACGCCAAGCTGCGCCGGGTCGTCCGCACCCGCGGCCACTTGCCCACCCGCGGCCACTTCCCCACCGACGAGCCGGCGACGAGGCTCCTCTTTCTGGTCTTGCATCTCGCCGAGCGCGACTGGAAGATGCCGGCCAGGGAGTGGGCTGTGGCCCGAGCTCAGTTCGCGATTTTGCTCGAAGATCGTTTCCCGCTCGCCTGAGCCACAACTGCAATGCGCAACCCATACCCACCGTACGAAATTCCTGACACTCCCCGTCGAGGATGTCGTCGGTGACCGCACTGAGCAGCTCGGGCGAGACGTCGACGCCGCGGATCTCGTTGAGATGGCCCCGGATCTCCCATTGATCTCCCGGACCGTCATGCCCCGGGCGCAGAGTCGATCGTCAGCAGGCGATCGATCTAATTGCCGAAGGCAACGCCGCCAGGAGGCCGCGGAGGGACACGATCCTCTCGTCGAAGCCCGGCAGTCGCCTCCGGTGCTTGGCGATCAACTGCGGATCGACGGTCGAAAGCCGGTCCCGTGGAACCGAGATGCCAACCTTGCCGGTGTCCGTCAGAATCGTCTTCCTGCCGTAGCCGTTTCGGCTGTTGCTGCCGCCGTCGGCCGCCTCGGTCGCCAGTTTATGGTCCATCTCGGCATTCAGCGCCCGTTCGGCGATCGCGCGCTTGAGCTCATCCAGGAGCCGTTCTTGTCGAACACCGTCGACGGATCCCGGCCCGCCATCAGCTGATCGGCGAATTCATCCGGCTGTCAATCGGCATGGAACCGGGACCCCCTATCGGCGTGCAAAAGGGACCCCTCGGTGGAGTGGGCTTGGCGGCGCGGAGGAGAGCGTCGTGGAGCCGCAGGCGGCGCGGCGATCGCCCCCGCGATGCGGTCTTTGGGCGGCGGGATCAGGCGCGGTTCTTGCGGCGCCGGCTCGCGTTGCCGGTCAGGGCGATGTCGCGATGCTGGGTCAGCCGGTCGAGCAGGGCCGTGGTCATCTCGGCGTCGCCGGGCCACTCGCCGAAGGTCAGGTTGGTGGTGACGATGACCGAGCTT
>DAIRDJ010000324.1:0-1818 GCA_036796215.1 Geminicoccaceae bacterium
CCTATGCCGGCGACTTCATGCTCCGGAAGATGGTCGAGGCCCTGGCCGAGATGTACCCGGAGATCCCGATCTGCCTGCATCAGGATCACGGCAACAACGAGGCAACCTGTCTTTCGGCGATCCAGCATGGCTTCACCAGCGTGATGATGGACGGCTCGCTCAAGGCCGACGGCAAGACGCCGGCGGATTACGACTACAACCTCGCGATCACCGCCAAGGTCGCCCTGTTCGCACACAGTGTTGGCGTGTCGGTCGAGGGCGAGCTCGGCTGCCTGGGCTCGCTCGAGACCGGCATGGGCGAGGCCGAGGACGGCCAGGGGGCCGAGGGCGCGCTCGCCAAGGAGCAGCTCCTGACCGACCCGGACCAGGCCATGGATTTCGTCGCCCGGACCAAAGTCGATGCGCTGGCGGTGGCGATCGGCACGAGCCACGGCGCCTACAAGTTCGCGCGTCAGCCGACCGGTGACATCCTGGCCTTGGACGTCGTCAAGGCAATCCACGAGCAATTGCCGACCATGCACATGGTGATGCACGGCTCCTCCTCGGTGCCGCAGGATCTGCAGGACATCATCAATGAATACGGTGGCGAGATGCCCCAGACCTGGGGCGTGCCGGTGCCCGAGATCCAGGAGGGCATCCGCCACGGGGTCCGCAAGATCAACATCGACACCGACTGCCGGATGGCGATGACCGGCCAGTTCAGGAAGGTGGCGATGGAGAAGAAGGCCGAGTTCGACCCCCGGAAGTTCCTCAAGCACGCGATGGATGCGCTGGAAAAGCTCTGCGCGCAGCGCTTCGAGGCGTTTGGCACGGCGGGTCAGGCGGAGCTCATCAAGGCCCTGCCGATGGCCGACATGGCGAAGCGCTACGCCGCGGGCTCGCTCGATCCCGTGCTCGGCACAGCGAAAGCCGCCTGAACCTCTCACGCTCAACCAGGGAACCGAACCATGTCAGACACCGTCAAGGGGGCCGATCGCTACAAGGCAGGCGTGATGGCCTATCGCAAGATGGGCTATTGGGAGCCCGACTACGAGCCCAAGGACACCGACATCATCTGCTGCTTTCGGATCACGCCGCAGGAGGGCGTCGATCCGATCGAGGCGGCAGCCGCCGTCGCCGGCGAGAGCTCGACCGCGACCTGGACCGTGGTCTGGACCGACCGCTTGACGGCTTGCGAGAAGTACCGGGCCAAGTGCTACCGGGTCGACCAGGTGCCGGGCACCGAGGGCCAGTATTTCGCCTATATCGCCTACGACCTCGATCTCTTCGAGGACGGCTCGATCGCCAACCTGACCGCGTCCATCATCGGCAATGTCTTCGGCTTCAAGCCCTTGAAGGCGCTCCGCCTCGAGGACATGCGGGTCCCCGTCGCCTACATGAAGACCTTCCAGGGCCCGGCCACCGGCGTCGTGGTCGAGCGGGAAAGGCTCGACAAGTTCGGCCGGCCGCTGCTGGGCGCCACGGTCAAGCCCAAGCTCGGCCTTTCGGGCCGCAATTACGGCCGGGTGGTCTACGAGGCGCTCAAGGGTGGGCTGGACTTCACCAAGGACGACGAGAACATCAACAGCCAGCCCTTCATGCACTGGCGCGACCGCTTCCTCTACTGCATGGAGGCGGTGAACAAGGCGCAAGCCGCGACCGGCGAGATCAAGGGGACCTATCTCAACGTCACCGCCGCCACCATGGAGGACATGTACGAGCGGGCCGACTTCGCCAAGGAGCTGGGCTCGGTCATCGTCATGATCGACCTCGTGATCGGCTATACGGCGATCCAGTCGATGGCCAAGTGGGCCAGGCGCAACGACATGATCCTCCATC
>DAIRDJ010000325.1:0-1735 GCA_036796215.1 Geminicoccaceae bacterium
GGCGCCTTTGCGGGCCTCGACCGGATCATCGCGCAGCGTTCGAAGGGCTCGGGCATCGGCTTCGGTGCCGACGTGAAGGCCCCCGATGACCGCAAGACCGGCGAACTCCTCATGGAACTCGAGCCGGAGGACCTCCTGAAGTTCGGCCTGATCCCCGAGTTCGTCGGTCGCCTGCCGGTCATCGCGACCCTGCGCGACCTCGATGAGGACGCCCTCGTCACGATCCTGACCGAGCCCAAGAACGCGCTGGTCAAGCAGTATCAGCGGCTGTTCGAGATGGAAGGGGTGAAGCTCTCCTTCACCAAGGAGGCCCTGCGCGCCATCGCCCGCCGTGCCATCGACCGCAAGACCGGCGCGCGCGGCCTGCGCTCGATCCTCGAGGACGTGTTGCTCGAGACCATGTTCCACCTGCCCGATATGGATGGGGTGGAGGAGGTCGTGGTCAACGAGGAAGTGATCGACGGCAAGGCCCGCCCCTTGCAGATCTATGCGGAAAAGCGGGACGGCGCATCGGCCTGATCCGCCGTTCGCGGCGCCCTCGCCTTGATTGCGGGGGCGCGAGACCCAAGATGTCGTCTTAGTGTCTCATGGAGGCACCGGGTTGCCGCCTCCCGGGACCCCGTGCCTTGCGAAAGGGCCTTCCAGACCATGACCAGCAAGATCCTCCCCGTGCTGCCGCTGCGCGACATCGTCGTGTTCCCGCACATGATCGTGCCGCTGTTCGTCGGGCGCGAGAAATCGGTGCGGGCGCTCGAAGACGTGATGCGCGAGGACAAGCAGATTCTGCTCGCCAGCCAGAAGGACGCGGGAAAGGACGATCCGGGCGCCGATGACATCTTCGCCATCGGCGCCGTCGCTAGTGTCCTGCAACTGCTGAAGCTGCCCGATGGCACGGTGAAGGTGCTGGTGGAGGGCAAGGGACGCGCGCAGATCGAAGGCTACACCGGCCGGCAGGAATTCTTCGAGGCCGAGGTGCGGCTGCTCGACGATGTCGTGTCCGACACGGCCGCCGTCGAGGCGCTGACGCGCTCGATCACGGCCGAGTTCGAGAAATACGTCAAGCTGAACAAGAACGTGCCCCAGGAGGCCGTGGCCACCATCGGCCAGATCGATGAGCCCGCGAAGCTGGCCGACACCATCGCAGGCCACCTTGGCATCAAGCTGGCCGAAAAGCAGAAGCTGCTGGAGCTGACCGACGTCGGCGAGCGGCTGGAGCGGATCTACGGCCTGATGCAGGGCGAGATCTCGGTCTTGCAGGTCGAGAAGAAGATCAAGAGCCGCGTGAAGTCGCAGATGGAGCGTACCCAGCGCGAATACTACCTCAACGAGCAGATGAAGGCGATCCAGCGCGAGCTCGGCGAGGGCGAGGACGGGCGCGACGATGCTGCTGAGCTCGAGGCGCGCATCGAGGAGACCAAGCTCTCCAAGGAAGCCCGTGACAAGGCCATGGCGGAACTGAAGAAGCTGCGCCAGATGTCGCCCATGTCCGCCGAGGCGACCGTGGTGCGCAACTACCTCGACTGGATGCTGTCGATTCCGTGGGGCAAGAAGAGCCGGGTCAAGAAGGACCTCGGCCTTGCCGAAAAGGTGCTCGACGCCGACCACTTTGGCCTGGAGAAGGTCAAGGAGCGCATCGTGGAGTATCTTGCCGTGCAGCAGCGGTCGGCCAAGCTGAAGGGCCCGATCCTGTGCCTCGTCGGCCCGCCGGGCGTGGGCAAGACGTCGCTGGGCAAGT
>DAIRDJ010000326.1:0-1730 GCA_036796215.1 Geminicoccaceae bacterium
AGGCTGTAGCGGATGGCGCCGGCGAGGCTGCTCTTCTTGCTGATCGTGGCGAGGGATTGCTCGAGAAAGGTTCTGAGCGCGTCGAGTTTCGGCACCGATTGCGCGTGGCGGGCGGCGAGGCGGCGTGCCGGCGCATGGCCGTTGATCTCGGCCTCGATCGTGAAGAGCTGGCCGATCCGCTCCAGCGCCTCCCTGGCGAGCGGCGAGTTGGTCGCGGCGTGGACGTCGTAGAGCTTGCGCCGGGCATGCGCCCATCGATGGCCAGGCGGCCTTCGCTCCGATCCCTGGAAGGGACGCCGTCAGCAGACCGCGGCGGGCAGCCGACTTCGGTGAGCGATGCCAGTTCGGCCGGCTCGTAGAGCCTGTCGAAGCCGGCATAGCCGTCGGCGTGAAGAAAGCCCGAGCAGCCGGCCAGCAGCGCCTGCGCGTGCTCGCCTATCAAGGGCCAGGAGGCCCTTGATCCGATCTCCGGAGGAGACGCGGCCAGCAGGCCGCGGAGGGCGATCCGGTGAATAGAGATAGGTGACGGACGGCGGTGCCGGACCGCCCCATGGCCGCTCGTCCCTGACCAGCACCCATAATCGTCCCGTCTTGGTCTGCTGGCGTCCGGGGTCGAGCACCGGCACCGGCGTGTCGTCGGCGTGCAGCGCCGATCCGGCCTTGACGTGCCTCGTGATGCCGTCGGCCAGGGCCTGCAGGAGGGCCGCGCCGTGGCCCACCCAATCGGCCAAGGTCGAGCGATCCAGCTCGACGCCGGCACGGGCGTAGATCGTGTATTGCCGATAGAGCGGCAAGCGAGTCGCGCGGGGGAGTCTCACCCCCGCGCGCTCCCAGAACCGTACGTGAGCCTCTCGACTCATACGGCTCCCAGCGTTCGGCCGTTCCCATGGATGAGCCGCCAATGCACGAAGAGATCAGGATACGCCCTGATGATGGACGCGAGCCAAGCTCGCGCCCCTCGAGGTCGCGCTCGAAACCTCTTGTACTTGCGCTGCACCCAACGGACCAAATGGACGTCGATCAGACGCAACGTCTGATAGAGCGCCGACTTGTAGAAGTGGCTGAAGTAGCCGATCCAGCCGCGAATATAGGGTTCGAACATCCGCGCCAGATCGAACAGGCTCTTGTCGCTGCGCCGCTGCAGGCCGCAGCGGGGAACCCGGCGACGGATCGCCACGAGCGCCTTGGGGCTGGCTGCTGGCAGGAACGAGACGCCGAAGAGCCCGTAGCACGACTTCGCCAATCGGGGCTGGCAACGGTAGCCCAAAAAGTCGAAGCGTACGAAGTCGAACTCTTCCTTGCGGTTCGTATCCTTGCAGTAGACCAGCTTGGTCTTCTGCGGATGGAGTTCCAAACCGCAATTCCGAAGGCGACGATCGAGCCGCCCCCAGAGCGCCCGTGCCTCCTCTTCACTCCGGCAGTGGCAAATGATGTCGTCGGCATACCGCTCGAACGGCACGCCAGGCATCTCCCGCCGCATCCAGGCCCAGTGAGGCAGGCGTCGAAGGCATAATGCAGGAACAGATTGGCCAGCAGCGGCGAGATCACCCCGCCCTGTGGCGTGCCCCGCTCCCGCGCGACAAGCTCACCGCCATCTAACATCACCGGCGCCTTCAGCCACCGCTCGATGTAGAGCCGCACCCACGCGTCGTCGGTGTGCCGACGCAGCGCGCGAAGCAGCAACTCGTGGTCGATGGTGTCGAAAAAGCCCTTGATGTCGATGTCGAGCA
>DAIRDJ010000327.1:0-1695 GCA_036796215.1 Geminicoccaceae bacterium
GGCGTCAGCCTCGGCAATTTCCTGATCAAGATGGTGGTGGCGGCGCTGGAGGCCGAGCTGTCGCAGCTCCGCTTTTTCGCGACGCTCTCACCGATTCCGGGTTTCCGGGCGTGGCTGACCCGGGCCCTCGAGGCGAACGATCCGATCATCGGGCCCGAGGCGCGCGCCGCCCTTGCGGCACTGGACGATCCGGACTGGCCGCGTGATCCGGCCAAGGCGGAGGCGCTGAAGCCCTGGCTCACGAGCCTCTGCGCGCATTACCTCGTGCGCGAGAAGCGGGGCAGCCGGCCGCTCGATCCGGTGGCCCGCTTTCATCTCGGCAACGGTGCGCGGCTCGAGCGGCTGAACTGGCTCGGCGACCTCTCGGCCAAGGGCATCGCCGAGTCGGCCGGCATGCTGGTCAACTACCGCTACGATCAGGCGAAGATCCCGGCCAATCACGAGGCCTTCGCCGCGACCGGCGAGGTGATCCACTCGAGCGCGGTCAAGGGCCTGCTGTCGTCGCTGCCGGCGGCGGCGTAGCGCGGCCGACAGGCTGCGGCGTTTCGTCGACAAGCGCCGTCAGAGGACGAGGTCGACGCCGGCGTCGTTCGCCGCCCGGAGCAGCGCCTTGTCGCGGGTCGCCAGCGGCAGGCCGAACGTCAAGGCGCCTGCGAGATAGGCAGCGTCGTAGACGGTCAGGGTATGGTTCTCCGCCAGATCGGCGACCCGGCCGAGGGCGCTCGCCTGATCGGTGGCGATGAGGTGGATCGGCAGCATCTGGAAGAGGTCGAGAAAGTGTCGTCGATCAGCCTGTGCGATGCGACCTCGGCGGGCAGCGAGATTGACGACATCGGCGGTTTCCAATGCCCACAGCGTGGGGGCTACGGCATGGCCTGCCGTCACTTGCCGCAGGCATCGATCGAGCCCGGGGTGCCACTCATCCTTGAAGCAGAGGGCCAGAGTCACCGAGGTGTCGACGATGAACCGGGTCAGCGCCGCCCCTCCTCGACCAGCTTCTTTAGCGTCAGGTCGGGGCCGAGCGTCGTTCTGGCACGCAGCAGCGCGAACGCCTCGTACAGGGAACTGGCGTCGGCCTGCTGCACAGCACCAGGAGGGCCGAGTTCGGCGACAGGTGTGCCGTGGCGGGTGATGACGATGCGCTCACCCTGGCGCGCGCGCTCCAGCAACTGGGACAGATGGGTCTTCGCTTCGTAGGCACTGATTTCGGCCATGCTCGATCTCCAGACTAGTCTAAGACTAGTCTAAATTGCTGGCCCACGCAAGCTGTGGCTGGCTGCCGGTGAGCAACCAATCCTTGTCAGCTTCGATGTCGGCGGCCGTGCTTGAGCCGTCTTTGGGTGAGCTTGGTGAAGAAGCCCCTCGACGGCGTTGAGCCAGGAGCAGAAGGTGGGCATGAAATGGGAGGTCAGCGCGGATGCCGGGCGAGCCGAGCCTCGACCTTGGCGTACTTGGGGGTGGCCTGTCGTCGGCTTGCTGCCGGCGCCTGCTTCGCAGCGCGGGATCGATAGTCATCTGACCATCGATTTGTTAGACGCCCTCCTTGCCAAGCATCGCTTCAAAGTCGCGCAGGTCCTGCTTCATTTGACTCAGTTTTCTGGGTTCGATCATCGATCCGAACTGTGAGGAGATTATGTCGAGTTCAACCCGTGCCTATCCGGTTAACGCAGACAGCCACTACCTGTAGGGTGTGTC
>DAIRDJ010000328.1:0-1677 GCA_036796215.1 Geminicoccaceae bacterium
CTGGTCGGCCGCCGCAACGCCCGCAACCGCAAACGCATCGACGCCGAGCGCGCCGTGCTGCGGCCGCTGCCGAACCGTCGCGCCGAGGACGGCGAGGAGGCGATGGTCACGGTGACGTCCTCCGGCGGTTTCATGCTCCGCCGGGTCTTCTACACCGTGCCCTCGCGCCTCATCGGCCACCGGCTGAAGGTGCGACTGCACGATGATCGGCTCGAGGTCTTCCTCGGCGGCACGCCCCTGTTGACCCTCCCGCGCGGCCGCGGCTATGGCGACAACCGTCGCGGCCATGTGGTCGACTACCGCCACGTCATCCACTCGCTCAGGGCCAAGCCTGGCGCGCTGCCCGGGCTCGTCTACCGTGACCAGCTCTTCCCGCGCGACGCCTATCGCCGGCTCTACGACGCCGCCATGACGGCGCTGCCGGAGAGGACGGCCTGCAAGCTCGTCGTCGGCGCGCTGGCCATCGCCCACGAGCGCGGCTGCGAAGCCGATCTTGCCGCCCTGATCGACGCCAGCCTCGACGCAGGTGACCTGCCGGACCTCGCCGATCTGCACGCCCGCTTCGCTCCGGATCCCGAGGCCCTGCCGCAGGTCACTGTCACGCTGACCCCGCTCAGCGCCTACGACGTGCTGACCGCCGCTCCCGCAGAGGGAGCCCCGGCATGACCGCGACCGACCCGATCGACGAGGCCCGCCTCGGCCTTCTGCTGGGCGAGCTGCGCCTGCCCGGCATCAAGCACATCTGGTCCCGCTTCGCCGAGCGCGCCGACAAGGAGGGCTGGCCCGCCGCCCGGTTCCTCGCAGCCCTCGCCGAGCACGAACTCGCCGAGCGCGCTCGACGCCGCATCGAACGCCACCTTGCCGAGGCGCGCTTGCCCCCCGGCAAGAGCCTCGACAGCTTCGACTTCGACGCCGTCCCCATGGTCTCCAAGGCCCAGGTCATGGCGCTGGTCGCCGGCGACAACTGGCTCGAGAAGGGCGACAACCTGCTCGTGTTCGGACCGCCTGGCGGAGGAAAATCCCATCTCGCTGCCGCCATCGGCCTCGGCCTCGTCGAGAACGGCTGGCGCGTGCTCTTCACCCGCACCACCGACCTCGTCCAGCGCCTCCAGGTCGCCCGGCGCGAGCTCGCCCTCGAATCCGCCATCGCCAAGCTCGACAAGTATCACCTGCTGCTCCTCGACGACCTGGCCTACGTCACCAAGGACCAGGCCGAGACCAGCGTGCTCTTCGAGCTGATCAGCGCCCGCTACGAGCGCCGCTCCATGCTGATCACCGCCAACCAGCCCTTCGGCGAGTGGAACAGGATCTTCCCGGACCCGGCCATGACCCTCGCCGCCGTCGACCGCCTCGTCCACCACGCGACGATTCTCGAACTCAACGTCGAGAGCTACCGCCGCCGCACCGCCGTCGAACGCCGAAAGGGACCTGGCCGCCCGCCCACCCGCGCGACAATCAAGGACATCGCTGACTGACGCTCCGCGACACTCCGCGACAATCAGAATGCGAAAACACTTGATCGCGGCCGCTGACGCCGCAATCTTCTCCTCCGTCGCGGCACTTCGACTCTCATCCCGATTGTCGCGCTCAGATCATCCAGATTGTCGCGCTACACGGCACGCTGGCGGGGTGGTATGGGTATGGGCGGTGAGCGTTCAGGGGGAGCGCCGCTTGCCG
>DAIRDJ010000329.1:0-1668 GCA_036796215.1 Geminicoccaceae bacterium
AGGAGATGAAACGCTCCTACCTCGATTACGCCATGAGCGTGATCGTCAGCCGCGCGCTGCCCGACGTTCGTGACGGCCTGAAGCCGGTGCAACGGCGCATTCTCTATGCCATGCGCGAGGCCGGCTATGATGTCGGCAGGCCGCACCGCAAGTCGGCCCTGATCGTCGGCGACGTGATGGGCAAGTATCATCCGCACGGTGATTCCGCGATCTACGATGCCATGGTCCGCATGGCGCAGCCCTGGTCGATGCGGCTGATGCTGATCGACGGGCAGGGCAATTTCGGCTCGATGGACAACGATCCGCCGGCGGCGATGCGCTACACCGAGGCGCGTCTCGCCCGGCCTGCGGCGGCACTCCTCGACGATATCGACAAGGACACGGTGGGCTTCAGGCCCAATTACGACGAGAGCATCAACGAGCCGGAGGTGCTGCCGGCGCAGTTCCCGAACATCCTGGTCAATGGGGCGGGCGGCATCGCGGTCGGCATGGCGACCAACATCCCGCCGCACAATCTGGGCGAGATCATCGACGCCACCGTGGCCCTGATCGACGATCCGGACCTGGAGCTGCCCGATCTGCTCGAGATCGTCCAGGGCCCCGATTTCCCGACGGGCGGCATCATTCTCGGCCGCGCCGGCATCCAGCAGGCCTACATGACCGGCCGCGGCAGCCTGACCGTGCGCGGCAAGTGCTCGGTCGAGGAGATCAGGAAGGATCGCCAAGCGATCATCGTCCATGAGGTCCCCTACCAGGTCAACAAGGCGCGGATGGTCGAGCGCATCGCCGAGGTGGTGCGCGAGAAGCGGGTCGAGGGGATCTCCGATCTCCGGGACGAGAGTGACCGGCACGGGGTGCGGGTCGTCATCGAGATCAAGCGTGATGCCGATCCCGAGGTGGTCTTGAACCAGCTCTACAAGTTCACGCCCTTGCAGACCGGTTTCGGTGTCAACATGGTCGCCTTGAACGGCGGCCGGCCGGTGCAGATGACGCTCAAGGAGGTGCTGGAAGCCTTCATCGCGTTTCGCGAGGAGGTGATCCTCCGGCGCACGGCCTACGATCTCGCCAAGGCCCGCGAGCGGGCGCATATGCTGGTCGGGCTCGCGGTCGCGGTCGCCAATATCGACGAGGTGATCGAGCTGATCCGGGCGGCCCCGGATCCGGCTGCAGCCAAGGCCGGGCTGCTGGAGCGGGTCTGGCCCGCCGCGGCGATCCGCCCGCTCCTGGTCCTGGTCGAGGGCGAGGCGGCAGCGGCACGGGCCGACTACCAGCTCACCGAGCGCCAGGCGCAGGCGATCCTCGATCTTCGCCTGCAGCGGCTTACTGGCCTCGAGCGCGAGAAGATCACGAGCGAGCTCGAGGCGATCGCCAAGGCGATCGAGGAGCTGCTGTTGATCCTGCAGAGCCGCGAGCGGCTGCTCGAGGTGATGAAGGAAGAGCTTGCCGCAGTTCGGGAGAAGTTCGCGGACCCGAGGCGGACCTTCATCGACCTCGACGCCGAGCTCGACATCGACATCGAGGATCTGATCCCGCGCGAGGACATGGTCGTCACGGTGACCCACAAGGGCTACATCAAGCGGGTGCCCGTCTCGACCTTCCGCGCCCAGCGCCGGGGCGGCAAGGGCCGGGCGGGGATGCGCACCCACGAGGACGATTTCGTCTCGCGCC
>DAIRDJ010000330.1:0-1660 GCA_036796215.1 Geminicoccaceae bacterium
TCGCATCGGGGGATGTGTAGCCTCAGGGAGTCAGATGTCAAAGACTTGTCAATAGTCTGCATGGCGCGCCGCCGTGAGCCTCGGCTCCTGCGCCGGCGTCGTTTGGCCGAGACTTGGGCGCTGCGATCGCCGACCTTGCCTTTCACTTGGAGCCGCGAGCGGGTGCTCTTTCGGCAATCGTCCGCCCCCTTGGCTCGGGCTGCCGGCTCGCCGTCACCGGCGGCGACACGATGGCAGCCGATCACCTCGGCTCGCTCCCCACACGCTCGACACCGGTGCCCAGTCAGCGCGAGAAATATAGGTACTTTATCATAATTGCAACTGGCTGGTCAGGTTCGTCCGGCAGCGCGACTGTCGACGAAGAGGGGCAGCGGCGGCCGGCTCATGCCGATCTTGCGATGGCGGTCCATGTCATTGGCAGTCAATGGTTTTCAGCGCTGCCTGCGGCATCCTGCCCGGCTGGGTTCGTTCGCAAAGCTCGGGTTCAGTCGTCGCCCAGCCGGGTTCGCTCGTGGAATCCGCGGGTTCGTTCGTCGTCTCGCCGGGCTCAAGAGCCCCGATTTGTAACGAAAAGTGCCGGATTCTGCGCCATAAGGAGTCGTTATGGCGCATAGATCGACTCATTTCCCGGGTTCTGCGTCCTATACCGACTCATTTCTCAGGGTATGGCGCATATTTCGACACATCCCGAGCGCCCATGCGGCGGTAGATGACGCCTGTTTTGCCGATTTGTGTGCAAGCACATGAGTCATGATAGGCGTTGCTTATGGGAAGAATGGCGGGCAGGCAGCGCCTCCCCCTCCGGTCTTTTGGGGCGGTGCTTGCCCTCGGCTGGTGCCCGAGCTAGTCTTGTAGTTGACCAGAACGAGGATTCCGAATGCGCGAAGTCAATGTCTACGAGGCCAAGACCTCGCTTTCGGCCCTGCTGCAGGCCGTGGCCGACGGCGAGGAGATCGTCATCACCAAGCGCAACAAGCCGATCGCCCGCCTCGTCCCGATGCAGCCCGCCACGGCCCGCCCCTCCTTCGGCATGGCCCGGGAAGCGTTTCAGCGCTCCGGCCTCACCCGCGCCGACCTCGCCCGCGCCCTCGAGCCGATGACCGAGGCCGAGCTCGCCGCCTGGGGCATCGCTTGACCCGCTTCCTCGCCGACGCCTGCGCCCTGATCGACTTTTATACCGGCGACCCGGCTTTCCCGCCGGCGCTCATCCGCCGCTTCGAGGACACCCCCGAGAGCATCGCCGTCGCCGCCACCACCGTCTGGGAAATCACCATCAAGACCCGCCTCGGCAAGCTCCCCGACCTTTGCCCTGCCGCCTATACGAGCCTCGGCGCCATGCTTCGTCACCACGGCCTCGAGCCCCTGCCCCTCGACCACGAGACGGCCGAGCAAGCCGCCAACCTTCCCACCATCCACGCCGACCCCTTCGACCGCGCCCTGATCGCCACCGCCCAACGCACCAATCGAACCATCCTCACCAAGGACCACGTCATCGCCCGCTACGGCGTACCAGTGGACTGGTGACGCGTTCACAACAGAACAGAGCGATGCCCCGCGCTGCCGTTGATCGGAAGAAAGGCGGGAAGGCTCGCCTTCCCGCGCCCATCCGGTCTTTTGGGGCGGTGGCTGATCGGGGCGGCAATGGTTAACAAGGGAGGTG
>DAIRDJ010000331.1:0-1654 GCA_036796215.1 Geminicoccaceae bacterium
TCCTCGGCCGGCCGCGGGTCGACGTGACGCTGCGCGTCTCGGGCTTCTTCCGCGACGCCTTCCCCGAGCAGATGGCACTCTTCGACGATGCCGTGCGGGCGATCGCCGAGGCCGACGAGCCACTCGACCAGAACCCCTTGCGCGCCGCCTATCTGCGCGACCGGGAGATGCTGCAGGCGAGCGGCACCGCGCCCAAGCTCGCGGCCCGCCAGGCGAGCTTTCGGCTCTTCGGCTCGAAGCCCGGCGCCTACGGGGCGGGCCTGCAGGCGCTGATCGACGACGGCGGCTGGCAGGACATGGGTGACCTGGCAAAGGCCTACCTCGCCTGGAGCTCTTATGCCTATGGCCGCAATGTCGAGGGCGAGGCGGCCGGCCTCGAGCTCCGTGCCCGCCTCGAAGCCGTCGAGGTGGTGCTGCACAACCAGGACAATCGCGAGCATGACATCCTCGACAGCGACGACTACTACCAGTTCCAGGGCGGGCTCGCCGTTGCCGTCCGCCATCTCCAGGGCAGCACCCCGGTCATCCTGCACGCCGACCACAGCAACCCCGAACGGCCACGGATCAGGGACCTCAAGGAGGAGATCGGCCGGGTGGTCCGCGGCCGGGCAGCCAACCCCAAGTGGCTAGAGGGTGTGATGCGGCACGGCTACAAGGGTGCTTTCGAGATCGCCGCCACCGTGGACTATCTCTTCGCCTATGCGGCAACCACGGGTGTCGTCGAGAGCCACCATTTCGAGGCGCTGTTCGACGCCTATCTCGCGGACGAGACGGTCCGCGACTTCATGGTCGAGGCCAATCCCCGAGCCCTCGAGGAGACTGCCTGCCGGTTCGCCGAGGCGATCGACCGGGGCTTCTGGCAACCGCGGCGCAACTCGGCGGCCGAGCTCATCCGAAGAGTTCTGGATCCGCATCGCGCTTCAGGCTGAAGGCCGTGCGCAACAGGATGGCAACGGCCATCGCCGGGGTCGCGAGCAGGGCCAGGGTCATGATCCAGGCGGTGACCCTATCGAGCTCGACCAGAAAGCCGAGGGCAAAGAGCAGCAGGCTCGGCAAGAGCACGAGGCCGGCGAGCCAGACCCAGAGCCGGGCGCGCAACAGGCCGGTCTCGGGCTCGGCCGATCGGTAGGACGGCTCGGGCTCGGCCTGGCCGATGCCGCTCATGATGCCGAGGCCCAAAGCCCAGGCCAGGATGATGAGGCCGAGCCAAAGCGCGCCGATCTGCCCGGGCTCGAGCCAGGCGAGCCAGTGGCCGATGGTCTCGTTGGCGCGCAGGATGAACTGGTAGCCGAACTGGACGAGCACGGCCATCGCCTGCCAGAGCACGACCCGCCCGGCCTGCGCCTCGCGGGCGGCGAGCGTGGCGGCAGCCAGCAGCAGGACGAAGCCGAGCTGCACCGGCGGATAGACCACGGCGACGAAGAGCGAGCTCGGCGGCCAGATCGACGCATCGGCGAGACGCAGCAGGGTGGCGGTCAGGGCGAGGCCACAGCCGAGCCCGGCCGCCAGCGCCACGATATCGCCCCGCCGCCGGGCCGTCCGGCGATGAATGAAGAGGCCGGTCTGCAAGAGGAGACCGACCAGGACGAGGTAGGTGAAGGCCGCGATCGCGGCCTCGACCGCAAGCTCGAACCAGAGGTTGAGGCCGAGCTGG
>DAIRDJ010000332.1:0-1625 GCA_036796215.1 Geminicoccaceae bacterium
TGCGCAACCGCCGCTTCTTCTCGCTCGGCGAGCTGAACATCGCGATCCGGGACGTCGTCGATGACCTCAACGGCCGCCTCATGCGCAAGCTCGGCGCCAGCCGCCGGGAGTTTTTCGACAGCCTTGATCGCCCGGCGCTGCTGCCGCTGCCCGCCGAGCCCTACGGCTATGCGGAGTGGAAGAAATGCCGGGTCGCGCCCGACTACCATGTCGAGCTGCACGGCCATTTCTACTCGGTGCCTTACCGGCTGATCCGCGAACTGGTCGAGGCGCGGATCACCGACGGCACCATCGAGATCTTCCACCAGGGCAAGCGGGTGGCCAGCCATGCCCGCTCGGCGTTGCGCAACCGGCACAGCACGGTGGCCGAGCACATGCCGAGCGCGCATCGCCGCTACACCGAGTGGACGCCGGCCCGCATTGCCCGCGAGGCCGAGCAGATCGGGCCGGCGGCGGCCGGGCTGGTCGCCGCCATCCTGCGGGCCAAGCCGCATCCCGAGCAGGGCTACCGGGCCTGCCTGGGCATCCTGCGCCTGGCCAGGAGCTACGGCGCCGCGCGCCTGGAGGCGGCCTGCCGGCGCGGGCTCGATATCGGCGCCACCACCTACGGCTCGATCGCCTCGATCCTCAAGAACGGCCTCGACCGGGCCTACCGGAACGAACCGGCTCCCGACACGCCGCCGCTGGTCCACCGCAACATCCGCGGCGGCGGCTACTACCACTGATCCCAGGAGGGACGATGCTGACCCATCCCACCCACGAGCGGCTGCTGGCCCTCGGCCTCGCCGGCATGGCCAAGGCCTTCGAGGAGCAGCGCCGCCAGCCCGACATCGCCGCGCTCAGCTTCGAGGAGCGGCTCGGCCTGATGGTCGATCGCGAGGCCGCCGAGCGCGACAGCAAGCGGCTCGCCACCCGGCTCAAGTTTGCCGCCCTGCGCCAGGCCGCGGTGGTCGAGGACATCGACTGGCAGACGGCCCGTGGCCTCGACCGCGCCCTGTTCCAGAGGCTCGCGGCCGGCGACTGGATCGGCCGCCGGCAGAACCTGCTGGTCGTCGGCCCGACCGGCGTCGGCAAGAGTTGGATCGCCTGCGCGCTCGGCCACAAGGCCTGCCGCGACGGCCGCTCGGTGCTCTACCACCGCGTGCCGCGGCTGTTCGAAGCCTTGGCGCTGGCGCGCGGCGACGGCCGCTACGGCCGGCTGCTCAAGACGCTCGGCCGGGTCGAGCTGCTGATCCTCGACGACTGGGGGCTGGCGCCGCTCACCGGCGAGCAGTGCCGCGACCTGCTCGAGATCATGGACGACCGCCACGGCCGCGGCTCGACCATCGTCACCAGCCAAGTGCCGGTCGAACACTGGCACGAGATCATCGCCAGCAGCCCGACGCTCGCCGACGCCGTCCTCGACCGCCTCGTCCACAACGCCCACCGCCTGGTCCTCAAGGGAGAGTCGATGCGCAAGATCACCGCCCAACGTTCCAGCCTTGACGGCTCGCCCGCCGCCTGACTCCATAACCGTGCCGATGTGGAGCGCCCTGGCCGGGATCGTCGGACTCCCTGGCCGCCTTCAATCGGAATCGGTGGCCGGCTTCGATCGGAATCAGTGGCCGCAATCATCGGAATCCGCA
>DAIRDJ010000333.1:0-1596 GCA_036796215.1 Geminicoccaceae bacterium
CCTCGATCATCGTCAGGATGGTGGCGAACGGCCGCTCGAAGGGCACGAGATTGCCGAGCTCCTGCTCGATCATGTAGCCGATCATGCCCTCGGTCTCGGCCCCCAGCACATCGAAGGGGAAGGCCTCGGCCTTGTCGTAGGCGGCACCCTGAAGGGCGAGGAGCCCCACCTGCGGGCCGTTGCCGTGGGTGACGACGAGGTCGTGGTCGGCGGCGACGGGGGCCAGGGCCTCGGCCGCGATGCGGACGTTGCGGCGCTGGTTCAGGGCGGTCATCGGCTCGCCCCGCTTGAGCAGGGCGTTGCCGCCGAGGGCGACGACGATGCGCACGGCCCTCAGCTCCCGAGCGTGGCGACGAGGATCGCCTTGATCGTGTGCATCCGGTTCTCGGCCTGCTCGAAGGCGATGTTGGCCGGGCTCTCGAACACCTCGTCGGTGACCTCCATCTCGGCGATGCCGTATTTCTCGTGGATCTCCTTGCCGACCTTGGTCTCGGTGTTGTGGAAGGCGGGCAGGCAGTGCATGAACTTGACCTGGCGGTTGCCCGCGGCCTTCATCAGCTTCCTGTTGACCTGATAGGGTTGCAAGAGCTTGATCCGGGTCTTCCAGGCATCGGCCGGCTCGCCCATCGAGACCCAGACGTCGGTGTGGATGAAGTCCACACCCTTGACCGCCTCCTTCGGGTCCTCGGTGATCAGCATCCGGCCGCCGTAGCGCTCGGCCATCTCTTCGGCCTTGGCGACGATGTCCTTGGCGGGCTGGGTCTCCTTGGGCGAGGCGATGCGCACGTCGCAGCCCATGATGCAGCCGAGCATCAAGAGCGAATGGCCCATATTGCTGCGCGCGTCGCCGCTATAGGCATAAGCGATCTGGCTTCGGGGCTTGTCGGCGTTCTCGACCATGGTGAGCATGTCGGCGAGCATCTGCGTCGGGTGCCAGTCGTCGGTGAGGCCGTTATAGACCGGCACACCCGAATACTGGGCCAGCTCCTCGACCAGATGCTGGGCCGAGCCGCGATACTCGATCGCATCGAACATCCTGCCCAGCACCCTTGCGGTGTCCTTCATCGATTCCTTGTGGCCGATCTGGCTGCCCGAGGGATCGAGATAGGTGATGTGCGCCCCCTGGTCGTGGGCCGCGACCTCGAAGGCGCAGCGGGTCCGGGTCGAGGTCTTCTCGAAGATCAGGCAGATGTTCTTGCCCTGGAGCCGTGCCTGCTCCGAGCCCGCATACTTGGCGCGCTTGAGATCGCGCGACAGGTCGAGGAGGTAGAGCAGCTCGCGCTGGGTGAAGTCGAGCAGCTTGAGGTAGCTGCGGCCCTTGAGGTTGAACATCGTCTCGTCTCCCTGGTTTTGGTGCTCAGTAGGCCGGGTCGCGGAGGAACGGGCAGGTCATGCAGTGGCCACCGCCGCGGCCGCGGCCGAGTTCCTGGCCGCTGATCGTGATGACCTCGATCCCGGCTTTCCTGAGGAGCGTGTTGGTGTGGGTGTTGCGCTCGTAGCCGACGACCACGCCGGGCTCGAGGGCGACGACATTGTTGCCGTCGTCCCACTGCTCGCGCTCCTGCTGGAAGTCGTTGCCGCCGGTGCCGATGACGT
>DAIRDJ010000334.1:0-1540 GCA_036796215.1 Geminicoccaceae bacterium
TAGTCTTACTGAGTCACATACTGAGTCACAAGATATCGGGGTTTCGCGGCGGCGAGATGTGGTAGATATAGCGATTCGTTCATCAACATGCGGTGTGTGGAATGGATCGTCGCGGGATCGAGAGCGAGGCTCGGTTTCGGGCCTATGTGGCGTCGTTGATCGGGGTGATCGGGCATGCGGACCGGGCGGAGCCGTTGTCCGATTACTGCGCCGGCCTGTTGTTGCCGATCGCGCGCAAGAGCGCCGAGCCGCTGGCGGCAGTGACCGCGCCGGAGCGGGTTTCCGCCAAGCATCAGTCGTTGCTGCATTTCGTCGGCAAGGCGCCGTGGTCGGATGATCGGGTGCTGGCCAAGGTGCGGGACTTGGTGCTGCCGGCGATCGAGCGCTCGGGGCCGATCAAGGCGTTGATCGTCGACGACACCGGGTTTCCCAAGAAGGGCCGACACTCGGTTGGCGTGGCGCGGCAATACTGCGGACAGCTCGGAAAGCAGGACAACTGCCAGGTAGCGGTGACGCTGTCGGCCGCCAACGACGCGGCGAGCCTGCCGATCGCCTTTCGCCTGTATCTTCCGGAGGCCTGGGCGACCGATGCCGAGCGCCGCGCCAAGGCCGGCGTGCCGGACGATGTGGTGTTCAAGACCAAACCGGAGATCGCGCTCGACCAGATCCGGGAGGCCCTGGCCGCCGGCGTCGCGCCGGGCGTCGTCCTGGCCGATGCCGGCTACGGCAACGACACTGGGTTCCGGGCGGGCGTGACGGACCTCGAGCTTCGCTATGTGATGGGCGTGCAAGGCTCGACCACGGTCTGGCCGCCCGGCCGGGGGCCGCTGCCGCCGAAACCCTGGAGCGGCCGCGGCCGGCCGACCTCGCGCCTGCGCCGCGACACGGACCACCGGCCAATGTCGGCCAAGGACCTGGCGACGAGCCTGGACGCGGAGGCGTGGCACACGGTCACTTGGCGGGAGGGAACGAACGCCCCACTGCAATCGCGCTTCGCGGCCGTGCGCGTGCGTCCGGCGCATCGTGACCAGAAGCGCGTCAGCCCGCGTGCCGAGGAATGGCTGCTCGTCGAATGGCCGGACGAAGAGGCCGAGCCGACCAAGTATTGGCTCTCGACGCTGCCCGCAACCACGCCTCTCGCCGATCTCGTCGATGTCGCCAAAATGCGTTGGCGGATCGAGCGGGACTATCGTGAACTCAAGCAGGAGCTTGGGCTTGGCCATTACGAGGGCCGGGGCTGGCGAGGCTTTCACCACCACGCCACGCTCTGCATCGCCGCCTACGGCTTCCTGATCTCCGAGCGGGAGACGATTCCCCCCTCGGGACCCGGCCGGCGCGGCGAACGCAAAACGCCTGGCATTCCCGAGGATTACCGACCCCGAGGATCTGCCGATCCGCCCGGAACGCCACGTCGCCACCTCGATCCCAACGCTGCGACGAAGGCTCGCCGTCGAACTCGCGCGACGGCTTCACCGATGTCCGTGCTGCGCCAGAACGTGGGCCATCCAGGGCAGGCCAGCACCTTTATGACGCAGTAAGA